>JALHRH010000043.1 GCA_022841565.1 Mycobacterium sp. | reverse complement strand
ACCCGGATACATCTCCCACAGCACGGCCAGGATTGACTTGTTGGACAGCAGCGTCTTCCACAACGGCTCAATCCACATGGTCTGCGGCAGCGTCGACACCACGTACTTACCGAATTGATCGTCGAGCACCCACTCCCACGGATGCAACTTGAAGATCGCCCGGATCGGGTCTTCTTCGAGATCGACGAATCGCTCCAGCGCGGAGTCCCAACCGACATCCTCGATCAGCAGCCCGACCGTGTGAAATCCCGCTTCGGCCGCGGTCTCCTGCAGGTAGGTGGTCGTGATCTGGTCTTCACCGGTGGCCTCCACGCCGGACCACGAGAAGTGTAATTCGTTGCTGGGCAACAGATCACGCACCACTTTCCAGCGGTCGACCAGTTGTTCGTGCAACGAGTTCCATTGATCGTCATCAGGGAAGGTATCTTTGAGCCAATACCATTGCAGGATGGCGGCTTCCAGCAGCGTGGTGGGGGTATCGGCGTTGTATTCGAGCAGCACCGCAGGGCGTCGGCCGTCATAGCGTAAGTCGAAGCGGCCGTACACATGTGGGTCCGAGCGACGCCATGATTCGGCGATGTGCGGCCAACTCCATTCCGGCAGGCCGAAATCCGCGTACCGCTCCATCAGGACCACTTGCTCGACGGCGTTCAGGCACATCGAATGCAGCAGTTCGACGTCGGCTTCCAACGCCAGGATCTCATCCATCTCGAATTCGTAGTACACCGATTCGTCCCAGTACGGCCGATCGGCGCCGCGCGCGTCGCGGGCCGGTGTCCCGTAGACGAGCCCTTGCGATTCAACGATCGACTGCCAATTGGCACGCGGCTGCGACCTGCCGCGTTTCACGATCCGCCACTCCCTTTGCCGCCGCTGCCGCCGATGCCGCCGCGTTGGATCGTGGTGCCCGACTTCGTGGTGACGGTGGCCCCCTTGGGGATGCTTGTGGTACCGCCGGTCGGCCGTTGCCCAACCGAGCCGGAACTGCCGTAGTAGTAGCGGTACGAATGCCCGCCCCAGAAGAAGAACCCGTTCATGCCCGCGGTGTGACCGGTGCAGTAGCTGTCCGGGACGATCACCGGCTGGCCGTTCGGATCGTCCTGGACGCATTGGGCCGTGACGTGTTGCGGCGACAACAGCCAGTACCCGAGGCCCGCCACCAGGCCTACCACTCCGACGGCGGCCGCCGAACCCATCAGGATGCGCTTCTGCTTCTGCCGCTTGGCTTCTGCGGCCAGCCGAGCCTCTTCGATCTCGCGTTGCTTGTCTTCGTGCTTTTTGCGGGCGCGCAACTCCGCCGGTGTCGGCGGTCGCGGCTTGGTCGTTTCGGCGTCCTGGAACTGGATGCTGCCCAGGGGCTCGGGCTTGGGTGGGGCATCCGGCTTGTCCGGCGCGTCCTGGCCCGGACGGTTGGCGCCGAACGAACTGCGACGCGGGCCGCGCTCGCGCGGTTCGCTTGGCTCGGGCTTGGTCTCCTCGGTCCCACCGCCCTCGGGTGGGTCTGGTTCTGAACCCACTAGCTGCCCTCCGGTCCCGTTGCGCCGCCCCACGCTCTCGCGCACACGCGCGCAGTCTCCCACATCGTCGCCGCGTCCATCGCTAAGACCACCATCGCTCCAGCACACGCGCCACGCCGTCCTCGCTGTTGGGGGCCGTGACCTCGTCGGCTGCGGCCAGTGCGTCGGGGTGGGCATTGCCCATCGCCACGCCCAGGCCGGCCTGCAGCAACATCGGGACATCGTTGGGCATGTCGCCGAATGCGACCACGTCCGACTCGGCGATGCCCAGCGGTTCGGCGACCTCGCGCAGGCCGGTCGCCTTGCTGATGCCCCGCGGCAGGATCTCCAGCAGGCCGTTGTTGGTGGAGTACGTCAGATCGCCCTGTTCACCGAAGTGCCCGTCCAGCGCGGCAGCCATGTCCGCGCTGGCGGCGCCGGCCTTGCGAATCAGCAGCTTGATGGCCGGCGCGCTCAGCAAGTCGTCGAACGACACCTCGGTGTTGTCCGGGTTGAGCCACGCGTGCTCGTATCCGGGCGAGCTGATGAACTGCGGGGTCGCGGTGTCATGGGCGCGCTCGCCGATCCGCTCGACCGCCAACCCAACGCCGGGGATGACCCGCCGCGCGATGTCGGCCAACGCCGCGAGGGTGTCGACCGATAGCGTCCGCACCGACAACACCTTGTCGTGTTCGGGGTCGTAGATGACGGCACCGTTCGCGCAGACCGCCATCGGCGCGAACCCGAGGGCTTCGATAACTGGCCTGATCCAGCGGGGCGGACGACCGGTGGCCAGCACGAAATGAGCGCCGCCGGCGACCGCGGCACGCACCGCGGCACGCGTACGCGGGCTGAGAGTTTCTTCGTCATTGAGCAGGGTGCCGTCGACGTCGCACCCGATGAGCGCGGGCTTACGGCTGGCCAATGTTGTCAGCTCGGTTCCCTTCCTTGCGCCTTCGCGCCGTCACACCGCCCTGCGCTCGTTTCTGCGCCCGCTCGGCCAGTTCGGCAATGCGGAATTCCCTGGACTCGTCCGGGGTAGGCGCGCTGCCGCCCAGCCGCCGCGGTACCCAGTATTCGCCTTCGGGATGCGGGTACTGCTCCTGTACCCAGTGCAGCATGGCCTCCATGGCCTGACGCAGGACGGCGTTGAACTCCTCGGCGGTCCCCTGCGGCCACAGTGGTGGCCCGATCGCGACGCTGATCGGAACCTTGTTGCGCATCAACTTCTTTGGGTGGTCTTTGGGCCAGATCCGGTGCGCGCCCCAAACGATCATCGGCACGATCGGAACCTGGGCTTCGATCGCCAGTCGTGCTGCCCCGGTTTTGAATTCCCGGAGCTCGAAGCTGCGGCTGATCGTCGCCTCGGGGTGCATGCCGACGATCTCGCCGTCCTTCAGGCGCTGCACGGCCACGGCGTACGCCTCGGCCCCGACGCTGCGGTCCACCGGGATCAGCTGGGTGTGCTTGATCACGTAGTTGACCGCCCGCACCTCCTGCATCTCGGCTTTGATCATGAATCGCAGTCGCCGTTTGCGTTCCTTGGCAGCCAGCGATGCCGGAATCCAGTCCACATAGCTGGTGTGGTTGAGGGCGATGATGGCCCCACCTTTGGCGGGGATGTTCTCCAAGCCCTGATAGGTGATCTTGTTTCCGTTCAGCGCGACCACCGACGGAACGAAGAACTCCATGAAACGGAAGAATGGCTCAGCCATTTGTCGACTCTCCTTCCACTCCTACCGTGTCTGGCGCGGTCCCCGGCCGGCGGCCCTCGCCGCGGTGTCCTCAGCGTCCATACGCGCGGCCTCGCCCGGGTGTCGGCGCCGCACCCAACGCTCTCCGGCTGGATGAGCATAGTGCCGCTGCGCGATCACGGCGCCGCCCCGCTCGGGAATGTGCTCCTCGCCCACGTAGGTGATCCGCGTACCCGTGGCCCGGAGAAGCATCTGAGCCAGGATTTCGCAGGCGCGGTAGACGGGCTCCGCCATCGGTCACTGCTCCGCGCCTCCAGTGGGGTGCGCCCGCTCCGCGCGGCGGGCCGCCTTGAATGCCGCCTCCTCCGCATCCATGCGGGCCGCCTCGGCCAGCGATGGGGCACCGCCGCCCAGGCGGTGGGGCACCCAGAATTCGCCCGCCGGGTGCGGGCCGTACTGTTCCTGCGCGCGGATCAGCAGGTGCTGCATTCGGGAATGCAACAGGGCGGTCAGTTCGGTGGTGGACAGCGTCGGTTCGATCGGCTCACCGACGATCACCTGAATGGGCACCTTGGGCCGGAAGATCTTTTTCGGGTGGCCCTTGGTCCAGATCCGCTGCGCACCCCAAACGATGTGCGGAACGATCGGCACGCCGGCCTCCACCGCCATCCGGGCTGCGCCGGTCTTGAACTCCTTGATCTCGAAGCTGCGGCTGATCGTCGCCTCGGGGTAGACGCCTACCAGCTCACCGGCCTTGAGCTTCTCGACGGCCGCGGCGAATGACGCGGCACCGCTGTCCCGGTCCACCGGAATATGGCGGAAGGAGCGCATCAGCGGTCCCGCGATCTTGTGGTCGAACACCTCCTGCTTTGCCATGAATCGCACCTTGCGGCCGAGCCCTTGGCGGTACGCCGGCAAACCGGCCAGCGTGAAATCGAGGTAACCGGTGTGGTTGATTGCGACCACGGCGCCACCGCTGGTCGGTAGGTTCTCCACGCCGGTCACGGTGATCTTGAGACCCTGCAGGCGAAAGATCATCCGGGCGAGGGTGATGGCAGTGCCGTATGCAGGTTCCACAGCAGTTCAGCCTAGTGCTCCTGGCTAGCGGTGGGCTGAAGCGGGGAAAGAGAGGTGCGCTTGTCCTACCCGACGTCCCATGTGGCCGTCCCCGCCGTGGTGCGCCGGCTGGCCACCGGCCGGCCCGTGCACGCGGTGTGGCGCAACGAGCTCGGCGATGTCACTTTCCGGGTCGACGGGGGCGCCGAGTTCGTCGCCGAGTTCGTCAAGGTGGGAGGGGCCCACTCGCTCGATTTCACCGGCGAAGCGCACCGGTTGCGCTGGGCCGGGCGGTACATCCCGGTGCCGCCGGTCCTGGACTTCGGCGTCGAGGGGGAAGGGGCCTGGCTGCGCACCCGCGGGCTGCCCGGTGTGTCCGCGGTGCACCCACGCTGGCGGGCGGCGCCCGCTATCGCGGTGCGTGCGATCGGTGTGGGGTTGCGCACACTGCACGACAGCCTGCCGGTGCCGTCGTGCCCGTTCGACTGGTCGGTGGCCAGCAGGCTGCCGATGCTGCACCCCGCGCACCGAGCCAACCTCGAGGGTCCGCCGCCGATCGATCGGCTGGTGGTCTGCCACGGCGACGCCTGCGCCCCCAACACGCTGATCGACGAGCACGGCCGCTACTGCGGGCACGTCGACCTAGGCGAGCTGGGCGTCGCCGATCGGTGGGCCGACCTGGCGGTAGCAACGCTGTCGCTGGGCTGGAACTACCCGGGCCGGAACTGGGAGCCGGAGTTCTTCGCCGCCTACGGATTGGCCCCCGACCCGCTGCGGATCGACTACTACCGACGCCTGTGGGAAGACCCGACGCTGTGACTCACGCTAAACTCGGGGCGTCTCAGACCAGGTCCCGAGGGGTATTTGTGCAGGTAACCAGCGTCGGCCACGCCGGCTTTCTGATCCAGACCCGGGCGGGCAACATCTTGTGCGACCCATGGGTCAACCCGGCGTACTTCGGGTCGTGGTTCCCATTCCCGGACAACAGCACGCTGGACTGGGACGCCCTGGGCGACTGCGACTACCTCTACGTCTCACACCTGCACAAGGACCACTTCGACGCCGCCCTGCTGGATGCGCACGTCAACAAGGACGCGGTGGTGCTGCTGCCCGATTTCCCGGTGCCGGATCTGCGACACGAGTTGGAGAAGTTGGGGTTTCACCGATTCTTCGAAACCACGGACTCGGTGTGCCACCAGTTGTCCGGTCCCAAGGGCGACCTCGACATCATGATCATCGCCCTGCGGGCACCCGCGGACGGACCGATCGGCGACTCGGCGCTGGTGGTTTCCGACGGTGAGACCACGGTTTTCAACATGAACGACGCGCGTCCCGTGGAGCTGGACGTGCTGGCCGCCGACTTCGGGCACATCGACGTGCACCTGCTGCAGTATTCGGGGGCGATCTGGTACCCGATGGTCTACGACATGCCGGCCCGCGCCAAGGAGGCCTTCGCCACCCAGAAGCGGCAGCGAGGCATGGATCGGGCTCGCCAGTACATCGCCCAGGTCGGGGCGACCTGGGTGGTCCCGTCGGCCGGCCCGCCTGCCTTCTTGGACCCCGAACTGCGCCAGCTCAACGACGACCGCAACGACCCGGCCAACATCTTCCCGGACCAGATGGTGTTCCTGGACCAGATGCGCAGCCACGGCCACGACCGCGGGCTGCTGATGATGCCGGGCTCGGTCGCCGATCTCACCGGCTCGCAACTGAACTCGCTGCAGCACCCACTGCCTAGCGAGCAAATGGAGGCGATCTTCACCACCGGCAAGGCCGACTACCTTGCCGCCTACGCCGAGCGCATGGCACCGGTGCTGGCCGCCGAGAAAGCCGGCTGGGCTCCCGCCGCCGGCGAGCCGCTGCTCGAGCCGCTGCGGGCGTTGTTCGAGCCGATCATGTTGCAGAGCAACGAGATCTGCGATGGTATCGGTTATCCGGTGGAACTGGTGATCGGCTCGGAGACGGTGATCCTGGACTTCCCCAAACGCGCGGTCCGGGAAGCCATTCCCGACGAGAAGTTCCGCTACGGCTTCGAGATCGCACCCGAGTTGGTGCGTACGGTGCTACGCGACAACGAACCGGACTGGGTCAACACCATCTTCTTGTCGACCCGCTTCCGAGCCTGGCGCGTCGGTGGCTACAACGAATACCTGTACACGTTCTTCAAGTGCCTGACCGACGAGCGGATCGCCTACGCCGACGGCTGGTTCGCGGAGAGCCACGACGATTCGGCAACGATCACCCTGGACGGCTGGGAGATTCAGCGCCGGTGCCCGCACCTGAAGGCCGACCTGTCGAAATTCGGTGTGGTCGAAGGCAATACGCTGACCTGCAACCTGCACGGTTGGCAGTGGCGGTTGGACGACGGGCGCTGCCTGACCACCCGCGGTCACGAGCTGCGGAGCTGCCAGGCATGAGCACCGTCTCGGAATTGTGCTACGACGACGGCGTCGTCCAGTTGGATCAGATGGCGATCACGTTGCGCCGCTATCACTTTCCCTCGGGCACCGCGAAAGTCATCGGGTTGGACCAGATCCGCGGATACCAGGCCCAGCCACTCGGCTGGTTCACGGTTCGGTTCAATGTGTGGGGCAGCCCGGACTTGCGCCGCTGGCTGCCGCTGGACCTGTACCGGCCACTCAAGTCGGTACTGATCACGCTGGACATACCCGGGTCGAAGCCCGCCTTCACCCCGGCGCGTCCCGACGACTTCCTTACCTGCCTCGGCGAACTGCTGGCCGACCGCGGCTAACGGTCCGCCAGCGCCGCCCGTCCGGCGTTGTAGCCGGGGGTGAAGGTGATGCCCGGCCCGCCGTGGCATCCGGCACTGCCCAGGTACAGCCCCGCTATCGGAATCGGCTGTCCGAGGTAGCCTTTCGGACCCGGACGGTTCTGTCCGATCTGGTCGGAGCTCAGCAAGCCGTGGCAGTAGTCACCACCGGGCGCACCGAACATCACACCCATGTGCTTGGGCGTGAAGGTGGTGTGGCGGATGATGCTGCGCTCGAAATTCGGTGCCAGCCGGGTGATTTTGTCGACAACCCGCTGACCCATCTCAACCTTGGCCCGACCGTAGTCGGCGCCCCCCTCGATCGGGAACCACAGCGCGAAGGCTGAGGCGGCGTGCTTACCTTCGGGGGCGAGATCCGGATCGTGCACCGACGGGATCTGCAATACCAGCGTCGGGTCCGCCGGCACGACGCCGCGGCGGCAGTCCTCCCACTGCTGCTGGACTTCTTCAGGTGTGCAGAAGATGCCGATCGACGCCTGCATCGTCGGGTCGTTGAGTGCCTGGTATGGCGCGGCGAACTGCGGTGGCTCCGCCAGCGCGAAGTGCATCTGCAGGTAGCTGCCGCGGTGGTCGACGCGGCCGTAGCGCTCCCGGATGTCGGCGGGCAACAGCGACGGATCGATCAGATCGTTGACCGTGACGTCGGGCGCCACGGCGGAGACGACGATCGGGGCGGTCAGGATGTCCCCCGCCTCGGTGCGCACTCCGCTCGCGCGGCCGTCAGCGACCAGGATCTCGGTCACCTTCGAACGCAACCGGACCTCGCCGCCGTCATCGGTCAAGACCTGAGCCAGGTGCGCGGTGAGCGCGCCGATGCCGCCGCGCAGCTTCTTCATCTGCACGAAGTCACCTTCGGGGATGCCGAGCCCGAAGGCCAGCGCGGCGGCGCTGCCCGGCGTCGACGGACCGCGGTAGAGGGTGTTGACGGCCAGCACCGTCATCGACCCCCGGATCGCGCCGTGCTTCTCGCGGTCCGGGAAATACCGGTCCAGCACGTCGGTGACCGAGCCGAACAGCATGTCGTCGATCGCGGAGCGCTCGAATTCGTTGGTGGCGCAGGCATACATCTCGTCGAAGGTCTTGGGCAGCGTGCCGGCCTCGAAGCGGCCCAGCGCGCGGGTGGGTGCCTGGGCCCACATCAGCAGACCGCCCATCCCGGCCACCGCATCGGCGCCGTGCACCTCGTTGAGGTGGGCGAACATTCTCATGGGATCGCTGTACTGGACCAGTGGATCGTCGCCGATGCCGCGCAGCGCGACCGACATCACCTCGAGGTCCACCGTCGGCAGCGTGTCCAGGCCCAGTTCGTTGATCACCTGCGCCGAGGTCGGGAACTGCACCGAGCCGGCGATTTCGAAGCGGTAGCCGTCGAATAGTTCCACGGTGGAGGCCATGCCGCCGGCGTAGCGCTTGCCGTCCAGGCAGACGGTTCGCAGGCCCGCGCGCGCCAGCATCACCGCCGCGGTCAATCCGTTGTGACCCGCGCCGATGACGATCGCGTCGTAGTGGTTTCCGGGTTCAGACATGCCGACCTCCTGAGTGGGAGGCTGGCACCCGTGCGAAGTTTTGTCAATTATGACGAAACCTGGGTGGTGGTCCATGGGCTGGTCCACGTGCCGGTGATGCCGGACCGCAGCGATTCCAGCGCCAGATGACTCATCCTGGCCAGTTCGCCGAGCGACCGGTCGGGGCCGGGGCCCACCATCCAGGCCTCCATCGCCCCGAAGACGGCCGCCGCGATACAGCGGGCGATCACCATGGCGCGCAACCTGGCATCGGGCGTCTGACCAGCGGTGCCGCTGCGGCGCAGCAGCTGTGCCTGGATGACGTCGGCCAGATCGGCCTGCACCTCCCGGATGTGCCGGACGATCCGGCTCGGATCCAGTTCGCCGCCGCGCAAGGTCGCGATCTTGGTCACGGCCTCGACGTCGTACGGGAAGGCGAAGATGGCCGCCTGCACCGAGTCGATGACCGGCTCGTCGACCGGGCGGGCATCCAGCGCGGCGCGGAACCAATTCAGTCCGGTGTAGTCGGCGAATAGCAGGTCGTGCTTGGAGCTGAAGTGACGATAGAAGGTCCGCAACGACACCCCGGCGTCAGCGGCGATCTGTTCGGCCGACGTGTCCGCCACGCCCTGGGCCAGGAACCGCACCACCGCGGCCTGGCGCAACGCCTCCCGGGTGCGCTCACTCCGCGCGGTCTGCGCCGGCCTCACCATGGCAGTAAGCTACCCCAGCCGCGCACTCCTGCTATGACAATATTGACAAAACATCACGATCGGAGTGAGACTGCGGCGATGGTGTCGCTCATCGCCCACGCCGTCCTCGGTATCGCGGTCATCGTGTGGATCGTCGCCGCCAACCCCCGGGTCTATGCGAGGCCGGCCAGCGGTCCGCTGTTCTCGCCGCTCGAGGTCGCGTATTACACCGTCGGTATCGCCTCGATCGGGCTGGGCTGGTACTTCAACATTCGCTTCGTGCAGGAGTATGCGCACGGATCGCACAATCCGATCTGGGGCCCGGGCAGCTGGACGCAGTACATCCAGCTGATGTTCACCAACCCCGCAGCGGGCTCGGCGGCCCAGGACTACACGATCGCGAACGTGATCCTGTTGCCGCTGTTCTCCATCACCGACGGCTATCGCCGCGGTTTCAAGCGGCCGTGGCTGTTCTTCGTCAGCAGCCTGTTCACCAGCTTCGCCTTCGCGTTCTACTTCGCAACGATCGAACGTCAGCACCGCCACGAGCGGGTGCCTGCCTAACCCGCTAACCCTCAAGCGCGTCCGCCCCGTACCAGTCTGCACCGGCACTCCGCCCCGGCTGCTGTCGCTGTCAAACGTCGGCGCCTGACCCCTTAGTCGCTTGCCCTAGCTCAACGGCTCCAACACCTCAGCGCCCACGAACGGGACCAGCGCCGCGGGAACCCGCACGCTGCCGTCGGGCTGTTGGTGGTTCTCCAAGATGGCCACCAGCCAGCGGGTGGTGCCCAGCGTGCCGTTCAGTGTCGCCGCCGTCTGCGGCTTGCCGTTGGCGTCCCGATAGCGCGTCGCCAGCCGACGCGCCTGAAAGGTCGTGCAGTTGGAGGTCGAAGTCAGCTCCCGGTAGGCGCCCTGGGTCGGCACCCATGCCTCGCAGTCGAACTTGCGCGCGGCCGACGAGCCCAGATCACCCGCGGCCACGTCGATCACCCGATACGGCACGTCGATGAGCGCCAACATCTCGCGCTGCCACCCCAACAGCCGCCGGTGCTCGGCCTCGGCCTCCTGCGGCTGGCAATAGACGAAGCCCTCCACCTTGTCGAACTGGTGCACCCGGATGATGCCGCGGGTGTCCTTGCCGTGGCTGCCGGCCTCGCGCCGAAAGCACGACGACCAGCCCGCGTACCGCAACGGACCGGCCGACAAATCCAGGATCTCGCCGGAGTGATAGCCGGCCAGCGGCACCTCCGAAGTGCCCACCAGGTAGAGGTCGTCGGCCTCCAACCGATACACCTCCTCGGCATGGGCGCCCAGGAAACCAGTGCCTGCCATCACCTCCGGGCGTACCAGCACCGGCGGGATCATCGGGATGAAGTCGTTGTCGACGGCCAGCCGCAGCGCCAGTTGCAGCAGCCCCAGCTGGAGCAGCGCACCCCGGCCGGTCAAGAAGTAGAACCGCGACCCGGACACCTTGGCGCCGCGCTGCAGGTCGATGAGACCCAACGATTCGCCGAGTTCCACGTGGTCTTTCGGGTCGGCCAGCTGCACAGGCTCGCCGACCACCTCAAGCACGGCGTAGTCGTCCTCCCCGCCGGCGGGAACGCCATCCAGAATCACGTTGGAGATCGCCAAGTGCGCGGCGGTGAACGCCGCTTCGGCTGCGGCCTGCTCCACCTCAGCGGCCTTGACCCGCTCGGCGAGGTCTTTGGCGCGCTGCAACAGCGCCGGACGATCCTGCGCTGACGCGGCGCCCACACTCTTGCTGGCAGCCTTTTGTTCGGCGCGCAGCGAATCCGCCGCGGAGATCGCCGCGCGGCGCGCCCCGTCGGCGGCCAGCAGGGCGTCCACCAGGGCCGGATCCTCGCCGCGGCTGAGTTGGGAGCGTCGAACAGCGCCGGGCTCATCCCGGAGGAGCTTCAGGTCGATCACGGCCGCAAGACTACTTCCCGGGTCTCGCCCCGATCTCACATGAGCAACAATTTTCACGCCTCCCCGACGGCCCTGTCAGAATGGAGCCGATGCTGGACGCGCCCGAGAAAGAACCGGTACCCGACCCTGCCGCCGAGGCAGAGCCGACGCCTGTCGAAGAATCGCCGCCGGCCGTCGCGACCCAACCGCGCGAACCGTCGGGCGGGTTCCGCTGGCCGCGACCCCTTCAGGCGTCCGCGACCCGGCGGGGGCTGCTGCTCACCGCCTTGGGCGGGTTGCTGATCGCCGGGCTGGTAACCGCGCTGCCCGCGGTGAGAACTGGGCCCGGACGGCTGGCCGGCTACCTGGACAGCAATCCAGCGCCCAGCACCGGATCCAAGGGCAACGCCGCCTTCGCTCGCGCCAACAGTGGTGACTGCCTCAATTGGCCGGATGGCACACCGGAATCGGCCAGCATCGTCAACTGCGCCGACGACCACCGCTTCGAAGTCGCCGAAACGGTCGACATGCGAACCTTCCCCGGCTCGGAGTACGGCCCGAACGCAGCGCCCCCGTCGCCGGCCCGCATTCAGCAGATCAACACCGAGCAGTGCGATCCGGCGGCCCGCCGCTACCTGGGCACCAAGTTCGATCCCAATAGCAAGTTCACCGTCAGCATGCTGTGGTCAGGTGACCGGGCGTGGCGGCAGCTCGGTGAACGCCGCATGCTCTGCGGGCTGCAGCTGCCTGGTCCAAACAACGAACAGGTCGCCTTCAAGGGCAAGATCGCCGACATCGACCAGTCCAAGGTCTGGCCGGCGGGCACCTGCCTGGGTATCGACCCGACCACCAACCAGCCGGTGGACGTTCCAGTGGATTGCTCGGCCCCGCACGCGATGGAGGTCACCGGCACCGTCAACCTGGCGGAGAAATTCCCCAATGCCCTACCGCCGGAAGCCGAGCAGGACGGCTTCATCAAGGACGCCTGTACCAAGATGACGGACGCCTACCTCGCGCCGGTCAAGCTGCGCACCACCACGCTCACCCTGATCTACCCCACGGTGTCCCTGCCCAGTTGGTCGGCGGGCAGCCGCGAGGTCGCCTGCAGCATCGGCGCCACCCTGGGCAACGGGGGCTGGGCCACCCTGCTGAATAGCGCCAAAGGTCCGTTGCTGATCAACGGCCAAGCACCGGTCCCGCCGCCAGACATCACGCAGGAACGGCTCACCCTCCCGCAGATCCCGATGCAGCTGCCCACCCAGCAGCCGTCGGCCCCGTCCCAGCAACAACCCCAGCAGCAGACTCCGGTTACCCCGCCGGGCGACCAGCACCTGCCCAACCAACAGCCGGTGGTGACGCCCACTCGAGCGCCCTCGTCGCCAGCCAGCCAGGCCCAGTCCACCACCCAGGCTGCGCCGCCGGCGAATGGCGGTGCGCCGCCACCCGCGCAGGCACCCGACGGCGCGCCGGCCAACGAGCCCCCACCCGGTTAGCCCGTGGCCGTGCGGATGGACCCGCAGCGGTTCGACGAGTTGGTCTGCGACGCACTCGACCTGATCCCGACGGAGTTGACGGCCGCCATGGACAACGTCGTCGTGCTGGTCGCCGACCGCCATCCACAAGAGCCTGACCTGCTCGGGCTGTACGACGGCGTGGCGCTGACCGAGCGTGACTTCGATTACGCCGGAGCGCTGCCGGACACCATCACCATCTATCGGGACGCGCTGCTGGATGTCTGCCAATCCGACACCGACGTGGTCGACCAGGTCGCGATCACGGTGATCCACGAGATCGCCCACCACTTCGGCATCGACGACGACAGGCTCGACGAGCTGGGTTGGGCCTGATCTGCCGTGGGCTGCATTCGGGCCGGTGTACGACACGAATGTAGGTGGCGGGTTGAAGCTGGTCACGCGGTTGTCCGGTTGTGGTGACAGCAAGATCGGAGAGGGTGGTGAACGACGCCCTGGAGATATTGTCAATACCCGTGGATCGGTGTTTTCAGGTGACCTCCGATCCCGCGGTTTCGTCCGGCGTAAGCGGCCGCCAAAACATCGCGGCCCGTCGAGGTTGGTGTCGACCGGTGATGCGAGGAAGGCCGTCGTGGGTGAGCCTTGGGCTTCTTCGGGCCCAGGTGCTCGGTGCTGGTTGTGACCGCAGGCGGCTCATCGCGATGCGGGCATGTTGACTGCTTGTCGGCTTCGGCAACTGTTGAGCGGCACTTGCCAGTGGGTCGCGATGACAGCTCGGCGAACATCTGGATTCCGACGACTGCGGGGCCAGCCATCCCTGACAGATGCTGCGTTGAGCTGTCTCGCGCGCAGAACCCCCATCGAGCGAGCATCGCTGCTAGCGCCATCCTTGACAATGACGCGAGCGGACAGACTTGTCTGTATACTCGGGCCATGACTGCCGTATCGGGTTCTTCAGCTCGCCAGGTTTCAGCCACCCCCCGCATCGAGGTGTGGTCGGATTTCATCTGCCCATGGTGTTACATCGGACATCGACGCTTGATGCTTGCTCGCCAGATACTCGGCGACCAGTTCGTCGACGTCACGTGGCGACCATTCGAGCTCAACGCAGATATGCCAGCTGCCGGCTGCGACCGCCGTGCCTACCGCAGCGCCAAATTCGGGTCCTGGGAACACTCCCAGGATCTCGATGCGAAGACGGTCGCGGCGGGGGCTTCGGACGGCGTCGAGTTCCGCTACGACCTGATGACCCGCACACCCAACACACTGGCGGCACATCGCCTAGCGTGGGCCGCCCGCGACAGCGGGCTTCAAGATGTGCTGGTCGAAGGTTTGTTCCGGGCATATTTCACCGAGGGCAAGGACATCTCCGACCCGATCGCGCTGGCCGAGATCACCCGCACGGCCGGGCTGGGCGAGGGTTTCGCTGACCAAGCGTTGGGTGACGAGCGGACCCTCCGCGGAGTGCGAGTGCTGGAAGCACGGGCGGAGAGCGTCGGGCTGGGCGGGGTGCCGCACTTCGTGATGAGAGGCAGACCCGGGATCTCCGGTGCCTTGGCGACCGACGAGCTTGTCCGACTGCTCCAGGCGTCGGTCACGCAACAGGGGGATTCATGATCGGCAACGAACACCGAAATCCCCGTGCGGTGGTGATCGGCGGATCGCTGGCCGGGCTGAGCGCGGCCATAGTCCTCGACTACGTCGGCTATGACGTCGCAGTCTACGAGCAGTCAGCGCACCCGCTCAGCTCCCGAGGGGCGGGGTTGGTCCTCCAGCCGGACGTGGAGCTGCTTCTCAAGCGCTTCGGGGTGGTCGACCCTGGGCGGATCGCCACGTCCTGCTCGCAGCGCCAGTACCTTCGTCGTGATGGCAGTGCGGAAACGTCGCTGGCCATGCCGCAACGCTTCACTGCTTGGAATGCCCTCCATCGACAGCTACGGACCAAGGTCGGCGATGACCGCTATCACGCCGGGCGCCGAGTTGTCGCCGTCGATGACGGCGACGAGCAGGCGACGCTGCACTTCGTCGATGGAACTAATTGCCAGGCAGAGCTGGTCGTTGCCGCGGACGGCTGGAACTCGTCGATCCGCCGGGCTCTGCTGCCCGCCGTCGAGCCCGTCTATGCCGGCTATGTGGGGTGGCGAGGGGTGGTCAACGAAGCTGACCTGCCCGCCGAGGTTCTCGAAGTGTTCAACGATTGGTTCACGTTCTTCGAGCTGACCGATGGCGGGCACTGCCTGTGCTATCTGGTCCCGGGAGCCGACGGTGAGCTCGATCCGGGCTCTCGGCGACTGAACTGGGTGTGGTACGTCAACGTCGCCCCCGGCGCCGACCTTGACTTCCAGCTGACGGATTCAAGCGGTGAACGCCGCGTGCTCTCGACCTCGCCCGGCCTAGCCACCGAGGCGTTCGTCGCCGCCGTGCACCAGCGTGGCCGCGCAATGCTGCCAGACGCGTTCGCACACCTGATCACCGGCACGACAGAGCCGTTCGTGCAGGCAATCGTCGATTTGGCCAGCCCCAAGATGGCCTGGGGACGCATCGCCCTGATCGGCGACGCAGCCTTCGTTCCACGCCCGCACACCGCGGCCAGTACCTCCAAAGCTGCCGGCGATACCCTCGATCTGGCTGCCGCCCTAGAGGCCGCCGGCCCAGGCAACGAGCCCGCCGCGCTACGGCATTGGGAGCCCGTCCGACTAAAGGTCGGACGCCAGCTCGGCGTGCACGGCCGCCAGCTGGGACTCCGTTCGCAGACCGCCAAACACAGCGCCTAACGATGAGCAACGTGGGATCGCCCCCGCCGAGCGCCCGCGAGCGCATCCTGGTGACCGCCGCTGCGATGTTCGAAACCAACGGCGTCATCGGCACGGGCATCAATGCGATCATCGCCCGTTCCGAGGTGGCCAAAGACACTCTGTACAAACATTTCTCCACCAAAGACGATCTCGTCGTGGAGGTTGTCCGCCGCCGTGACCGCCACTGGTGCGACCGGCTTCGCAACAGTGTCGAGAGAGCCGCAACAGACCCCCACGGGCGGCTGCTCGCCGTGTTCGAGTTCGTCGACACCGAGTTGCGTGAACCCGCCTACCGTGGCAGCGTCTTCCTGGCCGCCAGTTCCGACTACCCCGACGTCAACCACCCCGTCCGCCAAGCCTGCATCGAGCACAAGACTCGTGTCCGGGACTACCTGATGGAGCTGGCCCGCGACGCCGGGCTGGCCGACCCCGAAACGGTTGCCTTTCAACTCCTGCTCCTGATCGACGGCGCCATCTGCGCGCGCAGCATGCAAGATGACCGCAAAGCCGGCGAACGGGCCAAGCAGGCTGCAGCGATCCTGATCGGAGCGGGACGGCAATGAGCGACCAGCAACCGACGCAGCGAGCAGATCAACCACGGGTCCGTCTCTTCGGCCGCCAAGCCCAAGCCGACGGCTATGCGCTGCGGGACTTCCTGTCGCGCAGCGTCGTCGAGTTCGACTGGATCGAACTGGACACCGACGAACAAGCACGACGGCTGGCCGGCGTCGACGGTCTCGACGACCCCAGGCTGCCGGTTTGTGTCATGCCCGACGACACCCGCCTAGAGCGGGCCACCGTCGAGGGAATCGCTACCCGGCTGGGATGGATCGCCGCCCCTCGCTCCACCGAATACGACGTGTCCATCTACGGCGCCGGGCCCGCCGGGCTCAGCGCCGCGGTCTACGCGGCGTCGGAAGGACTGCGAACGATCCTCGTAGAGCGCGAAGCGGTCGGCGGTCAAGCGGGCACCAGTTCGCTGATCGAGAACTTCCTCGGCTTCCCCGGCGGCATCGCCGGCGCAGACTTCGCCGAACGCGCACGCCAACAGGCCGTCTCGTTCGGCGCCGAGATTTTGCTCATCCGAGAAGGCATCAAAGCGACCTTTCGAAACGGTCACATCCATGTCGACCTGGCCGACGGCAGCCAACTAACCGCCCGCAGCAACGTGTGCGCCACCGGCGTCGAGTACCGCCGCCTCGACGTCGACGACGAAGACCACTTCGTCGGTGCCGGCATCTATTACGGCGCCGCTCTCTCCGAAGCCCCCCTCTGCACCAACGAAGACGTCGTCGTCGTCGGGGGCGGCAACTCTGCCGGCCAAGCCGCCCGCCACCTCTCCACCTACGCACACCACGTCACCCTGCTCGTTCGCGGCGAACGCCCAGCGGCGTCGATGTCCGACTACCTGCTGTCCCGGCTGCAACAGACACCGAACGTCACCATCGCCACCAACAGCCGGATCGTCGGTCTCCTCGGCGCCGACCGCCTCGAAGGGATCATCATCGCCAACCGGGCGACAGGAGAAGAACGCAGCCAGGAGACCCGGCGGGTCTTCGTGCTCGTCGGCGGACAACCCAACACCGACTGGGCCAAAGACACCGACATCATCCGCGACCCTGCGGGCTACCTCATCACCGGCCCCGATCTGCTCGACGCCGGCAAGCCGCCACCGGTGTGGACCGCCCCACGCATGCCGTTCTACCTGGAGACCAGCGTTCCCGGGTCCTTCGCAGCGGGCGACGTCCGACACAACTCAGTCAAGCGCGTCGCCTCCGCCGTCGGCGAAGGAGCAATGGCCATCCAATTCGTCCACCGGCACCTCGAAAGCCTCTGACGAATTCCGGTCGCCCGCCGTAGTGATGCACCACCCGTACGAGAGCCAATTCGGCCGCCAGTCGTGCCGCAGCTGAGCGCGGTGGCTCCTCGTCGTTCATTTGGTCATGACCTCGCGCAGATGTTCAGCTGCGTCCTCGCCCCGGACGCCAACAGTACGTAAGTCGGCGTAAACCCTCGGCCACAACATCGATCTGAAGCCCTCCGCGTCCTGTTTGGTCAGCCGTGCACCTGCCGGTGTCGGGAAGGGGCGCAACAACAGTCGACCTCCTTCCATTTCCTGCAATCGCGCAGCCATCGCCGCGCGGCGGAGATCGCTCCACGATTTCCCGGGGACGTAGATCTCTATTGGCGCTATTTCCGTCTGTAATGGGGCCAGCAAGCTAGCTGACAACGCGCTCGTGGCCGCCCACTCAATGCCTGCGGAAGCCCATAGCCGGCCCGTGTTGGCCAATCCAGCGATCGGGTCAGGCCACAGCACTCCAACGTGAATCGAAATCGGTGATCGGAGCTTTGCGGCGGCCTCGGCGTAGGCATCCAACAAGGCATCGCGATCAACGATCAGGCGTGCGGACTTCGGGCCACGGGCGGTGTCGCTGGACAGGTAGCTTCCCTTTTCGAGGAACTTCAACGCCTGGGCGCTGCTTCCCATCGAAAGGCCGGTGGCCTCGACAACCGCCGAGACGGTTGGGGCGGCGAGGTCCGCCAACAGCACCTCACAAACAGCGAGGGTGGCGCGACGCCAGCCTAATCGTGTGTCAAGCGGGATCGGCGGCGTGCCCTTCGTCTCGATCACCACCGTGGTCCCAGTGGACGCGTTTCGGTAGTAGATATCTGCTGCGCCCGACTCATCCACCCACCCCACTCCGGCGTCGCGTGCAGCCTTTCGGGCACCCGGAGACATCGCGGGTGCCGCCAAAATGTCGGGCCGGGGTGTCGCGTGTAGGGCCTCCGATACCTGGCGGGGCCAACCGGTCGTCAGCCAGCGAACCAGGAACTCAGCGCCATCGAGCGACACGATCACGTCGCGATGAGGGCCGTCTCTACGTCGGGCACCCACGGCACAGCGGAACGCGCTTTCCAGCAAGTTCACGACACGTTCGTCCCACGTCATCCAACAATCGTAGTTCACTGGATAGTAATACTTCACTAATGCAGTGAGGTTTGATATACGGATGAAGTTCGACCCGCCTTGATTGGATCGGCGGCGACGGTCGACTCTCATGACCACTACAGGGTCAGACGATGCGGGTCGCGATCGGCGCCCACCAGTCCCGGGGAGGCGGTCCGTCGGGAGGGTTTCGATATCGCCGGCGTAAAAGGTCGGCCCCCTACCTACGTTCGCGCCGCACACCCCATTCGGGCGCGGCATCCGGCTATTGTCGGCGCCCGATGCTATGAACGGCTTATGAGCACAGGCTGCCGCGATTGCCGGGCCGGCTTAGATCACTGCCACGGCACCGTTATTCGTCACTGGCTGGGCAGGCCGGAATGCACCGATCCGGACTGCGTCGCCCCCGAACTGTTCACCCATGCGTTCGTCGTCGACTGCGACGTGGTCGGCTGCGTCTGCGCCGAATCCGAGGCGATCAGATCAGCGCATGGGATCGGTGCTTGACGCGACGGCGTCCTGCACCGGTGCGGTCCCGGGTTCCGGGTGGAACGGCGGCGTGAGAGCACCCCAACGCACACAACTCCACCGTCCGTCGGTGATGGGCGCCAGCGCCACCGATTCGGCGTTGTCCAATGGGTTGTCGAGCACGAAGGTGCCGTCCACACCCGCCAGCACCGCCGCCGCGAGCCGAATCGCCGCGCCGTGGCTGACCACCACGATGTCGCCGTCCCAGCGGTCGTCGTCCAGGTAGCGCATGCGCAGCTCGGTGAGCACTGGCACGTACCGTTCCAAGACGTCATTGGCGGTTTCACCGCCAGGCAGCGCGACGTCCAACTCGCCGAGATGCCACCGCCTGTAGATTGCGTGGAACTCGGCGACCGCCTCGTCGTCGCGCCGGTTTTCGAGGGCACCGACCTGCACCTCGTGAATGCCGGCCACCTCCTGGGGCATGATGTCGAGTTCCGCGGCGATCACCGCCGCTGTTTGCGAAGCGCGGATAGCCACCGAGTGCGTCAGCATGGCCGGGCGACTGTGTCCGCCCCGGGCGAATGCCCGTGCCTGGTCACGCCCCAACGGGGTTAGCGCCGCTCCCGGTGGCAGCGTGTCCAAGCGGCGTTCGACGTTGCTGAACGATTGGCCATGCCGCACCAATACCAGCCTGCCGCTCAACGAGGTATCTTCCCGTTTCGCAGCCCCGCCAGCCAGTTGCCGGCCTCGTCCGATGCCGGCGGCAACACCCCCGCAGCCTGGCCCGTCGACCAGGATCCCAAATAACGCACATCGGCACAACGACGGTACAAAGCCATGAGTGCCTCAGCGACGGCCTCGTCGTCGATGTGGCCGACGCAATCCACGAAGAACATGTAGGTGCCCAACCCGGTACGGGTGGGCCGGGATTCGATGCGGGTGAGGTCAATACCCCGCATGCCGAACTCGGTCAGCGCCTGCAGCAGTGCGCCGGGTACGTTCTCGATCCGCAGCACCACCGCGGTGCGATCGGCTCCGGTGCGTGCCGACGGCCGACCCGGCTGCCCGATCAGCACGAACCGGGTGCGGGCGTTGGATTCGTCAACCACGCCTTCGGCCACCACCGTCAATCCCCGCTGAGCCGCGGCCAGCGGAGACGTGACCGCGGCGTCGACCCGGCCGTCGGCTACCTGTTGCGCAGCGTCGGCGTTGGAGTACGCCGGTTTCAGTTCGGCGGCAGGCAGATTGGCGGTGAGCCACCGTCGCACCTGCGCCGCGGCCACCGGGAAGGCGGCCAGGGTACGCACCTCGGTGGCGCCACGGCCGGGCTGGACGACGATGGTGAACGCCACATCCAACGTTGTCTCCGCGTAAATCTGCAGCGGCGACCCGATGGCCAGGCTGTCCAGGGTGGGCGCCAGCGATCCGTCGATCGAGTTCTCGATCGGCACGCAGGCGTAATCCGCGGCACCGTCGCGCACGGCATCCAAGGCGGCGGGGGTGCTCTCTACCGGCAGCGGTTGCGCGGCGTGCGGTTCGCGCCCGGGAACGAACCCGTCAGCCGCGATCTTCAGCAATGCAGCCTCGGTGAACGTCCCCTGCGGACCGAGGTATGCGATGCGGGTCACGCTCACAACCCTAACGGCGCGGCCGGGCCGCACTCGCCCTTGCTACCCCGCTCGGGCTAGATTAAGTTAGCCTTACCTAACTTACCGATGGAGGTCCCTCGTGCTGCCGGTCGCGCACCCGACGCCCACGACTGCAGAACGCATTCGCAGCGCCTGCTCACGGGCCAGTGGTGCCCTGCTGGCAGTCGAAGGTCGGGACCCGGCGGCCACACCCGTGCACCACCTGCTGCCCGACGGCACCTTCGCCGTCGCGGTTCCCCGAGGCGGCGCCGACGGCTTGACGTGCGCAACGCAAGCGTTGCTGGAACTCATCGACTATGCGCCGCTTCCGGTACGCGAACCCGTCCGGTCGCTGATCTGGGTCCGTGGCCGGTTGCACGGGATCCCGCCCGGCGCGGTGGCCAAAGTGCTGGATCTGATCGCCGCCCAGGACCCGAATCCTGTGCTGCTACAGGTCGATAGGCCCAAATCCAGCCCGCCGGGCCACGGCGAACCCCGCTACACCCTGCTGCGCCTCGAAATCGACTCCGTGGTGGTGACCGACGCGACCGGCGCCGAGCCCGTCAGCGTCCGCGAACTGCTCACCGCCCGGCCCGACCCCTTCTGCGAGATCGAGTCGACGTTGCTGTGGCACCTCGCCACCGCGCACGACGACGTGATCGCGCGCCTGGTTTCCCGGTTGCCCGCACCACTGCGGCGCGGGCAGGTGCGCCCTCTCGGGCTGGACCGCTACGGCGTGCGGTTTCGCGTCGAAGGCAACGACGGCGACCGCGACGTCCGGCTGCCGTTTTACAAACCGGTGGACGACATGAGCGGGCTGCGCCAAGCCATCCGCGTGCTGATGGGATGTCCCTTCGTCAATGGGTTGCGCGCACGCCGCTAGCGCCCTGCGACGTAAGTTAGCCAGGTGAGCGGCGATCGATCAGCGGAACCACCGCGATTGCCCAGTGCGCGCCGCCCGATTGCGCCGGCGCCGGCGCAAACCGTCAGACCGGAACCGTCCCAGATAATTCGCCGCGACAGCCGTTCGCACGGTAGCGACCCGGCGTCGCCGCGCTCGCGTTTGCCACGTCCAGCCGTACCAGCCGCTGCGGCGCCGCCGCTTCCCGCGCCCAAACCGCGCCGCACACACCACAAGCGTCGCTGGATCCGCACCACCGCCCTGAGTTTGGTGATTCTTCTGCTGTTGGCGACCGCGGGCCTGCTGGGCGGCGCGCTGTGGTTCGACGCCGCCGTGCATCGCCAGCCGGTGCTCACCGACTATGCAGACCGGCCCGGCCCCGGCCGCGGCACCAACTGGCTGCTGGTCGGCTCCGACAGCCGTCAGGACCTGTCCGCCGAGCAGCAGCGGGAACTGGCAACCGGCGGCGATGTCGGCAGCAGCCGTACCGACACCATCATGCTGGTGCACGTGCCGGGGCTTGGGTCCAGCGCACGCACCACCCTGGTATCGATACCGCGCGACTCCTATGTGCCGATCCCCGGGCACGGTCGCGACAAGATCAACGCCGCCTTCTCGATGGGCGGAGCGCCGTTGTTGGCGCAGACGGTGGAGCAGGCCACCGGCTTGCGTCTGGACCACTACGCCGAGGTGGGATTCGGGGGATTCGCCGACCTGGTCGACGCGTTGGGCGGGGTGACCGTATGCCCTCCCGAGCCGATGCGCGATCCATTGGCCGGGCTGGATCTGCCCAGCGGTTGCCAGGAATTGGACGGGCGCACTGCCCTGGGTTACGTCCGGACCCGGGCCACCCCGCGTGCGGATTTGGACCGGATGATCAACCAGCGGGAGTTCATGTCGGCGCTGCTGCATCGTGCGACAAGTCCGGCGGTCTGGCTCAACCCGTGGTGCTGGTATGCGGTTCCGCGCGCGTTGGCCGGCGCGCTGACCGTGGACCGCGGGGACCACGCCTGGGACCTGGCCCGGCTCGGCTGGGCGCTGCACGGCGCTACCACGCCGATGACGGTTCCCATCGGGGAGTTCACCGACAACGGGGCGGGCTCGGTGGTGGTGTGGAACCACGACGCCGCAAGTGAGCTGTTCGACGCGCTGGCCGGCGACGCGCCGGTGCCGACCGGGGCCCCGCCGGAGCAGCCGTGATGCGGCCCGGCGGGCAGCAGCTGTTGATCGAAATGCGTGGTTCAGCCGCGGTTCTCGGTCGCCCTTCGCTTCTCCAGCCAGGCTTTGGTGCGGCCCGGGTAATTGGTGGCGATCCACGCCACCCCGACCTCACGGCAAAAGTCGACGTCGTCGTGTTCATCGACGGTCCAGCAGTACACCGACCTGCCCTGGGCGGCCGAGCGGTCCACCAGTTGCGGATAGTCCCGCAGCGCGGCAATCGAAGGTCCCACCGCGGTGGCCCCGACGGCGGTGGCGGCACTGCTGGTCAGGTAGCGGCCGGTCTTGCCCAGCAACACCGTGGGCAGCATCGGGGCGGCCCGGCGGATCCGCCAGACCGCTGCGGCGGAAAATGACATGACCACCGCGCGCGATCGATCCGCGGACGGTGGTGCGGCGATGCCGAAGCGGTGCAGCAAAGCCAACAGCTTGCTTTCCACCAGCGAGCCATACCGGACCGGATGCTTGGTCTCGATGAAGATCTTCACCGGGCGGTGCCAGTCCAGCACCAATGCCACGAGTGCGTCGAGCGTCAGCAGACCGGTGTCACCGTGCGTGCCGTCGGGGCGCCAGCTATCGTGCCACACCCCGTATTCCAACTCACGCAGCTCGGCCAAGGTCGCCGTGCTGACTAATCCCGCCCCGGTCGAGGTCCGGTCCAGGCGGCGGTCATGCACACATACCAGGTGGCCGTCGCGGGACAGCCGGACGTCACATTCCACCCCGTCGGCGCCTTCCTTGAGGGCCATGTCATACGCGGCCAGGGTGTGTTCGGGACGGGAAGACGACGCGCCGCGGTGGGCAACCACGAAGGGGTGCCCTGCGAGGATCTCATCCGCGCGCGTCATACGCCTATGCTGCCGGTTCCTGTCCCTCCAGCTCAACTGGAGCGGCTGGTGCTGAAGGACCGGGCCGATCGGCTTCCACCACGAGCCAGCGGTGCGCCGGGCGCTCGACGGGTTTGCGTTCGAATCCCTCGAAGACGCGTCCGACCCCGCTGACGGTAACCGCGGCAGCCAGGTAGGCGAACACCACCATCACGGTGTTGTTGGCGATGCCCTGCGCATCGCTGGACAAGCTGGTGGCGATGGCGAACATCGACACCGCATAGCTCACAACCCACGAAAGCCACCACAGGTAAATCGGCTTCCGCACCCGTTGGTAATGGTCTTCGACAAGGGCGAGTTCAATGACGTAAACGGGCGCCATCACGAGATTGGCGAAAGGCAGCAGGCAGCCGGCCCACAACCGGCGAGTCGAGCGATGCTCCGGCAACCCGTGATAACTGAACGCCGCAGCACGCCGCGCGATTAACCATTTGACGAGGGTGACGACGCAGGCCAGCGTCGCCGCCATCGCCGCCACACTGGCGGCAATCCCTAACAGGTCGGCAGCGAACGCAACCAGGGAATTCAGCAGCGAGTCGCGGTTGTAAATCAGGAGTCCGTAACGCACCGCGTACACCAGAGCGGCGCCGGCGAGCACCAACTGGCTGGCGAACATCATCACGCGCACAGCTTCGGGGCTCGGCGCCTTGACCGGGACCGTCTCGGACGCCGGAGCAGCCTGGGTGACGCGGTCTGCTAGCCCCCACCGCGGTATCACCGGGTAGCGCGGCGTCGGGCCCAGCGGACGCCGCACCTGCCGCATCGGCGGCGCCGCACCGGGGCGCACCGCGATCCAGCGGAAACCAGGTGGCAGCCGCGGCGGCGTGCGTTGTGCGGCGGGGACGGCCGGTGTC
>JALHRH010000042.1 GCA_022841565.1 Mycobacterium sp. | reverse complement strand
TGGTGACCACCGTCCAGCCGTCGTCCCAGATCTCGTAATCCAGGGCGCCCAGGTTGATCATCGGCTCAATGGTGAATGTCATCCCCGGCTGGATCACCGTCTCGACGGCGGGCTGGTCGTAGTGCAGGACCACCAGCCCATTGTGGAAGGTGGTGCCGATGCCGTGGCCGGTGAAGTCGCGAACAACGTTGTAACCGAACCGATTTGCGTACGATTCGATGACGCGGCCGACTACCGACAATTGCCGTCCCGGCTTGACGGCTTTGATCGCGCGCATGGTCGCCTCGTGGGTCCGCTCGACGAGCAGCCGGTGTTCCTCGGAGACGTCGCCAGCCAGGAACGTCGCGTTGGTGTCGCCGTGCACCCCGTCGAAGTAGGCGGTGACGTCGATGTTGACGATGTCGCCGTCCTCGATCACCGTCGAGTCGGGGATGCCGTGGCAGATCACCTCGTTGAGCGACGTGCAACACGACTTGGGGAAATTCTTGTAGCCCAGCGTCGACGGGTATGCACCGTTGTCGACCATGTAGTCGTGCGCGATACGGTCGAGTTGGTCGGTGGTGACGCCCGGAGCGACGGCCTTGCCCGCCTCGCAAAGCGCACGGGCCGCGATCTGGCCGGCCACTCGCATCCTCTCGATGACGTCGGGTTCTTGCACCCAGGGCTCGGTGCCCTCTTTGGCCGTGGACTTGCCGACGTACTCCGGGCGCGCGATCCACTTGGGTACCGGCAGAGTCGGAGACAGCACGCCGGGGGACAGCGCAGTTCGAGCAGGCATGCCAGCTAGCTTAACGATGCCGCGCCGCTACTGCCGCTGAGCGCCTTCGCCGCACCGAGCCGGTAGATGTGCAGAGCCCCACTCGCACTTCCGCTGCACATTTACCGGCTGGGTGCGCCCGTCCAGGCATCAGAACCGGGGCCGGCGCAGCAAAGCCCGCCGCGGCCCGCGGATGACCACCGAGCCGAACACCACCTGGCCGGTCAGCACGACGTGTGGGTTGCCCTCGGCCGGCGGATCCTTGCGGCGATCCGACGCGCTGCCCACATAGGCCTCGACGTTGTCGATCGACGCGCTGGCGCCGTCGGGCAGCCACAGGTTCAGCGAGCCGAACTTCATGTCGATTTCGATGACCACGACAGGACCGGCGAAGCGGGCCCTGGTCAGGTCCAGGTCGATCGAACCCAGCCTCCGTACCAGCGAAAGCCGGGTCGGCACCGTCCACTCGCCATGGCGCTTCAAAGAACCGGCCCAGCCCCGCAGTTCCACCCGGTCGGTTGCGGAGGTGACGATCGCTCCCGGCCCAGGCAGGTCGCCGACCAGCCCGTTTAGCTCATTACGGGTGCGCGCGAACGATACCTGCCGCGAGCGCTGCTCGAACTCGTCGATGTCGATCAGTCCGAGAGCCAGGGCGTTCTGCAGGCGCCGCATGGTGCCGTTGCGATCAGCATCCGACACCCGCATCGCCGCCATGTCCCCGCCGTTCTCGGTCATGGCATTCCCTGCATGCTCACGTTCGCAACTTACCGCCGGTGCAGGTAAGCCGCCCGAGTCAGGCCAGATAGTCCGGCGGCAGCGAGTCGAACATCACCTTGGTCATCCTTACGGCGTATTCCGAGCTGCCACCCCCGACGATCAGAGCCGCGAACGCCAAGTCGCCGCGGTAGCCGGCGAACCAGGAATGCGAACCGCCCGCGAACTCGGCTTCACCGGTCTTGCCGTAGATCGCGCCGCAGCCCGCGATCTCCTTGGCGGTGCCGTTGGTGACGACCAACCGCATCATCGGCCGCAAAGCGTCGACCATCTTCGGGCTGATCGGTGTGTTGTCACCGGCAACCGTGGTCGGCCGGCCCGCGATCAGCTGCGGCACCGGGGTCTTGCCCGCGGCTACCGTCGCCGCCACCAGCGCCATGCCGAACGGACTGGCCAGCACCCGGCCCTGGCCGAATCCGTCCTCGGTCCGTTCGGTCAGGTCGACGGTCGGGGGCACCGAGCCGGTCACCGTGCTGATGCCTTCGACCCGGTAGTCCAGCCCGATGCCGTAGCGGGTGGCGGCCTGGGTGAGTCCGCGTGGCGGCAGCTGGGCACTCAGCGCGGCGAATGTCGTGTTGCAGGAACTGGCGAACGCGCGCGACATCGGCACCACGCCGAGGTCGAAACCGCCGTAGTTGGGGATGGTGCGGTGGCCGATGTCGATCTGGCCGGGGCAGCCGACCATCGTGTTGGGGGTCGCCATGTCACGATCGACGGCAGCGCCTGCCGTGACCATCTTGAAGGTCGACCCCGGCGGATACAGCCCGGTGGTGGCCAGCAGGCCCTCGGCGTTTGCTCCGGCGTTCTGCGCGATCGCCAGAATCTCCCCGGTCGACGGCTTGATCACGACCAGCATCGCTTTGCCGCCGCGGGTGTCCACCGCATGCTGAGCGGCGTTCTGCACGGCCCGGTCCAGCGTGATCGACACCGACGGCGCCGGCGAGCCCTCGACCTCGTGCAGCACCGCGACGTCCACGCCGTTCTGGTTGGTGCTGACGATCCGCCATCCGGCCTGGCCTTCGAGCTGGTCGACGACAGCCTTCTTGACCTCGGCCATGACCGCGGGCGCGAAGTGTGGATCCGCCGGCAGCAGCTCGGCGTGCGGGGTGATCACGACGCCGGGCAACCGACCGATCGCCGGGAACACCCGGTTGCTGTCATCGGGCAGCAGCGTGACAAGGTCGATCGGCTGCGTGGCTGAGCTGGCCATTTCGGCCAGCAACTGCGGATCGTTGAGCGTGTCATTAAAGGGATGCAGGATGTCCACAACGGCGTGGGCGGTCCCGATCAAATCGGGTCCGGCTTGGCTGGCGTCCAGCGAATAGTTGTAGATGTAGCCGGGCGCCAGCACATCGGAGCCGCCGAGCTCGTTCACCGAGGCGCGCCGCGGCTGGTCGGCCCGCAGCGCAAACGTCTGGTGCTCCCCCAGCTTCGGGTGCAGCCCGGTGGTGGCCCAGCGGACCTGCCAGTGACCCTCGTCGCGAGCCATCTTCAACCGGCCGTCGTAGCTCCAGGTCCGGTTCTTGGGCAGATGCCAGGTGAAGCGATACACGACGGTTCCGGTGTCCTCGGCGTACTTCGAGCTCAGTACCTGCGCGTCCAGATGAGTGGCTTGCAAGCCCGCCCAGGCGGCGTTGAGCGCTTCGCGCGCTTCGTTGGGGTTGTCGCTGAGTTGGGCGGCCGTTGCGGTGTCACCGATGGACAGCGCGGCAAGGAACCTTTCCGCGGCCGGTCCTGGCCCCTCGGGCTTGGGTGTGCATCCGGGTAACACGGCCAGCGCCATCAGCAGGCCGGTGACGGATGTTGCCAGTGTTGTTCGTGAGGAAATTGTGACCATCGGTACTGATGTTAGGACCCTTGGCGTCACGTCGACGCAGACACACCGAGACCAACCGTAATGCGCGTGCCGCGCACTATTGCGGCACTAATCCAACAGCACGGTGGCGAAGGTGCCGACCTCTTTGAACCCAACACGGGCGTAGGCGGCGCGGGCCACCGTGTTGAAGTCGTTCACGTAAAGGCTGGCAGTGCGTCCACTGCCGACGATCACCGCGGCCAGCGTCGCGGTGCCCGTGGTGCCCAGCCCGAGGCCGCGCCATTCGGGATGAACCCATACCCCCTGAATCTGCCCAACCGACGGAGACTGCGAGCCCACCTCGGCCTTGAACACGACCCGCCCGTGCTCGAAACGTGCCCAGGCCCGTCCGGCCGCGATCAGGCTGGCCACCCGGCGGCGATAGCCGCGGCCACCGTCGCCCAACCGAGGGTCCACACCGACTTCGCCGATGAACATGTCCACGGCCGCCACCAGGTAGGCGTCGAGTTCCTCGGGCCGTACCTGTCGCACTTCGGTGTCCAGCGTGCAATTGGGATGGGAGTTGAGCGCCATCAGTGGCTGGTGGTCGCGTACATCACGTGCCGGGCCCCAGGCCGATTCGAGCCGCTGCCACATAGGCAGCACCAAATCGGCCCTGCCCACCAGTGACGAACACCGACGCGCGGTGCTCTTGGCCTCGTCGGCGAACGCATTCAGGTCGATCAGATTGCCGCGCAGCGGAATGAGGTTGGCGCCGGCGAAACACAACGATTCCTCCGGGACCCGTCGGGTCCACAGTTCTCCGCCAATGGAATTGGGCTCGACGCCATAGTCCGCGACCCGTGCGGCGACCATGCATGATTCCACCGGGTTGTCGCCCAGGACCCGCCACACGGCGGCGACGTCGCGCACCACCGACACCCGTCGCTCGCCGACGAGGCGCAGGATGGGCGGAGCCGACATCTCAAACTCTCCGTGGTGCGGACTTCGGGGCCCGTGAGCTTGGCCCCTATCAGCTTACGGTCACGATAGGCGAACCGCTTGCTGCCGTCCCGGGATCTTGGGTTTCGTCGCCCTTTTCCAAATCCATCTGCTCGGCAAGCCGCATCGCTTCCTCGATAAGCGTTTCGACGATCTGGGATTCGGGCACCGTCTTGATCACTTCGCCCTTCACAAAGATCTGGCCTTTGCCGTTGCCCGACGCAACACCGAGGTCCGCCTCGCGCGCCTCCCCCGGCCCGTTGACCACACAGCCCATCACCGCCACCCGCAGCGGCACGTCCAGACCGTCCAGACCGGCGGAGACCGCGTTGGCCAGGGTGTACACGTCGACCTGGGCGCGCCCGCACGACGGACAGGACACGATCTCGAGCCCCCGCGGCCGCAGGTTCAGCGACTCGAGGATCTGATTGCCGACCTTGACTTCCTCGACCGGCGGCGCCGACAGCGACACCCGGATGGTGTCGCCGATGCCCCTCGACAACAGCGCACCGAACGCGACCGCGGACTTGATGGTGCCCTGGAAGGCGGGACCGGCCTCGGTGACGCCAAGATGTAGCGGGTAGTCGCACTGGGCCGCCAGTTGTTCGTAGGCGGCAACCATGACCACCGGGTCGTTGTGCTTGACGCTGATCTTGATGTCGCCGAAACCGTGTTCCTCGAACAGCGAGGCTTCCCACAGCGCCGACTCGACCAACGCCTCCGGTGTGGCCTTGCCGTGCTTGGCCATGAACCGCTTGTCCAACGAGCCCGCGTTGACACCAATACGAATCGGGATGCCGGCGGCGCCGGCGGCCTTGGCGACTTCGCCGACCCGGCCGTCGAATTCCTTGATATTGCCGGGGTTCACGCGGACCGCGGCGCAACCCGCATCAATGGCCGCAAAAATGTACTTCGGCTGGAAATGAATGTCCGCGATGACCGGGATCTGGCTTTTGCGGGCGATCTCGGCGAGCGCGTCGGCGTCCTCCTGCCGCGGGCACGCCACCCGGACGATGTCACAGCCCGCCGCGGTCAGCTCGGCGATCTGCTGCAGGGTCGAGTTGACGTCATGGGTCTTGGTCGTGCACATCGACTGAACGGAAATCGGGTAGTCGCTGCCCACTCCGACATCGCCGACCATGAGCTGACGGGTAACGCGCCGGGGGGCGAGCGTGGGCGCCGGGGGTTGCGGCATGCCCAGGCCAATGGTCACAATGCGTTCACCTTCTCTGTAATCACTGAAAGAGCCGGATCGGGTTGACCAGGTCGGCGGTGACGGTCAACAGCATGTAGCCGACCACGAAAATCAAGACCACATACGTCGCCGGCATGAGCTTGAGATAGTTCACCGGTGCGGCGGCCACCTTGCCACGCGCCGTCCGGATCATGTTGCGGATCTTCTCGAACACTGCCACCGCGATGTGGCCACCATCAAAAGGCAATAACGGCAACAAATTGATGGCCCCCAGCACCAGGTTGAGCTGAGCCAGGAAGAACCAGAACGCCACCCACAGTCCGTGGTCGACCGTGTCGCCACCGACGATGCTGGCGCCGACCACGCTCATCGGCGTCTGCGGGTCGCGCTGACCGCCGCCGATCGCGTGGAAGAGCGCGCCGACCTTGGTCGGGATGGCGGCCAGCGACTTGCCCACCTCGACGGTCAGTTGGCCCGCGAAGACGACGGTGGCCGGCGCGGCGGATAGCACGTTGTAGCGGGTGGGCTCGTTGCGCGGAGCACCGACCCCGATTGCGCCGACGGTGGCGGGCTCGACGTCATTGCCGCCGCTGCTGGGGACGAAGCGGCGGGCGCTTTCCACGGTGACGGTGGTGGTGATGGTCCGGCCGTCCCGCTCGAGCACGATCGGCACGGTGCCGCGCACCTTCCGCACCGCTGTGGCCATTTCCTCGAACGTGTTCACCGGGGTGTCACCGACCTTGACGACGACGTCGCCGACGCGCAATCCCGCGCGCGCCGCAGGCCCCGGACCGTCGCACTTGTCGAGCTTGCCCTGGCTGATTTCCTGAGCGACACAACCGGTTTCGCCGACGATGGCCTTGGTGGACGGGTGCAGGTTGGGCAGGCCCCAGACCAGGGCGATGGCGTAGAGCAGCACCAGGCAGATGACGAAGTTCATGCCCGGGCCGGCGAACAGGACCGCGACCCGCTTCCAGGTCGCCTGCTTGTACATCGCGCGGTCCTGCTCGTCGGGAGCCAGCTCCTCGACCGGAGTCATGCCGGCGATGTCGCAGAACCCGCCCGCCGGGATGGCCTTGAATCCGTATTCGGTTTCACCGCGCCGGGTCGACCACAGCGTGGGGCCGAAGCCGACGAAGTAGCGACGCACCTTCATGCCGGTGGCGCGGGCGGCCCACATGTGGCCGCACTCGTGCAGGGCGACCGAGATGAGGATGGCGAGTGCGAACAGCACAATGCCGATAATGAACATCATCTGTCTGTGACGACCTTTCTCACGCCATGCCCGAGACTCTGACCGACGCCGGTGTTGCCATCGCGCGTTGAGCCCGCTCGCGGGCCCAGCGCTGCGCCTCGAGTACGTCATCCACGGTAGCCGGTGACGCGGCCCATTGGTCGCCGGCGTGCAGCACGTCGGCGATGGTGGCGACGATGGCAGGAAACCGGATCCGTCCTGAGAGGAACGCCTCGGCTGCTTCCTCATTGGCCGCGTTGTAAACGGCGGTCATGCAGCCACCAGTTTCCCCGGCGTGCCGCGCCAGCTCGACGGCCGGGAAAACATCGGCGTCCAGGGGCTCGAATTCCCAGCTAGACGCGGTGGAGAAGTCACAGCTGAGGGCCGCTCCGGGCACCCGGCGCGGCCAGCCCAGCGCCAACGAAATGGGCAGCTTCATGTCCGGCGGGCTGGCCTGGGCGATCGTCGAGCCGTCGGTGAAGGTCACCATCGAATGAATAATCGATTGCGGGTGGACCACGACCTCGATGCGGTCATAGGGAATGCCGAACAACAGGTGGGTTTCGATGAGCTCGAGCCCCTTATTGACCAGCGAGGCCGAGTTCAACGTGTTCATCGGGCCCATCGACCAGGTGGGGTGCGCGCCGGCCTGTTCGGGGGTGACGTGCTCGAGGTCAGCGGCCGAGCAGCCCCGGAACGGTCCCCCGGAGGCGGTCAGGATCAGCTTGGCGACCTCGTCTGGGGTGCCGCCGCGAAGGCACTGCGCCAGCGCGGAGTGCTCGGAGTCGACGGGCACGATCTGACCGGGCCGCGCCGCCCGCAACACCAACGGACCGCCGGCTACCAGCGACTCCTTGTTAGCCAGGGCCAGGCGGGCGCCTGATTCCAGCGCCGCCAGCGTCGGCCGCAGGCCCAGCGCCCCAACCAGGGCATTGAGGACCACGTCGGCCTCGGTCTCCTGGACCAGGCGGGTCACGGCGTCGGGGCCCTTTAACGGAATGTCCCCGGCCCGTTCGGCGGCGTCGGCGTCGGCGACGGCGATGTTGGTGACCCCGGTCTCGGCGCGTTGGCGCAGCAGCGTGTCCAGGTTCCTGCCGCCGGCGGCCAGGCCGACGATCTCGAACCGGTCCGGGTTGGCGGCGATGACCTCCAGCGCCTGGGTGCCGATGGAGCCGGTGCTGCCCAGCACCAGCACGCGCACCCGCTCGACAGGAACCTGCCCGTCACCCGAAAAAGTCACCCACCCATTGTGCCGCCTTTTCGAACTCGCACCCATCCGCGATCGCCCGCACTCCGAATGCCTTTTTGTACGGCACCTATGGCGACGTCGGTCGTCACCACGAAAGCGTTCTGTAGCAAAGGAATTAAGACGTGATGAATCATCAGGCCAAGTCAGTGGCAGCAGCGGCCCTCGCGGCGGTCGCGATCGCGGGTGTGGCGGGATGCTCCAACAGCAAGCCCACATCGCAGGGCTCCAGCAGTGCCACCTCCGCGAGCGTCTCAGCGGCCCCCAACACCGCGACGTCATCGCCAAAAGCCGATCCGGCCGCCGACCTGGTCGGCCCCGGCTGCTCGGAATACGCGGCACAGAACCCCACCGGTCCCGGATCCGTCGCCGGCATGGCGCAGGACCCGGTCGCGACGGCGGCGTCGAACAACCCGATGCTGAGCACCCTGACCTCAGCGTTGTCCGGCAAGCTGAACCCACAGGTCAACCTGGTGGACACGCTGAACAGCGGCCAGTACACGGTGTTCGCCCCCACCAACGCCGCCTTCGACAAGCTTCCGGCAGCCACCCTCGACCAGCTCAAGACCGACGCCAAGCTGCTCAACAGCATCTTGACCTACCACGTGGTGAACGGGCAGGCGAGCCCGAGCAAGGTGGTCGGCACCCACAAGACGCTGCAGGGTGCAGAGGTGACGGTGACCGGCGGCGGGAATCCAGGAGACCTGAAGGTCAACACGGCGGGCCTGGTGTGCGGAGGGGTGCACACCGCGAACGCAACGGTATACATGATCGACGCGGTGCTGATGCCCCCCGGTCAGTGACGTCGCAGCCAGCAGTGGACGAGGCAGCCCCGATAGGGCTGCCTCGTTCTTTGCTTGGCAGTCTTCGGCGCCGGGTATGGAGGTGAACCGATCCAGGGCCGGCGCCGTAACGAATAACTGACATGTGGACCCTTGCGCTGATCGGCTTTCTCGGTGGTTTGATCACCGGCATATCGCCATGCATCCTGCCGGTGCTGCCGGTGATCTTTTTCTCCGGCGCGAACAGCACTTCGCGTCAAACGCCACCACAAACGCAGGGCGCCGTGGCCGTCCAGCCCAAGCCGACCCGATCGGAAGCGTCCCGGCCCTACCGGGTGATCGGCGGCCTGGTGCTCAGTTTCAGCGTGGTGACGCTGCTCGGCTCGGCGTTGCTCTCGGCGCTGCATCTGCCGCAGGACGCCATCCGCTGGGTCGCGTTGGTTGCGTTAGTGGCGATCGGCGTCGGTCTGATCTTCCCGCGTTTCGAGCAGCTGCTGGAGCGGCCCTTTTCGCGTATCCCACAGAAGCAGATCGCCACGCGCGGGAACGGTTTCGGGCTCGGCCTGGCGTTGGGAGTGCTGTACGTCCCGTGCGCGGGGCCGGTCCTCGCGGCGATCGTCGTGGCCGGCGCGACTGCGCAAATCGGCGCCGGAACCGTGGTACTCACCGCCGCGTTCGCGATTGGCGCCGCACTGCCGTTGCTGTTCTTCGCGCTGGCTGGTCAACGAATAGCGCAGCGGGTGAGCGCGTTTCGACGCCGCCAGCGTGAGATCAGAGTCGGCGCCGGGATCGTGACGATCCTGCTGGCGGTGGCGCTGGTGTTCGATCTTCCGGCGGTGCTGCAGCGCGCGATTCCCGACTACACCGCGTCCCTGCAAGACAAAGTCGGTGGCTCAAAGCAGGTGCAGGAGAAGCTCGGCGGCATCGTCACCGACCAGAACGCAGCGCTGTCGAATTGCACGCAAGGCGGTACCCAGCTCGAAAACTGTGGTACCGCACCGGATCTGCGGGGTATCACCAGTTGGCTCAACACCCCGGGCAATCAGCCGATCACGCTGAAATCGTTGCGCGGCAAGGTGGTTCTGATCGACTTCTGGGCCTACTCCTGCATCAACTGCCAGCGGGCCATCCCGCACGTCCTCGGCTGGTATCAGGCCTATCGAGATAGCGGCTTGGAGGTCATCGGCGTTCACACGCCGGAGTACGCGTTCGAGAAAGTGCCGGAGAACGTTGCCAAGGGCGCAGCCGACCTGGACATCAAGTACCCGATTGCGCTGGACAACAATTACTCGACGTGGACGAACTACCGCAACCGGTACTGGCCGGCCGAGTACCTGATCGACGCCAACGGCACAGTGCGGCACCTTAAATTCGGCGAGGGCGGCTACGACGACACCGAACGGCTGATCAGGCAGCTACTCACCGATGCCAAACCCGGTGTCAAGCTAGCCGCGCCCGTGGGCGCGCCCGACCTCACCCCGAAAGCCATAACCACCGCCGAGACCTACTTCGCCGTCGGCAAGGCCGTCAACTACGGCGGTGGCGGCGACTACGACGAGGGCGCCCAAGTGTTCCGCTACCCAGCGAACCTCGCGCCCGACAGCTTCGCCCTGACCGGCCCGTGGGCACTGGACTACCAGGGCGCCACCGCTAACGGCGACGACTCGGCCATCAAGCTCAACTATCACGCCAAGGACATCTACCTCGTCGTCGGCGGCACCGGCACACTCACCGTGACACGCAATGGCGAAACCACCACCACGGCGATCAACGGGCCGCCGACGTCGCGCCAGATCGTTGCCGATCCCAAGCAGTCGTCGGGCACCCTCGAGTTACGACCCAGCAAGGGATTGCAGGTTTTCTCCTTCACCTTCGGCTAACACCCGTCCAGATCCTGGCCCGCTCCGAATCACCTTATGTCGGGGATCTGTCAACCATCACGAGGAGCAAACGACCATGAAGATGAAGACATCAATCACAACAGCCGGTATCGCGGCCGCACTGATGGCCTGCGGAGTGGGCCTCGCCCCGACCGCATTAGCCAGCGACCTGGTCGGCCCAGGATGTTCGGACTACGCGGCGGCCAACCCCACCGGCCCCGCGTCGGTGCAGGGTATGTCGCAGGTACCCGTCACACAGGCGGCCGCTAGCAATCCCATGCTGACCACGCTGACCTCGGCGCTGTCCGGCCAGCTCAACCCGCAGGTGAACCTGGTCGACACCCTCAACAGCGGTCAGTACACCGTGTTTGCCCCGACCGACGCCGCGTTCGGCAAGCTGCCGCCGGCCACCGTCGAGCAGCTCAAGACCGACTCAGGTCTGCTGACCAGCATCCTGACCTACCACGTAGTTAATGGCCAGGCGAGCCCGAACCAGGTAATCGGCACCCACAAGACGCTGCAGGGCGCGAACGTGACGGTCACCGGCCAGGGCAACAGCCTCCGGGTCAATAACGCCAACGTGGTCTGCGGCGGCGTCTCGACGGCCAACGCGCAGGTCTACATGATCGACACCGTGTTGATGCCTCCCGCGTAAATCATCGAAGCCGCGGCGCGGCGATCCTTCCGGGTGTGGCCCTGACGTCACACGGCCTGTGCCAGAATGTTCAGGCAGTGTCAGTCCGAGTCCAGTCCAACCGGAGGGATCGCCGTGGCCAGTACTGAAGTGGAGCCGATTACCGGCGTCGACGAGGCCGTCGACGAGGCCGAGGTGCCGTCCGCGCGGTGGGGATGGAGCAAGATCAACCACCGCACGTGGTACATCACGGGCTTCTTCATTTTCGGTTTCCTGCTGGCGATGCTGCGCGGTAACCACGTCGGCCACGTCGAGGACTGGTTCTTGGTCGGATTCGCTGCGCTGGCGCTTTTCGTCCTGGTGCGCGACATCTGGGGTCGCCGGCGCGGCTGGCTCAGATAGTAGGCGCAGCGACCCGCCTTACCGTCATTCCGTTGATCACCATCCGACGCGCCACGCGATACGACGTTAACCGCCGAGGTAACCCTCCGCCCGGCCGGATCTCGCACCTTCCGCGCGCTCGTGCGGCCACCTCTCAGCTCGTCGCCGAGTTGGATGTGCCCGGTGGCCCGGTGTCAGCGCGGCGCCTCCGCCGCCACCACGTACCAACGAGCGCGCCGGCAATCGCGACGGTCAGCACCACCACCCACGGCCAGCCGCCATGCTCGTGCACCCAGCCGGCGAGCGTGCCCTGCAGGCGGCCGGCGGCGGCGATCACCGCATCCTCGGGGTTGCCGTTCGCGCCGAACAGCCGCACCTCGTAAATGCCGAAGTAGCCGACGTACGCCCCCACCAGGACCAGCAGTACACCGCTGATGCGGTTGACGAAAGGCACAACGGCCCGCATCCGATCCACCAACGCCGAGCGAGCCGTTGCCGCCGCCATGGCCAAACCCCCCACGACCAGCGTCAACCCCGCGATGTAGGCGCCGTAGACCGCGACGCCATTGAGCACCGAGCCGCCGCGCAGTCCGGCCCCGGTGACCGCCACGAACGGTCCGACCGTGCACGACAGCGAGGCAATCGCATAGCTGATCCCGTATCCGTACAGGGAACCCAGCCGCGCGGTCGGAGCCCACCGCGGGCCGAAGGGCGCCAACGCCGTTAGCTCCCGGCCAGAGAGCAGCCAGCCACCGAGCATGATCAGCGCAGCGCCCACCGCCACCGTCAGGTACGGCAAGTAGCGCTGCACGGTGGCGGCCGCCGAAATCGTCAGCACACCGAACAGACCGAAGACGGTGATGAACCCTAGCGCCATCCCCAGCGTCGCGGCCAGCGCCCGCCCGACGGCAGCGATCGGGCTCGACGATTGTCGCCCCCGCACGATCAGCAGCAAGTACGCGGGCAGCATGGCAAAGCCACATGGGTTGAGCGCGGCCACCAAGCCGGCGGCGAAGGCTAACCCGATCAGGGTGTGGTTCACCCCGCCGTCAACGCGGTGACCCGGCCCTGCAGATCCTGCTGCGACATGGCCGAGGTGGTGTTGTTGACGAACGTGGAGGAGCCGTCCGCACGATAGAACACCCAGGCCGGCTGCCACGGCACGTTGTAACGCGCCCAGATGGCACCATCGGCGTCGTTGAGGTTGGTGAAATTCAGGCCGTACTTGGACACGAAGGCTTGCAGTTGCCCGACGTCCGAACGAGCCGCAATGCCGACGAAGGTGACACCCGGATTGGCGGCCGCCACCTGGCTTAGCCCCGGCGCCTCGGCGTTGCAGAACGGGCAGAACGGGGTCCAGAACCACAACACCGCCGGCTTGCCTTGCAGGCTGGCTCCGTTGAATGGCGCGCCGCCGATGGTGGTGGCGGTGAAATTCAGACGGTCATCGGCAGCGCCCGCGCGCGGAGCCGTGGCCAGCCCGAGCACCAGCCCGACAGCGACAGCGACGGCAACGCAGAAGTTGAGCGGGGACGTCAGTTTCATGGCAGACCTCATTCGCCGGCATTTGCCTTGACCACGTATTGCCCACCGGAAAAGGTTCAACACCTCGCCCTGGAAATTTACCGACTGCAAATTTGCCGGCCGGTACCGCATTTTGCCGCAGATTCTCACCGCTGCGTCGGCTCTCGCTACCCGCCGGCCGACCCCTCACTGGCCAGCTGTCCACATGCCGCCGCTATCTCACGGCCGCGGGTATCCCGGACCGTGCACGAAACACCCTGCGCGCGAACACGTCTCACGAACTCACGCTCCACCGCCTTGGGGCTGGCATCCCAGTCGCTACCCGGAGTCGGATTGAGCGGGATCACGTTCACGTGCGCCAACGCGCCCAGCGCGCGCTGCAGCCGCTTGCCCAGCAGGTCGGCCCGCCAGGGCTGGTCGTTGACGTCGCGGATCAGCGCATACTCGATCGACACCCGCCGACCGGTGACATCGGCGTAGTAGCGGGCAGCCTCCAGCACCTCGCCGACCTTCCACCGGTTGTTGACCGGCACCAGCGTGTCGCGCAGTTCGTCGTCGGGCGTATGCAGCGACAGCGCCAACGTCACCCCGAGCCGCTCGTCAGCCAGTTTGCGGATGGCCGGGGCCAAACCCACCGTCGACACCGTCACCGAGCGGGCCGAGATCCCGAAGCCGGACGGCGGCGACTCGGTGATCCGACGTACCGCGGCCAGCACCCTGGCGTAGTTGGCCAGCGGCTCCCCCATGCCCATGAAGACCACGTTCGACAACCGGTCACCGAAGTCGTCGCGGCATGCGACGGCCGCAGCCCGCACCTGCTCGAGGATCTCGGCGGCCGACAGGTTGCGGGTCAGCCCGCCCTGCCCGGTAGCACAGAACGGGCAGGCCATGCCACAGCCGGCCTGCGAGGAGATACACACGGTGTTGCGTTGCGGGTAGCGCATCAGCACAGACTCGACGGTGGCGCCATCGTTGGCCCGCCACAACGTCTTTCGCGTCTGGCCGGCATCGCAGGCCAGGTCGCGTACCGCAGTCAGCAGGACGGGGAACATGCTGGTCGCTACGGCGCCGCGCACCGCAGCCGGAAGGTCGGTCATTTGGTGCGGGTCGCCGATGAGCCGTCCGTAGTACTGGTTGGCGAGTTGCTTGGCCCGAAACGCCGGCAGTCCCAATTCCGCCACGGCGTCCGCGCGGCCGGCGGCATCCAGGTCGGCTAGATGGCGCGGTGGCTTCCCGCGGGGTGCCTCGAATACCAATTGTTGGACCATGACCAGTCAATTATCAGGGCAGCAACGTCAAAACGGTCCAGGCCGCCACCGCGGACGGCAGGATGCCGTCGAGCCGGTCCATCAGGCCGCCGTGGCCGGGTAGCAGCCGGCCCATGTCCTTGATGCCTAGATCGCGCTTCACCTGAGACTCGATCAGGTCGCCCAACGTCGTGGTGAGCACGAACAGCAGACCCAGCAGTGCACCGACCCACCAGGTTTTGCCGGCCAGGTAGGTCGCGGTCAGGATCGTGGCGGTGATGCCGAAGACCAACGAGCCGCCGAAACCTTCCCAGGACTTTTTCGGGCTGATCGTCGGGACCATCGGATGTTTGCCGAACAACGCCCCCACGGCGTAACCGCCAGTGTCCGAGCACACGACGGCGATCATCATGCAGAACACCCATCCCGGGCCGTGCTTCGGTTCGTAGACCAGCATCGCGGCGAATGACGCGAACAGCGGAACCCAGGCGCACAGAAAAACGGTGGCCGACACGTCGCGCAGATAGTTGCTCGACGGCGACGCACCGAGGCTGACCTGGACCCGCTTGTTGTGCATGAACAGCCGCCAGATCATGCAGACCACCACCATGCCGCCGAAGCCGGCCAGAGCGCCGACGGCACGGTACGGCCAGGTCAGCCAGACGGTGGCCTGCCCGCCGATCAGCAGCGGAATGACGGGGATCAGATAGCCGGCCTCGCGCAGCCGTCGCACCACCTCGTGGCTAGCCACCAGGGTGGCCAAGGCGCAGTACACCACCCAAAAATGCGGAAACCACAACATCGTCGCGATCAGGACGGCGCCGATACTGACACCCACCGCGATTGCCGCCGGCAGATCCCGCCCGGCTCGAGGAGCCTTCTTCACCGGCTGAGCCGATACGTCGACCGGTTCGTCGGACGGGCTGCCGGCGCCGGCATCAGTGGTTGCCACGGAGGTCACGAGGCTGCGGGGTGGTCGCTAGACCTCCAGCAGCTCGCCTTCTTTATGTTTGACCAGTTCGTCGATCTGGGCGACGTACTGGTGAGTGGCCTTCTCCAGATCCTTCTCCGCGCGCCCGACCTCGTCCTCACCGGCCTCGCCGTCCTTGCGGATGCGATGCAACTCCTCCATCGCCTTGCGGCGGATGTTGCGCACCGATACCCGGGCGTCCTCGCCCTTCGACTTCGCCTGCTTGACCAGCTCGCGCCGGCGTTCCTCGGTGAGCTGCGGTATGGCCACCCGGATGATCGTGCCGTCGTTGGTGGGGTTCACCCCCAGGTCGGAGTTGCGGATGGCGGTTTCGATGGCGTGCAGCTGGTTGGCCTCGTAGGGCTTGATGACCACCATCCGCGCCTCGGGCACATTGATGCTGGCCAACTGGGTGATCGGGGTCAGCGCGCCATAGTAGTCGATGACGATCCGGGAAAACATGCCCGGATTGGCGCGACCGGTCCGGATCGTGGAAAGGTCGTCCCGGGCCACTGATACCGCCTTTTCCATCTTCTCCTCGGCATCGAACAGTGCCTCTTCAATCACGTGCGCCGCTCCTTCCCCCGCAAGCGGGTGGTGCCCCCGCATCGGTGCTAACCGCATCGTCGCAAGCGCGGATCATTGTTTTGTCTTCCCGTCAGGTGGTGACCAGCGTCCCGATTTTCTCACCTGCCACCGCTCGCGCGATATTGCCGTCGGTCAGCAAGTTGAACACCAGGATCGGCATGCCATTGTCCATACACAGACTGAATGCGGTGGCATCGGCCACCCGCAGGCCGCGGTCGATGACTTCGCGGTGGCTTATGGCGGTGAGCAGCTCAGCTTCGGGATTGTCGCGCGGGTCCTCGGCGAACACGCCGTCTACGGCCTTGGCCATCAACACCACGTCGGCGCCGATCTCCAAGGCCCGCTGCGCCGCGGTGGTGTCGGTAGAGAAATAGGGCAGGCCCATACCGGCGCCGAAGATCACTACCCGGCCCTTCTCCAGGTGGCGCACCGCTCGCAACGGCAGGTAGGGCTCGGCAACCTGACCCATCGTGATCGCAGTCTGGACGCGGGTCACGATGCCCTCCTTCTCCAGGAAGTCTTGCAGCGCAAGGCTGTTCATCACGGTCCCGAGCATGCCCATATAGTCCGACCGGGTGCGCTCCATGCCCCGCTGTTGTAGCTGTGCGCCGCGGAAGAAGTTGCCGCCGCCGATTACCACCGCCACCTGCACGCCGCCGCGGACCACCTCCGCGATCTGCCGGGCGACCAGCGCGACGACATCGGGATCCAACCCGACCTGCCCTCCACCGAACATTTCGCCGCCGAGCTTGAGCAACACGCGTGAGTACTTCGACGACGAGCCGTTGGTGCTGGTCCGTGGGGCCGCCGAGCCGGCGGCGTGGGGCTCCCTGGACTCCGTCATCTGTCTCCTCGCATGAGTGTGCCGTCCCGGTCACCACCCCGGAAAGGCGCCTATCATCCTGCCTCATTGCCCCGCTTCGGCGTGGACGGGGTGCACATCCCAACTGCACATGTTTGACGCTCAGACGGTTTGGGAATCCGCAGCACGCGGCGATGAATCGAAGTCTTGAAAAAGAAGGATTCGCATCGCCATCTAGCCGCCCGGTCGATTCATGACCGGCGCACTCAGCACCATAAGCCGATCGTCGCCGATGCGCGGCGACCAAAGGGAGGTAGACATGGCGGACAGCAACTCGGGCCCGGCTGAAGCAGTCAAGGGGATCGTCGAGGACGTCAAGGGCAAGGCCAAGGAGGCCATCGGCACCATCACCGGTCGCGGCGACCTGGTGAATGAGGGCGAAGCGCAACAGGACAAAGCCGAGGCGCAGCGCGACGCGGCGAAGAACGAAGCCCAGGCAGAGGCTGCTCGCGGTGCCGCGGAGGTCGCCGAGGAGCGCCAGAAGTCCAACCAGTAACGCTTGTCTCTCGGATGGGCCCGGTCCGGGCATACGGGCCGGGCCCATCGAACTGCGCGGACTCACCGTTTCGCAGGTCCACCGATAACAAGAATGGAATAATCGCGCCGTAAGGGGTACTCGACCTTTGTTCGGGGTGACGCCTCCACGGCAAGCGCGACGGGTTGAGGTCGAGGGTTAGCCGGTGGGACTGCGGGCACCACCCTCAGCAGGTTTGGAGATGGCGGTTGGACGTTGTTCTGCTCACCAATCAATCCGATTTCGTATCGGTGTTGCCCACGCTGGAGATCTTCGCCTTGACCGTGCGGCTCGCGCCCCTCGGCGATGGCGACACCAACCTGACCGATGGCGACACCAACCTGACCGATGGCGACACCAACCTGACCGATGGCGCGGATGTCGCCATCATTGATGCCCGAACCGACCTGGTGGCCGCCCGCTCGGCCTGCCGGCATCTGAGAGCCAGCAGACCGGCCCTGGCCGTCGTCGCGGTGGTGGCGCCGGCCAACTTCGTGGAAGTCGACATCGACTGGAATTTCGACGATGTGCTGCTGGCCGCTGCCGGACCCGATGAGTTGCAGGCACGGTTGCGGCTGGCCCTCACCCGCCGGCGCAAGGCCATCGATGGCACGCTGCAGTTCGGCGACCTGATCCTGCATCCGGCCAGCTACTCCGTCTCCTTGAGCGGCAAGGATCTGGGCCTGACGTTCACCGAATTCAAATTGTTGAGTTTCCTTGTGCAGCATGCGGGTCGCGCGTTCAGCCGGACGCGTCTGATGCATGAGGTGTGGGGCTACGAAGGCAACGGCAGGGTCCGCACCGTCGATGTGCACGTGCGGCGGTTGCGCGCCAAGCTCGGCACCGCACATGAGTCGATGGTCGATACCGTCAGAGGGGTGGGATACATGGCGGTGTCGCCACCGCGTCCCCCACGATGGATCGTCGGCGAGCCGGTACTCAATCCCGTCTGAATGGAGCTGGTGCGGACTCCGTCGCGCGGGTGGTCGTCACGCGGGTAGTCCCCAAACAGCAACCTCCCCGCGCCACGGCCGTGACGCGGGGAGATGCGTGATGCTGCTAGCTCTGCTGGATCGGTGCGGTAGGTGCCATGCCAGGCGCCGGGTTCGGCTGACCGGGCATGGTGTCGGCCATCTGGCCGGGCACGGAGTTAGGGGCCGGAACGCTTGCCGGGTTGCTCTCCCACACCAGAACGTCCCGCAGTCCGTCGTTGTAGACAACGCCGGTCGGCGCTGCACCGGTCACGTCGAAGTAGACCTTGCCGGTCGTGGTGCCGCCCTGGGCGATCGGTGCCGGGCTGAGGCCCTGGGGGGTAGCCGGCGCGATGACCACGCGGTAGGTCTGCTCGCCGGCGCGGGCGTTGAAATTCGACACAACCGGCGTCACTACGCCGCTACTGGCCTTGACGTTTACGTCGGCTTCCCACAGCTTGCCGGTCGGCGTGTAGCCGGGAATGGTGACGCCGGAGGGCTGGAGGTTGCTGACGGTGTAATCGGTGACCCTCGGGCCGTCGACCAGACTCTGCGGGGTGCCAAAGCCCTCTTGAACGCCGGGTGTGGCCGACGCGGCGGCTGCACCGAATAACGATGCTGCCGCTATTCCTGCGGCAGCGATGGCAGTTTTCGCAGCAGTAGTGGTGAATTTCACGCTGAATCCCTTTCGTTGGTGTCGTTCGATAAGCGGTGCACATCTTTTCCGAGCGCTTGACCGCACGCTGGTCGCATAACCCGTGCCGCATAACCTCAAACACCGATGACATCACGAATGGTCTCGTCCAGCCTCCTTAGCTGGGCGAACAGTGGGAACTTGACTTGGGACACATATTTTTTGAGATTCACTTCCGCCACAGGGGTATCCGTTGTCACTTTTCGGGAGAATTCTTCTAGTCGCCAAAGGATTGTCGACACCTAACGATTGGATCGACGGCCGCTGCGGAGAATCTCCGGTGCCACCAGAACCACTATCAGCTTCGATTATTAGCCCCGCTGCGACTGGCGGTCGCATACATTCGACCGCTGTTCAGCGGCGTTTTCGCCGCTCGCAACGAGGGTATAGGCCCGGTGCAATTGACCTGGCTAGCGAGAGGGTGCCAGAGCGTGCCGAAGAATTACTGCGATGGTTCACCTCGCCCCGCGACCCTGCCGGGGTTGCTGCGGCTGCTGGGTGTGCACGGTGAGCCGGTGTCCGTCCAAGTGCAGGAGGTCAAGGCGTGGCTGCGTGACAACACGGTCAGCCCCGAGTTGACCGTGAGCCTTCGCGCCAACGGCTATGGACTGCTACTCAACGCGGACCGCGCCCGCTCGGCATAACCGCATTCAGGTCGATGCGAGCCACATGTCAATATCGCTGATATGGCTGCTATCGAGGACGCGCCGCTGGGATTTCTGCTGTACCGGGTGACGGCCACGCTCCGACCCGAGGTGTCCGCAGCGTTGGCTCCGCTCGGGCTGACGCTGCCCGAATTTGTGTGCCTGCGCATTCTGTCCCTGACGCCGGGATTGTCCAGCGCCGAACTGGCTCGGCACGCGAGCGTCACACCCCAGGCGATGAATACCGTGCTGCGCAAACTGCAAGACCTGGGCGTGGTGGCTCGGCCTGCATCGGTGTCCTCCGGCCGCGCCCTGCCGGCGTCTCTCACCGGCCAGGGCCGGGAATTGCTGCGGCGGGCCGAGACGGTCGTGCGCGCCGCCGATGCCCGCATCCTCGCCAAACTGACAAAACCCCAGCAGCGCGAGTTCAAGAGCATGCTCGGAAAACTCGGATCCGACTGAGCTAGTGGTGAATTCGCGCAAACGGCCGGGCTTCTTCGAGTTCGTAGGCCAGCTCCAGTAGCTGAGCCTCGTGCCCGGTATCGGCCGCGAACATCATCCCTACGGGCAGCCCGTCCGCGGATTGGGCCAGCGGCAGCGAGATCGCGGGTTCACCGGTCACGTTCTGCAGTGGGGTGAACGCGACCCAGTCGATCAGCCGATCGATGACCTGGTGGTAGTCGGTGGGCGCCAGGTACCCGACCGATGGCGTCGGGTCGGCGAGGGTCGGGGTGAGCAGCACGTCGTAGTTTCCGAAGAAGCGTGCGCTGCGCCGTCTCAGCCCGCGCAGCCGCGCGATGGCCAGCGGAAGCCGGTGGATGTTGCGCCGGGTGCGATGGGCCAGTCCCAGGGTCAGGCTGTCCAGCCTGGTGCGGTCGAAGGTGTCGCCGAACAAGCGGCGGCCGGTGCCGACCTGAGCGTACGCGAGGAAACCCCAATACAGGATGAAATCGTCGACGAAGCTGGGCGGCACCCAGTCGTTGTCGATGTATTCGACGTGGTGTCCCAGCTCTTCCAGCAGCGCGGCCGACTTCAAGGTCCAGTCCTTGACTTCGGAGCTCGCCTCCCGTCGCACCGAGCTGGTCAACGCCGCAATCCTGAGCCGCTGCTTGCCCGGTCGCGTCACGTCACCGATCGGCGGCAGTTTGGGATTACGCCACAGTCGCTCGGCCTCCCGGTAAAACGCGGCGGTGTCGCGCACCGAGCGGGTCAGCACGCCGTTGGCGACGATGCCCACCGGCAGCCGTCGGTACTGCGGATCCAGTGGCATGCGTCCGCGCGACGGCTTGAGCCCGACCAGCCCGTTGCACGCCGCCGGGATCCGGATGGATCCACCGCCGTCGTTGGCGTGCGCAATCGGCACCACCCCGGCGGCCACGAACGCCCCGGACCCCGATGACGAGGCGCCGGCGGTGTGGTCGGTGTTCCACGGGTTGCGGACCGGCCCCAGTCGAGGATGCTCGGCGGCAGCGCTGAACCCGAACTCCGACAGCTGGGTTTTGCCCAGCGATATCAGCCCGGTGTCGAGTACCACCCGGGTCACCGCGCTGTCAGCGCTCGCCGGGCGCGGCTCCCACGCGTCGGTGCCGTTCATCGTCGGCTGTCCGACGACGTCGATGTTGTCCTTGATCAACGTCGGCGCGCCAGCGAAAAAGCCGCTGCCGAAGCCACCACCGTGTTGTCCGGCGGCGGCCCTGGCCGCGTCGAAAGCCTGGTAGGCCAGCCCGTTCAGCTCCGGGTTGACGGCCTCCGCGCGCGCGATGGCAGCCTCGATGACGTTGACGCGGTCCAGGCGGCCGGTCCTGATCGCGTCGGCAAGGGCGACCGCATCGAGGTCGCCGAGGGCATCGTCGCCGAACGCGTGTACCCGGGGCATGTCGCCGACCCGCTCTAGGCCTGACCCACTTCGAAGCGAACGAACCGGGTTACCGTCACACCGGCCTCGTCGAGCAGCGCTTTGACGGACTTCTTGTTGTCGGACACCGACGGCTGCTCAAGCAGCACCGAGTCCTTGAAGAAGCCGTTAAGACGGCCCTCGACGATCTTGGGCAGCGCCTGCTCCGGTTTGCCCTCGGCCTTGGCGGTCTCCTCGGCAATGTGGCGCTCACTGGCCACCACATCCTCGGGCACGTCGTCGCGAGACAGGTAGCGCGCCTTGAGCGCGGCGATCTGCAGCGCCACGGCGTGCGCGGCGTCTGCGCCGCTACCGTCCTCGCCTCCGGTGAACTCTACGAGCACACCCACCGCGGGAGGCAGGTCGGCGGCCCGCTTATGCAGATACGTTTCGACATTGCCGTCGAAGTACTGCACCCGGCGCAGCTCCAGCTTCTCGCCGATCTTGGCCGACAGCTCGGCGATCGCCTGCTCTACGGTCTTATCCCCTATTGAAGCCGCCTTGAGGCTCTCGACATCGGCGGCCTTGGACTGCAGGGCGGCGTTGACGACCTGGTCGGCCAGCGCCTGGAACTCCGCGTTCTTCGCAACGAAGTCCGTCTCGGAGTTCAGCTCGATCAACGCGCCCTGCTTGGCGGCGACCAGACCCTCAGCCGTCGCGCGCTCGGCGCGCTTGCCGACGTCCTTGGCGCCCTTGATCCGCAGCGCCTCAACGGCCTTATCGAAGTCGCCGTCCGAATCGGCCAGCGCATTTTTGCAGTCCAGCATTCCAGCGCCGGTCAACTCCCGAAGTCGCTTGACGTCGGCAGCGGTGAAGTTCGCCAATGCTCAGCCTTTCCTAGGATGCATCTGTGGGTGTTTCGGTTGCCCCGCCTGGGGCTTCAGCGGAGCCGGCGGCGGCACCGGCGAGCAGTTCCTGCTCCCACTCGGGCAGCGGCTCAGCCGCCAGGGAGTCTGAAGCCTCCGGCTTGCCGTCACCGCGGCCCAGCCCGGCGCGGGCCTGCAGGCCCTCGGCCACCGCGGAGGCGATCACCTTGGTCAGCAGCGCGGCCGACCGAATCGCGTCGTCGTTGCCCGGGATCGGGTAGTCGACCTCGTCGGGGTCACAGTTGGTGTCCAGGATCGCGATCACCGGGATGCCGAGCTTGCGAGCCTCGCCAACGGCGATGTGCTCCTTGTTGGTGTCCACGACCCAGATCGCCGACGGTACCTTGGCCATGTCCCTGATCCCGCCCAAGGACCGCTCCAATTTGTTCTTCTCACGGGTCAGCATCAAGATTTCCTTCTTGGTGCGGCCCTCGAAGCCACCGGTCTGCTCCATCGCCTCGAGTTCCTTGAGGCGCTGCAGGCGCTTGTGCACGGTGGAGAAGTTGGTGAGCATGCCGCCCAGCCAGCGCTGGTTCACGTATGGCATGCCGACCCGGGTCGCCTCGGCCGCGACGGACTCCTGCGCCTGCTTCTTGGTGCCTACGAACATGACGCTGCCGCCGTGGGCGACGGTCTCTTTGACGAACTCGTATGCCCGGTCGATGTAGGTCAGCGTCTGCTGCAGGTCAATGATGTAGATGCCGTTGCGGTCGGTGAAGATGAACCGCTTCATCTTGGGATTCCAGCGACGGGTCTGATGCCCGAAGTGGGTGCCGCTGTCAAGCAGCTGCTTCATGGTCACAACAGCCATGGCTACGCCCAGCTTTCAGTGTCGGTTGTCGCCCGGATTCGGCTGAAACCGGGCCCTGGCGCCTGCTGCGATGCCGAACCCGCGTCCGGTGCGAACCGGGCTACGGGACCGCTCGGCATGCTGGTGCGGATCCCTCAATTGCTGGGCCGCGATGCAGGCGTGCGAAGTCAGCCCGCTTTCACGAGCTGCGTAGAGGAGTTTACACCGCGACGGCGGGTGGATTGTTCCAGTGGCCGGCTTGTCCACAGGCTTGGACAATACGTCCACAGTGCCCGGGCAACGACTGGCCGAGCGCCGCCGCTGCCGGTGCACTGAGCAGGTGCGATGGGTACCGGTGGCGCTAGTCCTCTGCTGGGTGCTGCTCAACGCTTCGCCTGCGGATGCCGCCGGCGGGCGGCTGCAGTGGCCGCTGCGGCCCCAACCTGGCGTCGTTCGGGCGTTCGACGCGCCCTCGCCCAACTGGCAGGCCGGGCATCGGGGTGTAGACCTGGCGGGCAGTCCGGGCCAGCCGGTGTACGCAGCGGGCGACGCGACGGTGGCATTCGCCGGTCTGCTGGCGGGCCGTCCCGTCGTGTCGCTGGCCCACCCCGGCGGCCTGCACACCAGCTACGAGCCGGTGCGCGCGAGCGTGCGGGCCGGTCAGGCGGTGGCAACAGGTGCGGTGATCGGAGAGTTGCTGGCCGGTCACGTGGGCTGCCCGGCCGCGGCGTGTCTGCATTGGGGCGCGATGTGGGGTTCGGCGTCGCGCGCCGACTACCTCGACCCGCTGGGACTGCTCGCGTCGACGCCGGTGCGGCTCAAGCCGCTCGGGGCCGGTTGTCAGGCGCGCGGGTGCGCCTGGTCGTGCACCGCCCGCAGCCGGGCGACCGCGACGTGGGTGTAGAGCTGGGTGGTGGCCAGGCTGGAATGGCCGAGCAACTCCTGCACCACCCGCAGGTCGGCTCCGCCTTCCAGCAGATGGGTAGCCGCGCTGTGCCGTAGCCCGTGCGGTCCCATGTCGGGTGCTCCGTCCACCGCCGCGACGGTCTGGTGCACTACCGTGCGCGCCTGCCGCACGTTAAGTCGGCGGCCGCGGGGACCCAGCAGCAGTGCCGGCCCGGACTCGGGGATGGCCAGCGCCGGACGG
>JALHRH010000041.1 GCA_022841565.1 Mycobacterium sp. | reverse complement strand
GGCCATGGTGAACATTTTCGGGCAGAACACTCCGGCGATCGCGGCCGCTGAGGCCGCCTACGAGCTGATGTGGGCCCAGGATGTGGCCACGATGGTGGGCTACCACGCCGGTGCCGCCGCAGTGGCATCAGGTTTGCCCGCGTTTGCCGATCTGGTGAGCGGTGCCAACGCGTTCGTCAATGCCGTCCTGACGGACCCGGCGAAGGTGCTGCGCCTCAACGCGGGGATAGCGCATGTCGGCAATTACAACGTGGGCTTGGGCAACGTCGGTGCGCTCAATCTCGGTGCAGCCAATGCCGGCCTGCAGAATCTGGGCTTCGGAAACGTCGGAAACGGCAATGTCGGTCTGGGCAACGTCGGCGAGAGCAATTTCGGTTTCGGGAATTCCGGTCTGACGGCGGGCGCGGCAGGCCCGCGCAATATCGGCTTGGGTAACTCCGGTGGCAACAATTTCGGCTTCGCGAATATGGGTGTGGGTAACATCGGCTTCGGCAATACCGGGAACAACAATATCGGTATCGGGTTGACCGGTGACAATCTCACCGGCATCGGTAACCTGAACTCGGGCACCGGAAACCTGGGACTTTTCAATTCCGGCACCAATAATGTCGGCCTGTTCAACAGCGGAAACGGCAACTTCGGCCTATTTAACTCGGGTAGCTACAACACCGGCATCGGGAACTCGGGCATCGCCAGCACCGGGCTCTTCAACAGCGGAAATCTCAATACCGGACTGGCCAACCCCGGCCACTACAACACCGGCAGCTTCAACGTCGGCAGCACCAACACCGGCGACTTCAACCCAGGCAACGTCAACACCGGTTGGTTCAACACCGGCAGCATCAACACGGGCATCGCGAACTCCGGCAACGTCAACACCGGCGGCTTCATCTCGGGCAACTACAGCAACGGCATGTTGTGGCGAGGCGATTACCAAGGTCTCTACGGATTAGCCAACGGTGGGGGGATTCCGGCAATCCCCATCGGCATCGGTGTCAACGGAGGCGTCGGCCCGATCACGTTGTTACCCATCCCGATCATCCCCGACGTCCCGCTGAACATTCACTACACCTTCAACATCCCACCGCTGACCGTTCCGGACATCACGATTCCGGCGTTTTCGGTGGGTACCGGCATACCGATCAGCATCGGCCCGCTGACCGTCTCACCGATCACCCTCGTTGAAAGACAACTGTTTCCAGACCTTGCGTTCACGGCCGGCCCTTTCAACGTTCTGGGAATTGTGACGATACCGGCTACCACCGCGTCGAACGGCTCGGTGACCGGGCCGATCAGCATTGACACCCGAATTCCGGTACTCAACTTCAACGTCAACTGGAATACCCCGGAGATCACGCTTTTCCCGAATGGCATCAGCGTTCCCGATGGTCCGTTGGCCTTGCTCGCTAATCTGTCCCTGGGCACACCGGGCTTCACCATCCCGGGTTTCAGCATCCCCGGTGAGCCGATCCCGTTCACGATCGACATCGACGGCCACATCGGCGGGTTCAGCACCCCCGCCATCACCATCGACCGCATTCCATTGGATGTGGGTGCCGGCATCAGGATCGGGCCCATCCCGATCCGGGGCATCGACATCCCGGCGACCCCGGGCTTCGGTAACACGACCGCGACTCCGTCGTCGGGGTTCTTCAATACGGGTGCGGGCGGGGTGTCAGGTTTCGGAAACTTCGGTGCCGGGATGTCCGGGTTCTGGAACCAAGCGTCAAGTGCGCTAGCAGGTTCTAGTTCGGGCCTGCTTAACGCCGCGTCGCTGGGATCCGGTGTTCTGAACGTCGGGTCGGGCGTGTCGGGGTGGTACAACACCGCGGCGTTGGGTGCGCCGGCGCTGGTGTCGGGGTTCGGCAATGTGGGCCACCATGTTGCGGGGTTGTTGACGGCCGGCGATGGGGTGAGCCGGACGCTGTTGGCCAACGCGGGTCTGGCCGATGTGGGCAACCTCAACGTGGGTGTGGGCAATGTGGGGGACCTCAACGTGGGGGCGGGCAATCTCGGGTCGCGCAACGTGGGGTTCGGCAACCTCGGTGGTGGGAACGTCGGGTTGGCCAATATCGGGGGTGGCAATGTCGGGTTCGGCAATTCGGGGTTGTCGGCGGGGCTGGCCGGGTGGGGCAATATCGGCTTCGGCAACGCCGGCAGCGACAACTTCGGGTTGGCCAATGTGGGGCTGGGCAATATCGGGTTGGCCAACACCGGCAACAACAACATCGGGATCGGCCTGAGTGGGGACAACCTGACCGGTATCGGGGCGTTGAACTCGGGCACCGGCAATCTGGGGTTGTTCAACTCCGGCACCGGCAATGTCGGCTTCTTCAACACCGGCACCGGGAACTTCGGGTTGTTCAATTCGGGCAGCTACAACACCGGCATCGGCAACAGCGGAGCGGGCAGCACCGGGTTGTTCAACGCCGGGAACTTCAATACCGGGTGGGGCAATGCCGGTCATTACAATTCGGGCAGTTTCAACGTTGGTGATACCAATACCGGTGACTTCAACCCGGGTCACACCAATAGCGGCTGGTTCAACACCGGCAACGCCAACACCGGCTTCGCCAACGGCGGCACCACCACCACCGGCGCGTTCATGTCCGGCAACTACAGCAACGGCATCCTGTGGCGCGGTAACTACCAAGGCTTGCCCGGCCTCGCTCTGGGCTACACCGTTCCGCAGTTCCCCGCGGTGGGCGGCGATCTCGTCGGCGGCGTCGGTCCGATCACCGTGCTTCCACCGATCCAGATTCCGTCAATTCCGTTGTACATCAACACAAATGGCGGCATCGGCCCGGTCACCATCCCGTCGATTCCGATACCGTCGATTCACCTGGGCATCAACCCCACGCTCGATTTGGGCCCGGTCACCGTCGCCCCGTTCACCGTCAGCACCCCCAATCTCACGGTGACCTACAGCACGGCACCGAGCACGTCGATATCGGGCGGCAGCGCGGACTTCGTCGTCGTAGCCAGCTACGCGCTGGTCGTGCCGGGCGCGATCACGATCGCGGGCAGCCCGGCCGGCGTGAGCGTCACCTCGCCGGGATTCCTGGTGAACCCCATTTCGATTCAGGCCGGAACGGCGACGTTCCCGGGCTTTTTCATCCCCACCGCGCCGATCAACGTGGGCCTGCCGGTGTCGTTGACCATCCCGGGCTCCGGCATCCCGGGCGGCGAAATCCCATTCATCCCGCTGGACCTCGGATTGGCCTTCGCCACACCCGCTTTCGGTCTTCCGACCGCCGTCATCGACCGGATTCCGCTGGAGCTCCACGTCACATCCACCCTCGGCTCCATCGACATTCCGATCTTTGCGGTCGGTGGGACTCCTGGCTTCGGAAACCTGACCACGCTGCCGTCCTCGGGCTTCTTCAACGTCGGTGGCGGGGGCGGATCGGGATTCTGGAACTCCGGCTCGGGGATGTCGGGGTTGCTGAATGCCATTTCCGACCCGCTGCTCGGATCGGCGTCGGGAATGCTCAACTTCGGCACCCAGCTCTCCGGCCTGTTGAACCGGGGCGCAGGAATGTCGGGCGTGTTCAACACCAGCACCCTCGATCTGATCACTCAGGCCTTCAACTCGGGCTGGATGAACGTCGGCCAGCAGCTGTCCGGCCTGATCTACACGGGAACAGGACCCTAGTCCGGAGCTCCGGTGACCACGCAGTGGGTGCGGCTGTAGATCGTCGGCATGCACTGGTTGCAGTGTGTGCACGCCGACCGGACGCTCGCGCCGTCGCGGGCGATCCGGTTGACCAGGTCGGGCTCGGCCAGCAGCGCCCGGCCCATCGCTACGAAGTCGAAACCCTCGGCCATCGCCAGATCCATCGTGTCCCGGTTGGTGATGCCGCCGAGCAGAATCAGCGGCAGCTTCAGCTCAGCGCGAAACAGCTTGGCCTCGCGCAGCAGATAGGCCTCGCGATACGGGTATTCGCGGAGGAACTTCTTGCCCGTCATGCGCATGCCCCAGCGCAGCGGCGGCTTGAACGCGCCGGCGAACTCCTTCAGGGGTGCCGCGCCGCGGAACAGGTACATCGGGTTGAGCAGCGAGCTGCCCGCGGTGAGTTCGATGGCGTCCAGCGCGCCATCTTCCTCCAGCCATCGGGCCGTGATGAGCGACTCCTCGTTGGAGATGCCGCCGCGCACGCCGTCGGACATGTTGAGCTTGGCGGTCACCGCGATCCGTCGCGGACCCTGGTCGACGGCGCGGCGCACCGCCATCACCAGACCGCGGGCGACCTTGGCCCGGTTGGCTAGTGAACCGCCGAACTCGTCGGTGCGGCGGTTGATCAGCGGAGACAGGAACGAACTCGCCAGATAGTTGTGGCCCAGATGGATTTCAACCGCGTCGAAACCGGCCTCCACCGCCAGCCGGGCGGCGCGGGCGTGATCGGCCAGCACGTCGTCGATGTCTTCGGCGCTGGCCTTCCTGGCGAACCGCATGCCGATCGGGTTGAAGAAGCGCACCGGGGCCAGCGCCGTGGCCTGGTTGGTGCGGGCGTTGGCGACCGGGCCCGCGTGGCCGATCTGGGCACTCACTGCCGCGCCTTCGGCGTGGATCGCATCGGTGAGGCGCCGGAACCCCGGTACCGCCTCCGGGCGCATCCAGATCCCATTGCCTTCGGTGCGGCCGCCCTGGGAGACGGCGCAATAGGCGACGGTGGTCATGCCGACCCCACCGGCGGCGGGCTGGCGGTGGTACTCGATCAGGTCGTCGGTCACCAGCGCGTTCGGGGTGCGGGCTTCGAACGTCGCGGCCTTGATGGTCCGGTTTCGAAGTGTCAGCGGACCGAGTTGGGCGGGGCTCAAGACGTCTGGGGCTGCAGACATATAGGCAGCCTAACGGCTGCGCCCAGCGCGGCGAGACTGCGCCCAGCGCGGCGAGACTGCGCCCAGCGCGGCGAGACTGCGCCCAGCGCGGCGAGACTGCGCCCAGCGCGGCGAGACTGCGCCCAGCGCGAGAAATCTGACTGTGGGCCGCCCTGGATGCAGTTTCGGCGCCGCCACCGCAGCCTCGGCGTGGCGGGCAGCCGTCATGCGACCGCGGGCACCGCGCCCATCCAGCCGAGCCCCGGCCGTGCCAAACTGTCTGGCGTGGGCGCAATCACGCTGGACGGCAAGGCCACCCGTGACGAAATCTTCGTCGACCTCAAGCAGCGAGTCACTGCTTTGACTTCGGGGTCCGCCGCGGGGCGCACCCCGGGTTTGGGCACCATCCTGATCGGCGACGACCCAGGCTCGCAGGCCTACGTGCGCGGCAAGCACGCGGACTGCGCGAAAGTGGGCATCACCTCGATCCGCCGCGACCTGCCCGCCGACATCTCGATGGAAACGCTCAACGAGACCATCGACGAGCTGAACGCCAACCCCGAGTGCACCGGGTACATCGTGCAGTTGCCGCTGCCCAGGCATCTCGACGAGAACGCGGCGCTGGAGCGGGTCGACCCCGACAAAGACGCCGACGGCCTGCACCCGACCAATCTGGGCCGGCTGGTGCTCAATATGCCGGCGCCGCTGCCGTGCACCCCGCGCGGCATCGTGCACCTGCTGCGGCGCTATGACGTGCCGATCGCCGGGGCGCACGTGGTGGTCATCGGGCGCGGTGTGACGGTGGGACGGCCGTTGGGGTTGCTGCTCACCCGCCGCTCCGAGAACGCCACGGTGACCTTGTGTCACACCGCAACTCGCGATCTGCCGGCCCTGACCCGGCAGGCCGACATCGTGGTGGCCGGCGTCGGGGTGCCGCACATGCTGACCGCGGACATGGTGCGTCCCGGCGCGGCCGTCGTCGACGTCGGGGTCAGCCGGGTGGACGGCAAACTCACCGGGGACGTGCATCCTGACGTGTGGGAGGTCGCCGGCCACATCTCGCCCAATCCCGGCGGAGTGGGTCCGTTGACGCGGGCCTTCCTGCTGACCAACGTTGTCGAGCTGGCCGAACAGCGGTGACTTTCCGATGACGGTTCGGGCCATGCTGCGGCGCGCACTGCGTGCCCAATGGCCGATCCTGCTCGTCGGGCTCATTTTCCTGGTGGCGTTCGTGCTGGCGGGAGCCAACTTCTGGCGCCGCGGTGCGCTGCTAATCGGAATCGGGGTCGGAGTGGCCGCCGTGCTGAGGCTGGCTCTGCCCGACGAGCGGGCCGGGCTGCTGGTGGTGCGCAGCCGGGGGACCGACTTCCTGACGACGGCGGCAGTCGGCGCTGCGATGGTTTATGTCGCGTGGACGATCGACCCGCTGGGAACCGGTTAGGAGCCGGGCAAGCCGGGAATGCCGGCCAGACCTGGAATGCCGGCTATTCCCGGGATCCCGCCCATCCCCGGGATCTGCTGCAAAGCGCCCGGCATCTTGCCGCTGGCAACGTCGGCCATCACCGACGGGCAGTACATCTGAATCGCGATGGTGGTGAACATGCTCGCCATCTGGGGCGACATGCCGTTGACGCCGCTGATGCGCGTCGCGGTCGCGGCAAAGTTGCCGCCCGGCTGAGCCAGCATCGGGCAGACGGACTGACCTAACGATTCCGCATTGAGTGGATCGTCATAGTTGACGCCGGCGTTGTTCAACGCCATGAGGAACGCATCGTCGACGGGGCTTGCCTCGGCGGGGGCGGCCAATACCGCCGCGGCGGTCAGCACACCCGCGGTTCCCGCCAGTAGTCGGACCGTGAGCGGTTGGTGATGCCATGCCTTCATGTGAGCTCCTAGTGTTGGAGAGCACCATTGCGGCGGCACTCAAGCGACCTCTCGAACCTTGCTCTACGGCGGTCTCGTTCGGGACACGATGGCGTAAAGGTTTGGCAGGTCCGGCGTTTTGTGACCGGTGCGGAGCGACCAGTCGGATTGGGGACACGATCGTGTCACGCTGTGCGACGACACGGTGACGGACGCCAGCATCCGATGCCGAGGTGAATAACAATGCGGCTCATGATTTCTCGCCAGGCTTTTCTTCGCGGCGCCGCCGGTGCGCTGGCAGGGTCGGCGCTGTTCGGAATATCGCGACCGCGGGCGTGGGCGGAACCGACCGGCGCGTGGGGCAGCCTGGCCTCCTCCATTGGCGGAAAGGTGTTGTTGCCCGCCGACGGCGCCGCCTTCAGCACTGCGAAGCAGGTTTTCAACTCGAACTACAACGCCGCCACGCCGGCGGCGGTCGTAGTGGTGACGTCGCAGGCGGACGTCGCCAAGGCGGTCGCCTTCGCGGCCGCCAACAAGCTCAAGATCGCCCCGCGCGCTGGCGGCCACTCCTACACCGGCGCGTCGACCGCCAACGGGGCCATGGTCCTCGACCTGCGCGGGCTGACCGGTGGGGTGACCGTCGACAACGCCGGCGGCACTGTCACCGTGCCCGCTGGGACAAGCTTGTATGCCGTGCAACAGGCGTTGGCCGGTGCTGGTCGGGCCATCCCCGCCGGCAGCTGCCCCACCGTGGGGGTGGCCGGTCTGACGCTGGGCGGCGGGATGGGGGCCGATTCGCGGCACGCCGGGTTGGCCTGTGACGCGCTGCGGTCGGCCACGGTGGTGTTGCCCAGCGGCGAGACGGTCACCGCGTCCGCCGACGATCATCCCGATCTGTTCTGGGCGTTGCGCGGCGGGGGTGGAGGCAACTTCGGCGTGACCACGTCGTTGACGTTCTCGACGTTCCCGACCTCGGATTCCGATGTGGTGCGGGTGGATTTCGCGCCCTCGGCCGGCGCGCAGGTGCTCACCGGGTGGCAGACGTGGCTCGCCGGGGCTGACCGCAACACCTGGGGTTTGGTGGACCTCTCGGTCAGCGGCGCCCAGGGCAACTGCCACGTGCTGGCGACCTGCCCGGCCGGCTCGGGGCAGTCGGTGGCCGAGGCGATCAGGGCCGCGGTGGGAGCGCAGCCCACCGCGACCGAGCACAAGACGATGGGTCACATGGACCTGGTGATGTACCTCGCCGGCGGCAGCGCGACGAGTTCGCCACGCGGCTTCGTGGCCGGCTCCGACGTGATCGGCACCATGAACGCGGCGGCGGCGCAGGCCATCGTCGCCGCCCTGGGCAAGTTCCCGCCGGCCGGAGGGCGTGCGTCGGTGATCGTCGACACGCTGTCCGGCGCGGTCGGGGAGGTGGACCCGGCCGGTTCGGCCTTCCCATGGCGCCGGCACGCCGCGGTCGCGCAGTGGTATGTGGAAAACGGCAACGGTCAGACATCGACCGCCAGCACCTGGGTGGCCACCGCACACACGACAGTGCAACAGGTTTCGGCAGGCGGGTACGTGAATTACCTGGAGCCGAACACGCCGGCGTCGCGATACTTCGGGTCGAACCTGGCGCGGCTGACGGCCGTGCGCCAGCAGTATGACCCCAACGGGCTGATGTACTCCGGGCTGGCGTTCTGAGGGTCCTGAGCGGCTGCCCGGTCTCAACTGTCACATGCGTACCGCGAGGCGGGCGGCACCCGGCTTCAGAATGCGATATCGGATGCGCTATCAGTCTTTCCGCCACCCATCGGCGCGGCTCTCGCTAACCCCCCGCCAGCTTGACGATGTGGGACACGGCGTCGCGAGCAGCGATCCGGCCCGCCTCCCGGGCCCGGTCGATCTGGTGATACTCCATCAAACCCACGTCATACGGGTTGGGCTTGATTACCACGTCAGCCTGCTCGAGCGCAGCTGCCGTCCCGATCGCGCTGCTGATCGTCATGGTGCGCATCAGGGTGTCGACCATTCCAGGCACCCGTGGGCGGCGGCCGTGCTTGGCGCCCGACGCCGGGCTCGGACTGCCGCCGGAGGCGACGCTCACCGCTACCAGGGGTCCGTCATGTCCCGCCAGCGCGGCGACGGGCACGTTGTCCAGCACCCCGCCGTCGACGTGCAGCGCCCCGTTGTAGACCATCGGCGCGTAGAGCACGGGCAACCGCAAAGAGCAGGCGAGAACGTCGGCGAGGCGTCCGCTGCGGTGCACAACGGGCTGCCGCGCCAGCAGGTCGACGCTGACGCAACGGAACTCCTTCGGCAGCTCCTCCACCAGCAGGTCGCCAAAGGCGCAGCGCAGGGCGGACATGGTGCGTCGCCCGCGGATCAGTCCCTTGCTCGGCACGGTGTAGTCGCCATGGCTCCTGCGCACGAAGTACTCATAAACGTGCGCGTCCACCCCGGCAGCATCCAGACCGCTGGCGGCCAACGCGGCGATGATCGCGCCCATGCTGGTGCCGGCGAACCGGTCGACCCGGATGCCTGCCGACTCCAGCTCCTCGAGCACGCCGAGGTGGGCCAGCGCCCGCGCACTCCCGCCGCTGAGGACCAGACCGACGGATTGACCGGCGATACGCGCCGCCAGCGGGCGCAGGTCGTCCTGGCAACTCTTGGGGCGTACTGCGTGCATCGAGCGCGGCGCGATCACTTCCTCCCAGGCGCGTCGGTCGGCGGACGGCCGGGTCAACACCAGATCAGCGCCCTGCGCGCGCGCCGGCAGCGTGTCCGCAGGCGGAACCGTGTCTCCCGCCACCACCACCACGCGATCGGCGACGCGCAGACAGAATTCGCGCCAGTCCGGTTCGTCACACGCGGCCTGCAACACCACCCGATCGGCATCCTGCTCGGCCCGCTCCAACCCGTCGCGGTCGACGCGTCCGGGAGCGACCGCCCGTACCCGCTTCGACAGTGCCGCGCACAGGTTGGCGGCCACTGTCGCCACCGGCGCGGTGTGGTCGGCGCCGATGACGGTGACGACGGCCTCGGGAGTAGACCGGTAGGCCGCGCGCGGTGTCTGGTGCTGCCGCTGCGCCAGTACTCGCAACAGTGCCCCGAGGACTCGGATGTCGGCGATCTGGTCGAATTCGCTTCTGGTCAGCCGCGTCAGAACCGAGTCCCGCATCGCGCGAACCGACGCAAAACGGGGAGTGCCGATGAGCAGCCCCCGCTCGCCGACTACCTCGCCACGACCCAATTCGGCGACGACGCCGTCGGTGTCCAGCACCTGCAGGCGACCGTCCTGCACCACGTAGAGCGAATCAGAAGCGTCGCCGGCGTGGAACAAATGCGAGCCGGCGGTCAGCTCGACCTGCGTCCCGCGACTGCGCAGGTGCGCCAGGGTGGCCGCATCCAGGCCGACTGAGGGCTCCGTGGCGGCCCGTTGGTCTGGCTGTTGCAACGGTGCCGGCGGCAGCGGATCGGTGGGCTCGGGCCCAGCTTCCTCCTTCGTTGTCGAGGCCGGGGTGCGGCCGAGGAAGACGGCCCCGACCGCGACCGCGAGAAAGCAGATTGCGGCCATCACCCAGCCGCGGCGCAGCACTTCTTCGGCGGCGCCGCGGGCCGGCGTGCCGATCAAGATCACCAGCAACGCGACGCCGATCACGGCGCCGACCTGCCGCACGGTGCCGGTCACCGCCGACGCCGTGGCGTAGCTGCCACCCGTGACCAGCCCAGACAGCGCGGCGCTAGCGAGCAACGGGAAGGTGGCGCCCACTCCGATGCCCTGCAGCAGCTGGCCGGGCAGCCACGCACCGAGAAAGTCGGGCGTGGAACCGACGCACTCCAGGTACCACAGCAGGCTGCCGGCCCAGATCAGGGCGCCGATGCCGATGATGAGCCGATAACCATGCTTGTCGGCGACGCGGCCCAGTATTGCCGCGACGACGGCGGCCACCAGCGCGGACGGGGCGACCGAAAGCCCGGCCTGCAGCAGCGTGTAACCCCAGACGTAGTTGAGGAACAGTACGTGGGTCAGCAGATAGGCATAGAACGCCGTGGCGCAGACGGCAGTGAGTACGGTGCCGACCACGAAAGAACGGATGCGTAGCAACGCGGGCTCGATCAGCGGCGCCGAGTGGCTACGCGAGCTGAGCACGAATCCGACGATGGCGATTGCGGCCGCCGCGAACGACCCGATCGCCGATACGCTGGCCCAACCCCAGTCGGGGCCCTTGATCAGGCCGAGAGTCAGCAGGCCCAGCGCCACCGCCAGCAGCACCGCTCCGCGCAGGTCGGGTACGCGCCGCCGCCCGGCCGCCCGGCTCTCCACCAGCAACCGGCGCGCCGCGAACACAGCCACGATGCCCATAGGAACGTTGACCAGGAACACCCACCGCCAGCTAAACGCCTCGACGAGCGCACCACCGATCGGCGGGCCCAAACCCGCTGCGATGGCTCCGGCGGCACCCCACAACGCCACGCCGTGCGCACGGCGGCCGAGTTCGAAACCCTCGACGACCAGACCGAGCGATGCCGGTACCAGGATTGCGGCGCCCAAGCCCTGCAACACGCGAAACGCGATGAGCTGGTCGACGCTGTCGGCGACCGCGCACAGCGCTGACGCGAAGGTGAACAGCACCACGCCGTGCAGGAACATCCGTTTGCGCCCGAGCAGGTCGGCGAGCCGGCCCGCCGCCACCAGGAAGGCCGCGAAGACGATGTTGTAGCCGTTGAGGACCCAGGACAGGCTGGCGATGTGGGCGTGGAAATGACGCTGGATGTCGGGGAACGCGACGTTGACGATCGTCGAATCCAGGAAAGCCAGGAAGGCGCCAAAAGCCGCCACCAGCAGGATGATTGACGACGAAGGCGCACGGCGCCGGCTTAGCTCGCCGCCGGGGAGTTTCGGTTCCGCCGCAACGACGGGTGGGGACGTGGTGGTGGGGAGGGTGTAGACGGAAATGACGGGCTCCAAATCATCCAGATCATACTGCTGTGCTAATATTTCCTAGGTGTAGGATCTGCTATGGTAGCAAACGTTGCCGCGTTCGCTTGCCGAGTTTGCGTGACGCTCATCACCCGAGGTGCGCTGGTGCACCGTCAATCCGATTCTTCGTCGAGCTCCATTCGGCGCGCGAAAGAGAGACCACGTTGGACCCTGCCGATACTCACGTTGTTATTGCCGGCGCCGGACTTGCCGGTATGGCCGCCGCGATGACGCTGGCCGAATCCGGGGTGCGAGTCACGTTGTGCGAAGCCGCATCTGAAGGTGGGGGTAAGGCCAAGAGTCTTCGCGACGGCGACGGCCATCCCACCGAGCACAGTATGCGGATCTATCTGGACTACTACCAGACATTGCTCACGTTGTTCGCGCGCATCCCTACCGGGAAAGGCTCGACCGTGCTCGACAATCTGGTTGGCGTCAGTGCGATCCGGGTGACCGGACAAGGGGTGATCGGCCGGCCGTCCGCTCCGGTGCCGTTGCTGCGTCGGCGCCGCACATCCGCTCTCCTTCTGGGTCTGGTAGGACCGCTGCGGCAGCTCGTGCGGATCGGGTGGCGCAGCGCACTCGTCGTCGTCGGGTTAGCGCGGATGGGAGTGCCGCCGTTGGATACGATCCACTACCTGCGGGCTCATCTGCGCCTGCTGTGGATGTGCCAGGATCGATTCTTCGCCGAGCTGGGCAATATCTCCTATGCGGACTTCCTGCAGCTCAACAGCAGGTCAACGCGGGCGCAGGCGTTCTTCGCGGCGTTGCCGCGCATTTTCGTCGCGGCCCGGCCGACGGCAGAAGCGGCGGCAATCGCGCCCGTCATACTCAAAGCGCTGTTCCATTTGACGAGTTGCCCGGTAGCCCTGAAGGACATCAAAGTTCCGTCGGTCATGATGATGAACGGACCGACCAGCGAGCGGATGGTCGAACCGTGGATTCGCCATCTGCAGAATCTGGGCGTCGATGTACATTTCGACCTGCGCGTTGACGACCTCGAGTTCGAACGCGGGCGCGTCACGGCGTTGAAATCGACCGACGGCCGCCGAATACCTTGCGACTACGCTATTCTCGCGCTGCCATATCTGACACTGCGCCAGCTGGCCGGCAAAAACCATGTCCATCAACAGATTCCGCATCTGGCGCAGCAGCACGCTATTGCGCTTGAGTCGTCAAACGGAATCCAGTGCTTTTTACGCGATATCCCGGCTACCTGGCCGTCTTTCGTGCGTCCGGGCATACCCGCAAGCCATATCGAAAGCGAATGGTCGCTGGTCTCGGTCATCCAGGGCGAGGGCTTCTGGGAAAATGTCCACCTGCCGGAGGGAACCCGGTACGTGCTGTCGATGACCTGGAGCGATGTGGACAAGCCGGGTCGGATCTATCACCGCCCGTTGAGTGAGTGCAGTCCGGACGAGATCCTGACCGAATGCCTGGCGCAATGCGGTCTGGATCGGTCGGAGATCTCAGGCTGGCAGATCGACTACGAGCTGAAGTTTGTGAACGATTCTGACTACCTGGCGGGCGCGTGGCCTCCGCACCTGGCCTATCCGCCCGCGGCGGCCCAGCGCATGGTGAATCTCTCGCCGCTGACCATTCTGATGCCGGGCGCTCGGCAGCGGTCCCCGCGGGTGCGCACCGAGGTGCCCAACCTTTATCTCGCCGGTGAGGCGACGTACTCGCCGGATCTCACCTTTTTTGTTCCCACGATGGAGAAGGCCGCAAGCTCCGGTTATGTTGCCGCACAGGGGATCCTGAGCACACTCACGGGGCACGCCGCAGCGCGTTCGCAGATCGAACTGCGCGATCCCGTGCCTTTCGCGGTACTCCGGCGGGTGGACCGGTGGTGGTGGAACCGCCGGTCCACGGCCCGGCAAGTCAGGACAGCGTTGCCCGCACACACACCGTGACGTATGGCAACGCCAACCCGGCCGAGTTCGCCAGCGCCGGGTGGGTGGCCAGCAGTTCGCGGACCTTGCCGAGGGTACGGGTGCGCACCTCGGCCGGCGAGTTGATGCAATATGTCCGGGAGGCCACCAGATCGATAAGTGCTTGCGGCGTCAGGTAATTCGTCCACTCCACCTGGTGGCGTTCCATCTCGGTGAACGGCTCGGGCAGCGTCGCGCGGTCACGCAATGGATCGTCGTCGCGACCGATGATCTCACCCAACTCGCGCACCCAGCCCAATCGTTCGTCGCGGGTGTTCCACACCAGACCCAGTCGTCCGCCCGGCCGCAATACCCGAGCCACCTCCGGAATCGCGCGGGCGGGGTCCACCCAGTGCCACGCCTGGGCAACCAGCACGGCGTCAACGCTGCTGTCCTGCAACGGAATCTCTTCTGCGGTCCCCAATAAGGCCCGAGTGTCAGGCAGGGACGCGGTCAGCACTTCCAGCATCTCGGGAACCGGATCGACCGCCACTACGTCCAGACCGCGTTCGACCAGTCGGGTGGTCAGCTTGCCGGTGCCCGCACCCAGGTCGAGCACCTGTGTCGCTCCCGTCGGCAGCAGCCAGTCAATCGCGTCAGGCGGATAGGTGGGGCGACCCCGCTCGTAGGCGGCCGCCGCCGAGCCGAACGACAGAGAGCGGTCCCGCCTGGATCGGGTCACCGCGAACACGCGCCTGGTGCTTGGCCGGTTTGAGAGGCCAGGTCGAGGGTCTCGCGGATCAGCACGCCGACGGCGTCGGATTCCACCAGGAAACCGTCGTGCCCGGAAACGGAGTCGACCACCCGTACCCCCGCACAACCGGGTAACAGCTCGGCCAGCTCGTCCTGCAGACGTAGGGGGTAGAGCCGGTCGGAGGTGATCCCGCCGACCACAGCCGGGACCGGGCACCTGGTGAGCGCGGCATGGAGCCCGCCGCGGCCGCGTCCGACGTCGTGGCTGTTGAGCGCTTCGGTCAGGGTCACGTAGCTGCCGGCGTCGAACCGGGACAGCAGCTTGTCACCCTGGTGCTCGAGGTAACTCTGCACGGCGAAGCGGCCGCCGGCCGCTAGGTCCTCGCCGGACTGTGCGTCGTTGCGAAAGCGCCGGTCGAGTTCGACCTCGCCGCGGTAGGTCAGATGTGCGATGCGCCGCGCGATCCGCAGCCCGTCATCCGGCGCGTGGCCCGTCTCGTAGTAATCGCCGCCCTGCCAATTCGGGTCGGCCTTGATGGCCGCGATCTGGGTGGTCTGGGTGCCTAGTTGGTCGCCGGTGGCGCGCGCCCCTACCGCCAGCAGCAGCCCGGCCCGGACGTGTTCCGGGTGACCGACCATCCACTCCAAAGCCCGGGCACCGCCCATAGAGCCACCAACCGCGGCTGCCACCTGGGTTATTCCCAGCGCGGCCAGTGCCGCGACATCCGCCTGCACCTGATCGCGCACTGTAATCCTTGGAAACCTTGAGCCGTAAGGCTTTCCGTCGCGCGCCAGCGAACTGGGCCCGGTGGAACCACGGCACCCACCGAGCACGTTGGTGGCCACCGCGCACCACCGGTCGGTGTCGATGGGCGCACCCGGGCCGGCCACTCCGTCCCACCAACCGGGGGTCGGATGACCGGGCCCGGCGGGGCCGGTGATGTGCGAATCACCGGTGAGGGCATGCAAAACCATGACGACGTTGTCCCGTGCCGGCGACAGCTCGCCCCAGCGCTGCACGGCGATGTGAACATCGTCGATCACCGCGCCGCTTTCCAGCCTCAGCGAGCCGATGTCGACGACGCCGATCTCGCCTTCGGCGGGCAGCATCTGGGTGGGCACGTCGGAGATCGTCATATCAGGTCTCCTCAGAAGGCCGCCACGGTCTGCGGGTCGCTGCTGCTCGCCTCAGAGGCGCTATATACCCGGGCCGCAGCAAAACCAAGCTCCAGGTCGGCCAGGATGTCATCGATCCCCTCGATGCCGACAGCCAGCCGCACCAGGCCGGGAGTGACGCCGGTGGCCAGCTGCTCGGCGGGGCTGAGCTGGGCGTGGGTGGTCGACGCCGGGTGGATCACCAGGGAGCGCACGTCACCGATGTTGGCGACGTGGCTGTGCAACTGCAGCGCGTCGACGAACGCCTTTCCGGCCTGCACACCGCCGGCCAGCTCGAAGGCCAGGACGGCGCCGGTGCCCTTGGGTGCCAATTTCTTCGCCCGCTCGTGCCACGGCGAACTCGGCAGCCCCGCGTAGTTGACCGATAGCACGTCGTCGCGGGCTTCGAGGAACTCGGCGACCCGCTGCGCGTTGGCGACATGCCGCTCGATCCGAAGGCTCAGCGTTTCCAGACCCTGGGCCACCAGGAACGCGTTGAATGGTGACGCCGCGGAGCCGAGGTCGCGCAGCAGCTGCACACGGGCCTTGAGTGCGTAGGCGGGCGGCCCCAGCTCGGCGTACACCACGCCGTGGTAGCTGGGGTCGGGTGTGGTGAATCCGGGAAAGCGGCCCTGAGTCCAGTCGAAGGTGCCGCCGTCCACGATCACGCCGGCGATCGCGGAGCCGTGCCCGCCCAGGTACTTGGTGGCCGAGTGGATCACCACGTCGGCGCCCTGGGCCAGCGGCTGGATCAGATAGGGCGTGGCGATGGTGTTGTCCACGATCAGGGGCACCCCGTTGCGGTGCGCCACCTCGGCGACCGCAGGGGTGTCCAGGATGTCGATCTGCGGGTTGGAGATGGTCTCGGCGAAGAATGCCTTGGTATTCGGGCGCACTTCGGCCTGCCAGGAGTCCAGATCGTCGGGATCGGAGACGAAGCTGACCTCGATGCCGAGCTTGGCCAGCGAATAGTGGAACAGGTTATAGGTTCCGCCGTACAGCCGCGGGCTGGACACGATGTGGTCACCCGCACCGGCCAGGTTGAGGATGGCGAACGTCTCCGCGGCCTGCCCGGAGGATAGGAACAACGCGGCCACCCCGCCTTCGAGGGCGGCGATGCGTTGCTCGACGACGTCGGTGGTTGGGTTGCCGATGCGGGTGTAGATGTTGCCCGGTTCGGCGAGGGAGAACAGCGCGGCGGCGTGCGCGACGTTGTCGAAGGTGTACGACGTGGTCTGGTAGATGGGTAGGGCGCGCGCGTTGGTCGTCGGGTCCGGCCGCTGCCCGGCGTGCACCTGCTTGGTCTCAAACGACCACTGCGCGGTCGGATCCGTCTCGGTGCTGCTTTCGTTGTTGTCAGAACTCACGCTGGTTGCTTTCTGTGATGAGGATGCTGGAAATGGGCGTGCGGCGGTTACCAACAGACGGGCACTGCGGGGCAATTTGACTCGATGCGCATCACGTTTCCCTGTCAGCTCAGGGGCCCGTTCACGGCGGACCCGCGCTTGCCGCGTAGCCGTTGCGGCTACTCAACCTGGTCATCACCCGGGGCACCCCACCGCGGTTGGAGGGTTGCCGGCCAGCAAGCCGGGGCTTGACGCTGGCGCTCATGACCGATTCGCAGCTTATCGCATGGCAGCTATTCCCTGCCAACTCCGCGGGGCTGCCGACGCCGAACGCGCGTCACTGCAGCCCCGTTGTTCGCTCCCGGTCTAGCCGGCGGGCAATTCGAGAGCGCGTGCCGGGGGCGAGACGTCGTCGAGGAATTGGAGGATCACCTCGGTGACCCGCCCCGGCGCCTCGAACATGGGCACGTGGCCGACGTTCTCCAGCACGGTGAACTGGTGGTCGTCCGGTAGATGGTGGCGGAAGTGCTGGCTGAACCTGGGCGAGGGGACGATCCGGTCTTTGGTGCAGATCACCAAATGCGCCGGGACGGCGTTCTCGGCGAGCTCCTGCAGGCCGGGCATCAGCAGTGCTTTGAGCAGTAGCTGGAAGTAGGCCGGGCAGTGTGCGACGTCGTCGACGATCAGGCTGAGTTCGCGCTCGCTGACCCCCTCGGGTGTCGCGCTGATCGCGTAGGTGGCCAGCGGGCGGCTGAACGGGAGGCGCAGGACCCGCGGCCCGAACAGCCAGGCGAACACCAACAGCGGAATACCCAGCAGGAACTTGCCGATCACCTCGAACTTGGCCGGGCTCCATCGGGTCCAGCCGCCGGCCGGGGCGATTCCGGTGACGCTGCGCGCGCGGCCGCGTCGTTCCAACTCGAACGCGACCCAGCCGCCCAACGAATTGCCGACGATGTGCGCGGTTTTCCAGCCGAGTTCGTCCATTTGCCGTTCGACGTGATCGGCCAGCACCGAGGAAGACAGGAACCAGGTGCCGGCGCGCGGACCCCCGTTGTGGCTGGCCATGGTGGGTGCGAACACCTCGTAGCGTCCGGTGTCGGCCAGTTGTTGGGCGACGACCTCCCACACCGTCTGGGACATCAGGAAGGGGTGCAGCAGCAGGACCGGCTCGGCGGAGCCGTCGGTGGGTCCGAGGTGAATGGGCTTGCGGGTGGCCCCCGCCGATGACGGTCTACGCAGACGTCGCATAAAGCCGACAGTAAATGCGGTACCAGCGGTATCGCAAGCGACCCCCGGGGGCCTGTGGGTTCGACGGTCACGCTCGCGTGACGCTCGACGCCGAACGTCACCCTGGCGTGACACGCGCGGCGCAGGCCCGTGAAAAGATCGGGGCACCATGAGCACCCCTAGCGGATCCCGCCGACTATTCTCCGGCGTGCAACCCACTTCCGACTCGCTTCACCTTGGCAACGCCCTGGGCGCGGTGGCCCAGTGGGTGGGGCTGCAGGACGATTACGACGCATTCTTTTGCGTCGTCGACCTGCACGCGATCACTCTCCCGCAGGACCCCGAGGCCCTGCGGCGCCGCACCCTGGTCACCGCCGCGCAATATCTGGCGCTGGGCATCGACCCGAACCGTGCCACCATCTTTGTGCAGAGCCATGTGCCCGCGCACAGCCAACTGGCGTGGGTGCTGGGCTGCTTCACCGGCTTCGGCCAGGCCTCGCGGATGACGCAGTTCAAGGACAAGTCGAGCAGGCAGGGCGCCGACTCCACCACCGTCGGTTTGTTCACCTACCCGGTGTTGCAGGCCGCCGACGTGTTGGCCTATGACACCGATCTGGTGCCGGTGGGGGAGGACCAGCGTCAGCACCTGGAGCTAGCGCGCGACATCGCGCAGCGGTTCAACAGCCGCTTCCCGGACACCTTGGTGGTTCCCGACGTGCTGATCCCGAAGGTCACCGCCAAGATCTACGACTTGGCCGACCCGACGTCGAAGATGAGCAAATCGGCGTCCACCGACGCCGGGCTGATCAGTTTGCTCGACGATCCCGCCAAGTCCGCCAAGAAGATTCGCTCGGCGGTGACCGACAGCGAACGCGAGATCCGCTACGACCCGCAGACCAAGGCCGGCGTGTCGAACCTGCTGAGCATCCAATCGGCGGTCACCGGCGTTGCCATCGACACCCTGGTGGCCGGCTACGTCGGTCGTGGTTACGGCGACCTGAAAAAGGACACCGCCGAAGCCGTCGTCGACTACCTCGGCCCGATCAAGGCCCGGGTGCAGGAACTGATGGCCGATCCCGCCGAGCTGGAGTCCGTGCTGGCCGCCGGCGCACACCGCGCCAACGATGTCGCCAGCAAAACCCTGCAACGGGTCTACGATCGGTTGGGTTTCCTTCCGCACCGGGAATGAGTTGACTTCGAATGAACAGCACGAGCAGGCTCACGTGCGCCCGGCCATCCTGAACTAATGAGAGTGGTGCTGAATCTGGTTGAATACCCGAGCTTTCGGTCCCGCAAGGTGGCCCGGTTTGATGACGTAGGTCGGACTCGCGTTGTTCGAATCACTCGGATCGCCTCATCTGAGGATCGTGATGCGTAGCATGGCCGGGGCGATATTCGGACCGGTGCTGGTCTTTTACAGCACTGCTTGGGCCGCGGCAGCGCCGGGTAGGCCATGACCAAGCCACCGAAAAAGCCGGGGATTCTGGACCGGTTGCGCAGCCGCCACCGGTGGCTTGACCATGTTCTGCGGGCTTACCAGCGCTTCGCCAAGCAGCGGGGCACGTTCTTCGCGGCCGGCCTCACCTATTACACCATCTTCGCGTTATTTCCTTTGCTGATGGTGACTTTCGCGGCAGTCGGATACATTCTGGCCAGCCGCCCGGAGCTGGTGAACACGATCGACGGCCGCATCCGGGCCGCGGTCTCCGGCGAACTCGGACAGCAGTTGGTCGATCTGATCAATTCGGCGATCGACGCACGCGCATCGGTCGGCGTGATCGGTTTGGTCACTGCGGCCTGGGCCGGTCTCGGCTGGATGTGGCACCTGCGGGAAGCGTTGAGCGAGATGTGGGAGCAGCATGTCGAGCCAGATGGCTATGTGCGCACCAAACTCTCCGATCTGGCCGCCATGGTGGGGACCTTCCTGGTGATCATGGCAACGGTGTCGCTGAGCGCATTGGGTCAGGCGAGACCGATGGCGGCTGTCCTGAGATGGCTGCACATTCCGGACTATTCGGTGTTCGACGAGATCTTCCGGGGTGTGTCGGTAGTGGTCTCGGTACTGGTGTCGTGGATGTTGTTCACCTGGATGATTGCCAGGTTGCCGCGCGAGTCGGTGCGGTTCGCCACCTCGCTACGGGCCGGGTTGATGGCGGGCCTGGGGTTTGAGGTGTTCAAGCAGGTTGGGTCGATCTACCTGCAGACGGTGGTGCGCAGCCCGGCGGGCGCGGCATTCGGGCCGGTGTTGGGACTGATGGTGTTCGCGTTTGTGACGTGGTCGCTGCTGCTGTTCGCCACCGCGTGGGCGGCGACCGTCGGACCGGAGGATCCTCGGGACAAGCACATCGACCCGCCGCCGCCGGCGGTCATCAGCCCGCGAATCCTGGTGGAGGAGGGTTTGCGCCCCCGTCAGACGGTGGCCGCGATGGCAGCGGGAGCCGTTGGTGCGCTAGGGATTTGGCGGTTGCTGCGACGCCGTCGTTAGCGATTAGGGGTGGCCGTCGGTTGCCGTCCGGGCCGTCGACACCGCCGGGCGTGGTGCCCAATCATGCTGGCGCGCAGCCCCGACGGTTTGCTGGAGCCGACCGAAGGTGCCCGACCCAGGCAGCCCACGCGGGAAACGCAACGGCCGGCGTGCTGGCGATCGCGCTGGCCGCCACCGTGGCGGGCGCGCCCTCGTTCATGGCACTCGCCGCATGGGCCACCGAAACCGCACCCGCGGTGTTGGCACACCTGGGTGTCACCGGCGCGGCTGTTCATATCTGTGCGTTTCTTCGGGTTTTCCCGATTTCATTGCGGCTTAGCGATGGTCAGCGATTGCCAATCACCGTGCAGCATGACCGCGCCAATCTGCAAATTACGTTCCAGCACAACAAGATTGGCGTCATAGCCAGCCCTGATGGCCCCCACCCGGTCGAGTCCGAGCGCGCGGGCCGGGGTTGCCGAGGTGCAGCGCACGGCGGCGGCCAGGCCCGCGCTGTCCGCGACTGCGCGGAAAAGCTGATCCATGGTCGCGGTGCTGCCCGCGATAGTGGAGGTACCGCGTACCCGCGCCACCCCCGAGGTAACGACCACCGCGACCGAACCCAACCGATACTCGCCGTCGCCGCATCCGGCTGCCGCCGTCGCGTCGGTTACTAGCGCGACCCGGTCGGCGCCGGCCCACTGCAGCACCGCGTGCACCATGTCGGGGTGGACGTGCACGCCGTCGGCGATCAACTCGAGCGTCACCCGAGGATCCTGCAGTAACGCCAGGGCTGGTCCGGGTTGGCGGTGATCCAAAGCAGGCATCGCGTTGAACAGATGGGTGCCGACGGTGGCGCCCGACGCCACCGCATGCCGGGTCTGTGCGTACGTCGCATCCGTATGTCCCACCGCGACAACGGCACCCGCGTCCAGGAAGCGTCGGATCGCGTCGTCACTGCCGGGCAACTCCGGGGCCAGGGTGACCATCTGGATCGTGCCGTCGGCCGCGGCGAGCACCGCGTCGATCTCACCGGGGTCCGGAGGCCGGATCTGGGTGTGGTCATGGGCCCCGCATCGCGCCACACTCAGCCACGGACCCTCGAGGTGGATGCCTGCCACGATGCCTTGGCGCGTAGCCCGGGCCAGCGCACGGACGGCGGAGATCAGCTCTTCGGGTGCGGCGGTGACCAGGCTGGCCAGCATCGTCGTCGTGCCGTGCTGAAGGTGAAACGCCACGGGCCGGGTGGTCTCCCCGTCGGTGAACGACGCGCCGCCGCCGCCGTGCACGTGCATGTCGATAAAGCCTGGAACCACAACGGAATCGGGGAGATCGATATCGGCCGGCCCGGGGGGCGCGCCGGCCCCGCAGGCAGCGATGTGCCGCCCCGATGTGTGCACCCAACCGGGTCTGCAGACCTCGCCGTCGACGACGACGGTGCCGGCCCGAATGAGCGTCACGAGCCGTCGGTGGGCCAGCGGCCCCCGTTCTCCCAGAACTGCCGGATCTGCTCGAGTTCGCGGCCTTTGGTTTCCGGCGCGAATCGGTACACCACCACGAATGCGACTACCGTCAGTCCGCCGAAAACCGCGAAAATCCCTGCGCCGCCGAGCAAATGCAGCATTGTCGGAAAGAATGCGGCAATAAGCGCGTTGCCCGTCAGCGTCGAGGTGAGCATCACGCTGGAACCCAGCGAACGCAGGCGGGACGGAAAGCTCTCCCCGGCGTACACCCACACCAGTGAACCGAACCCGAAGTTGAAGCCAACGATGAACAGCAGGATGCCGCCGAATCCGAGAACCAGCCCACTGCCGGCGCTGTTGGCGAAGATCACCATCAGCACGGCGTCAGCGAGGATCATCATCACGATGCCGGACAACAGGATGGGGCGTCGTCCCAGCCGGTCCATGGAAAACAACGAGACGAACACCGCTGACAATCCGGCGAGTTGCACAAACGCCGGCAAACCCAGCAAGGCGAAATCGCCGTGAAAGCCCATCTCAGTGAAGATCATCGGGCTGTAGTAGATGATCGCGTTGATCCCGGTGATCTGGACCAGAAAGCCGAGTGCGACGACGAACAAGGTGGCCCGCAGGTATGGCCGACGGACCATCTCGGAAATCGTGCCGCCGCCTTCGTCGTTGAGCGATTCGGCCATGTCGACCAACTGCGTCTCGACGGCTGCGTCGGGCTCCATGCGCAACAGCGCTTGCCGCGCGTCCTCGACGCGGCCTTTGAGCATGTACCACCGAGCGGTGTCCGGTAGGCGCAGCAAGAACGGCAGCAGCAGGATGGCGGGCACGGCGGCGATCCCCAGCATCAACCGCCAGGCGTGCGCCCCGGCCAATAGGTAGGCCACCAGGTATCCCACGATGATGCCGCCGAGAATCGTCACCTGGTATGCCGTGAGCAACGAACCGCGGACCGCCGTCGGCGCCGACTCGGCCACGTACACCGGGACCACAACCAGCGCGACGCCGATGGCCACTCCCAGCAGCAGGCGTGCGGCCAGCAGCATGGGCAGCGACACGGCGCACGCGCCCAGCACCGCGCACACCGCGTACCCGAGGGTGAGGAGGATCGTCGACCTCTTGCGGCCGATCGCGTTGGCGATCACCCCGGCGCCCATGGCGCCCACGAGCTGGCCGATCACCGCCATCGTGGTCAACAGCCCCTTTTGGCCGTCGGTGAGGTGGAAGTCCTCGGTGACCGCCAGGAGCACACCCGCGATGGAGGAAAGGTCGTAGCCGTAGATGACTCCGACGCTGGCCGCGGTGAGCCCGACCAGCAAACCCCGGCCGATCAGATCTTTACCTTGGCTTTGAGAATGTCGATGACCTTGGCCGGGTCCTCGGGGGTGATGCACACCCGCACCCGACGGCCCACGTCGATCACCAGCAGGGTGGACTTGCGGCCGCGCCGCGGGTCCAGCGGGAACCAGTACCGCGGATCGCTGGCACCCCAGATCCGGCCTTTCCCGGTCGCCCAGCTCATCTTCTCGCGCCGGATGCCCCGGATGTCGGTGTAGGCGATCCGCTTCGCTTGGCAAACGGGAAGTAGTAACGATTTACGGTGATCCCGTCCTCGTCCAGCGTGAGTCCGGCGTCTTGGTACAGGGCGGTCATCCGGCAGAGTCTAGTGTTGCGCTCGGCCGCTCACCGAGCGCGCTACCATGCGGAAGCAATCATGATATGGGCCATATCACGGTGTGACTTACGTGACACAAGTAAATATTCAACGACTTTCGTCCCCCGATTGGGGGACACTCCGGCCCTGCGCTGTCAGCTAATCAGAGGATGTTCTGCCTGTTCAACGGGCAATAAACTCATCGCATGGTAGCGCTGATGCCCCGGGCCCAGACCAAGCCCTACGGGCGACTGCTTTCGCAGGGTAGCTTCTACACCGCCGGAATGCAGCTCAGCAATGGGGCGGTGGTGCTGCCATTCATCTGCGCGCACCAGGGAATCGGCTGGGCGGCGGCGCTGCTGTTTCCGGCATATGGCCTTGGATCGATCCTGGGCAGTTCGCTGTCGCCGGCCGTGCTGCAACGGGTGGGTCAGATGCGGCACCTGCTGTTGGCGGCGATCGCGGCGACTGCGGCCGCGCTATTCCTCTGCGACGCGCTGGTGCCCTGGGCCGGTGTCGGGGTCGGCGCGGTTTTCCTGGTCACGAGCGCGGGCGGCGGGCTCGTCATCGCGATCTCCGGCGTCGCATACTCCGACATGATCTCCAGCAAACTGTGCGCAGGACGGCGCGGGGAGCTGTTGCTGGTCCAGGGGGCCACCGGGTCGGTGCTGGCCGCCCTCGTTGCCCTGCTGGTCGTGCCAGCGCTGGCCCACGGCGACGAGATGGCGTTTCATCGTGACCTGTTGTGGCTGGGCGCCGTGGGGCTTGCCGTCTCCGGCATCGTGGCGCTGTTCGTCGGCCCCATGCGATCAAACTCGATCGCCACCCGGCTGTCGTTGCGCGAGACCTACCGGCAGGGTTTTGCGGTCGCGCGAACGCAGCCGTGGTTCACCCGGTGTGTCATCACTGCCCTGTTGTTCGCTCCGGTCGCCTTCGGCACCACCTTCTACACCCTGCGGGTCGCCCGCCAGAACGGCAGTCTGCACGTGCTGGTGATCCTGTCCAGCGTCGGCCTGGTGGTCGGCTCGGCCCTGTGGCGCAAGGTGTACCGCATGTTCGGCGTGCGTGGCATGTTGCTGGGCAGTGCTCTGCTGAGCGCCACGGGTGCCCTGTTGTGCATGGTCGCCGAATCTTGCGGCCAGTGGGCCCATTTGTGGGCCTACG
>JALHRH010000040.1 GCA_022841565.1 Mycobacterium sp. | reverse complement strand
GGCGGCAACGGCGGCCTCGGCGCTGGCGGCGCCGACGGCGCCAACCCAGGTCGACTACCGCCGGGACCGGCGGCAGACCCCGGCGACCCGGGCGCCGATAACCCAGGCGGACGTGGCGGCACCGGCGGCACCGGCGACAACGGAGTCAGCACCTCCGGTCTCGGCCAAGCCGGCGGCGCCGGCGGCAACGGTGGCAGGGGTGCCGGCGTTGGCGGAAGCGGCGGAACCGGAGGCGTTGGAGGCGTCGGCGCCCCCGGCGGTGCGGGTGGTGCCGGGGGTAACGGGTTCTCCGGCGCCGACGGCGGCACCGGAGGCACCGGAGGCGCCGGAGGGGCCGGAGGCGCCGGCGGGACCGGCGGTGTCGGCGGCACCGGCGGCAACTTCGGCGACGGGGGCGACGGCGGTACCGGGGGCACCGGAGGCATTGGCGCCATTGGTGGTAACGGCGGTAACGGCGGAAACCCCGGTGGTCGTGAGGTTTTTTTCCCTGGTGCTGGGGGTAACGGCGGGACCGGCGGCGTCGGCGCTTCTGGCGGCGATGGTGGCAGCGGTGGCGCTGGAGGTGCCGGCGGTCAGGGTGGACTGCTGTTCGGCGACGGTGGGGCCGGTGGGAGCGGCGGCAACGGCGCTCACGCGGGTGTCGGCGCCAACGGCGGTCGCGGCGGCTCCGGCGGCAACAGTGGAATCGGCCCGAACAACCTCAGGAGTGCCGGCGGCGACGGGGGTGACGGCGGCGACGGCGGCCGGGGCGGGGACGGTGGCGACGGAGGCAACGGGGGCGCCGGGGGGCGCGGGGGGTTGTTCGGCCAAGCCGGCACGCCCGGCGGCGGTGGCAGTGAAGGCATGGGCGGTGCCGGCGGCAGACCCGGGTTCGGGGGCGCGGGCGGGGCCGGAAGCCCAACCGGTAGCGCTGGCGGCCCTGGCAGCTTCGGCGCTGCCGGCACCGACGGTGTAGCTGGCCTCCCCGGCTGAGTCGGTCACCGTCTTGATCGCCTGCTCCCGGCTGCGCACGATGGCTCGCGGGGTGGCTGCCCGAAATTCCGTGGGGACATCCCTGCAAAGGTTTCGGCGGGTGATGCGAGCTTCTTAGCCTCGATCCGTAGATGAATGGATTCCGCGCCCCATCTCGCATCTCTCTGTTGTCCGCTGACGGACTACTGGACGCGGCTAATCATCATGGTCGCTTGTTCTGCCCGCCTTGACTGACATCACTCCCTGTTCTGCGCCGGCCGGTCATGCAGGTTCGCGCTCAGTCGTCCCATCGGCGGGCGGTCACCCTCATCGCATTCGGTTGCCACGGTTGGCTAGCTAATTCACTAAATTCGAACCGTGCCGGATCAACCTTCGCTGGCTGCGTTCCATGGTGCTTTGCCGGGTGCGGCGATTGTGATTCCATGGGCCTCCGCGGCAGCGCTGAGACGGCTGTCGTAGGTAACCAATGCGGTGAGTGGTGCCGTCGATGCAGCGGTTTGAGCAGTGGCGAGGTGTATCGCGTCGAGCGAGCTTAGGGCGCTGTCGGAGTACGTCGCTGCTGTGGAGCGAACGACTGAGTCGATTTCGAACCGGTCCAGTCTGGCTAGCACGGAGGGCACCACGGATAATCCTTCGAGGGCGACCGCCCGGATGGCTCTGGGTAGCTCGACTTCCGCCAAAGCAGATGTTATCCAACGCACTTCGATGCGTTCATCAAGCCAGTCACTGAGAGCGTTTGATTCGGCTTCAATCCGAATCAACTTCACCAACGCCGAGGTGTCGAGGTAGATCACGGGTTAGTACCGTTCCTCGGCGCGCATACGCTCCAACAGCACGCCGGCGTCAGGGCCGCCACGCATTGGAATAATTGGCCGAGGAGCAAGCCCCCGCAGCGTCGCCGGTTGCACCCTGCCGGCGCTGATCAGCGCATCGAGTGGGTCCGGGGAAGCCGGTATTATCCGGGCGATTACCACGCCGCGCTCAGTGAGTGTGATTTCCTCGCCGCGCTTCACGCGCGCCAGCACCTTTGACGTCTCTTGGTTTAGCATGCGTACGGACACTTCACTCATGCAGCTAACGTACTACCTATTTGTTCTACGAACTACAGGCGACGGCGGGATGCGGCTGCGGGCGGGCAAGACGGCTCCGGGCGGTCAGACCGAGAACCCGCCCTCGCGGCGAGGTCCCGTTGAACTGTCACTGCGGCAGATTAGTAACGGATTTGTTTGCTAGCTGCTTTTGCGCAACGCGCGATAAGGCCGCAACAACGTGCATCACCTGCGTTAACAGAGGTAAGTCAATTGCGGCATTGTGGAGTTGATTACCTTGCCCCGGCGACTTCAAGCGCGATCTCGGTACCACGCCACGATGTAGATCACCATGGCAGCGGCCAGGCCCAACAGCACCCAGATCACCAGGCCCTGGTCAATCCAGGCACCCGTCGGCGGCGAGCCGGGCAGGAAGTTGCGCAATGGCACCACGGCGAACAGCATCGCCGCGTACCAGGTGCCGAAGGGCGGCAGGAACGGCCTTCGGCGGGTGACCATCTGGATGGCGACGAACAGCGCCACCGCCGGCAGCGTGATCAGCACCAGACAGATGCCGACGTCGAAGATCCGCTGCGCCCTGGTCCGTTTCAGGGTGATGACGACGTCGTTGGGGCTGTCGGCGACCCGGGCGACGTCGATGTCGAAGCCGTCGGCCGATCCGTCCACCTCGATCTTGGCCGCCTCGTAGTGGGTGCTGTCGCCCGCTCCGACCAGCCATTCCGCTCGGATCGGGTCGGTGGTGTAGGTGTCCAACGGCCAGTCACGTGGTTCACCCCGCGCCTCGATAGTGGTCTCGGTGGGTTCTGGTGCCTTCCCGGTCGGGAACTGGACCTCTCCCATGTCGTCCTGCATGGGGAAGCGCACCGCCGTGTCGGCGGTCAACCGACCGGTGTGCTTGTCCACGATCGCTTCGTCCGGCTTCAGCACCAGCTTGACGTCGAGCAGGTTTTCTTTGGTGCGCAGGTTTTCGATGTGCACCTTGACCACGCTGTCTTTGGGCGATCGCAGATCCACCTTGGGCAGCGCGTGCGGAGCCAGCCACTGATAATTCAGGAGGGTGAAGATGTAGAACGCGGCGAAGCCGATGAGTATCGACGAGTCGAGCAGCAAGTGCTTTCGCACCGACATGTGTTTGTGCTCGGGAACCCCTGGCTCAGGCGGTGGAGCATCGGGCGACACGGAGTCAGATGGTAGATCAATCCCCTTGTCGCACCCAAGCGAAGATATACAAACTCATCGCCGTCACCAGCCCGATCAGCACCCACTGCACAATCGCTTGGTCGATCCAGGAGCCGGGCGGCGGAGCGCCCGGAAGGATGTTGCGCAGGGGGACGATGGCAAACAGGTTCGCGGCATACCAGGTGGCGAACGGCGGCAGAAACTTCCTCCTGCCCAATACCATCGGGATAGCCACCAATAGGGCCAAGGTAGGCAGGGTGATGAGCACCAGGCAGATGCCCAAATCAAAGATCAGCGGGCCCTTCGCTCGTTTGAAGGTGATCACCACGTTTCCGTTGTCCGTTGCTCGTGACGTGGGAAGCGCGGCCGGGTCATGCACGCGGTTGACGCTGATATCCCAACCATCCAACGCCCCGGTGACCTCCACCCGTGCAGGCACCTTTTTGGGACTGTCGGGGGGCCCGACGAACGCGTCGGCCGCGATCGGCTCGGTGCGATAGGAATCGAAAGGCCAGTTGCCAGGGTCGCCGTGCGCTTCCACGGTGGTGCTCAATTGCGCCGGCGCCTTGCCCTTCGGGTAGTGCAGGTCCCCCAGGTCGCTGGTGGGATACAGGCGCACGGCCACGTCGATGTCCAGCACGTCGAAGCGATTGTCATACGACGAAATGCTGGGATAAACAAGAACATTCACCGCAAGTCGATTCGCAACCGGCTTAAGCTCCTCCAGGCGTAGCTGGACGATCGTGGCATCGCCACCGCCCTGACTAAGGTCCAGCGGGGGAAGCGGACCCTCCGACCGCTGCAGGATGTGAACGCCGACCAACGACAGGACGTAGGCGATGACTATGACCGTCAAAATGATGATGCCGATCAAGATGCGCGGTCTGTCTTTGTTGACCGGCGGCTCTTTCTCGCGCGGTTTCTCCGCCGGCGGCGATGGTTTGTCCGTCGACGGGGTAGGTGGAGCTTCGGTGGTCATCTAGCACCTCTGCTTGCAGCGGGCACATCCATTACAGCAGGCCGGGAGGGCACGAGGTCAGATGCTAGCGAACTCGTCATACCCGCGCGCCCCGACTGGAAGTGGTTCACCCGCAATCCATCTGGCGGCAATCCATTGGTCGAATTTGTTGCGCATTCCGAGACACCAGACATTCATCTAGCACTGCCTACTGGTTCATCCGTCGTTTACACGCGGGCAGTTTCCAGCAGTTGTAAATGTCAGTATGCGCCGGACCGTCGGCTTTTCTGAGGGAGGGCACCACGTGCAGCGCAATCGAGCGACCGTCACCATCAGCTTGCTGGCCACGGGTGCACTGGCGCTCTCGTCGTGCAGCAACGCCGCACCGGCGACCCTTCCCTACGTCAGCGGGGCCAAGGTGAACTGCGGCGGTAAACAAACCTTGACCGCCAGCGGCTCGACCGCACAGGCTCATGCGATGACGCGGTTCATCGCCGCTTACCACAAGTCCTGCCCGCAGCAGTCGCTCACTTACCACGCCATCGGCTCGGGCGCTGGCATTAACGAATTTCTTTCCGGCAAAACAGATTTGGCCGGATCGGATACGCCGCTGTCACGCGACCACTATGCCGCCGCTAGAGAGCGATGCGGCGGGGCCGACGCCTGGAACCTGCCGGTGGTGTTCGGCCCGTTGGCTATCACCTACAACCTCGATAACGTGGACACCCTGGTGCTTGACGGGCCCACCCTGGCCAAGATTTTCAACGGCACCATCACCCGCTGGGACGACCCGGCCATTACCGCGATGAACGCGTCCATGCCGGCCGAACAGATCCGCGTGGTTTACCGCAGCGATGCGTCAGGCACCACCGATAACTTTCAGTCCTATCTGCACGCCGCGTCCAGCGGAGCCTGGCAACAAGGCACCGGCAAGGCGTTCCAGGGCGGCGTCGGCGTCGGCGCCGTAGGCAACAAAGGTACTGCGGAGTTGGTCAAGTCCACCAAAGGTGCGATCAGCTACAACGAATTGTCCTATGCGCTCGAGCACGGGCTCTACGCCGCCGAGATCAAGACACCAGCGAGCCGCAGGTCGCTGCGCCCGGTGCGAATAGGTACCGACACGGTGGGCAAGACCATCAGCGGCGCCAAGATCGTCGGGCACGGTAACGACCTTGTGCTCGACATTTCGTCGTTCTACAACCCCGCCCAACCTGACGTCTACCCGATCGTCTTGGCTACCTACGAAATCGTGTGCTCCAGGTACCCCACAGCCGATGTCGCCCAAGCCGTCAAGGCGTTCTTGCAGGCCGCGATCGGCCCGGGCCAAGTCGAACTGAATAAGCTCGGCTACATCCCGCTGCCGCCCGGATTTCAGGCAAGGGTGTCCGAAGCCGTGGACGCGGTCGGCGGCGTGGGTGGCTCGCTGCAGGCGGAATGAACCGCTGCACCGAACTCAGTCCGACTGTTTTCGGTAGGCCATGATGAATAGCGTCATCGCGACGATAAGTGCGACCAGCACCCACAGCGTGATGGCCTGGTCGACCCATGAACCTTCCGGCGGTTTGCCAGGGAAGATGTTGCGCAACGGGACCACCGCGAACAGCATGGCCGCGAACCACGACACGAATGGTGGCAGGAACTTCTTCTTTCCCAATGCCATTGGGATGGACACCCATAGCGCCAGGGCGGGTAGCGAAAGGAGTACCAGGACGATGCCGAAGTCGAAGATCAGGGTGGTCTTCGACCTGTGCAAGGTGATGATCACGTTGTCCGGGCGCGACGAACCCTGGGTCGCATCACCGACCCGTCGGACGCTGACGTCCCAGCCGCCTACCGATCCGATCACCTCGACGCGGGCGTCCTCTACAGAGCGGTTGTCACCGGATCCGCCGAATACTTGGGCGGAGATAGTGCCGGTGCTGTAGGAGTCAAACGGCCAATTGGCGGGATCGCCCTCGGCGTCGAGATAGGTGGTCTGTTGTGCGGGTGACTTTCCGATCGGGTACTGCAGGTCTCCCAGGTCGTTCTCCGGATATATCCGAACGGCTAGGTCCTGGGTCAACACGTGAAATTTCTTGTCGAATTTCGAATCCTCGGGAATGACAAGCACACTCACCTTGAGTCGGTTGTTGACGGTGTCCAGCTCCTCGACCTTCACCTGCACCACGGTGTCCTCGGTGGTGCCGAAGTCCGGCTCGGGCAGGCCCTCCGCCGAGGTCGCCAGCAGGTGCACCCCGACCAGCGAAAGCACATAGACCACGATTACCGCCAGGATCACGCCGAGATCGATCAGGATGCGCTTGCCCCGCGAGTTCGGCCGCGGCGATGACGGCGTCGACGGCGGTGCCGGGCGGGCGGGCGGCGGGGCCTGGTGGCTCATCGGGCGCGGCCTTTCGGTGACATCACGGAAGCAATGGGGCGAGACTCGTCACACAGTAACCGGCAATACGAGCGCGGAGCGACAGACACACGAACTACGTCAGCGCGACGTCGCACCCACCACGCACCGAAACCCGATATGGGTGGTCGCGGTGTCCTGCGACTGCGGCGAACGTGCGGCCGGCCGGTAGCGGTGACAATATTCCGGCGCGCACAGGTGCGATCCGCCCTTGAGGGTCTGGCTGACCCTCGGATCGGCGGGGTCGGTCGGCGCGCAACAGGCCTTGGGCGGCGCCGTGAGTCGGTGGTGCGCGCTGAATTCGGTTGTGGTCCACTCCCAGACGTTGCCGATCATGTCGACCAGGCCGAAGCCGTTGGCCGGGAACACCCCGACCGGCGAGGTGCCGATCCAGCCCAGCGCACCGTCATTGCGATACGGGAACCTGCCCTGCCATGTGTTGGCCATCAGCCGGCCGCCGGGTTGTTCGTCGTCCCCCCACGAATACGTCCCAGTCGCTCCGGCACGGGCCGCGTACTCCCACTCGACCTCGGTCGGCAGGCGACGTCCCGCCCACTGCGCATAGGCTGCGGCATCGGGATAGGCCACCTGCACCACGGGGTGGTCGGCCCGCGCGGTGACGTCGCTGCCGGTCCCGAACGGCCGTCGCCAGCAAGCGTCGGGCGCCCAGTCCCACCACTGCCGCCAGTCACGCAGATCGACCGGACCCGCCGTCGGCCGGAACACCATTGCCCCCGGGACCAGGTCGTCGGGGTTGGCGCCCGGATACAGCGCGGGGTCAAGTGGCCGCTCGGCCACCGTGACATAGCCCGTGGCATTAACGAATTCGGCGAACTGGGCGTTGGTCACCGGGTGTCGCTCCACCGCGAAGGGGTCCACGGTCACGGTGTGGACGGGCGCTTCCTCGGGATAGAAACTCGTCGACCCCATGCGGAAGGATCCGCCAGGGAGTTCAACCAGCTCCGTCAACACGACTTCAGGGTATGACGACCGCGAAATCCTGTGTCAACTCCGATCTCGCCTCCTTGAAGCCGGGCGTGCCGGTGTGCGCTTGCACGTGGATGGTCACCAGGTACTGCTTGGTGTTGGTCCAGATGTGAGTGATCCGGTCGGCGAAGTCGATCCCGCCAGCTGGCCCCTGCAGGGTGCCGGCGAGTTGCTGACTGCTGTAGCCGCAGAACGGCGAGCCGGTGACGGAGAATTTCAGCCGCGGCATGGTGCCGCCGACAGTGGACGTATGGCGCAGGAACGCGCTTTCGGGCGTCAGATCGGTCGTGGCGATGGTCACCGTTGCGGACAGGGTTTCGGGACCGTTGGATGTCAGGGCCGTGTCGCCGCTGCCCGCAATCGACGTCCATCCCCGCGGCACCGTGATGGTGATCCGCGGGGCGTCCGGGTCGGCGACGGCGGCAGGGGTCGGCTCACCGTCGCCTACCGGTGTGACAACACAGGACAGGGTGCCCGGCGGAATGTGATCGGGGTGCGTGGGTGCGATGCCGGGCACCGGTTCGGCGGGGTCCGGGTGCGGTTGAGGTGCGGCCGTTTCTCCGGGGTGCGCCGCGCAACCGGTCAGGGCTCCCAGCAGGCAGACCAAGCCCGCCAGCCGTCTCGCGAGCATGTCAGTCGCGCGAAAAGGCAAGCGCGAGTTGTTTTTCCACGTCTTCGTAGGGTCGTCCGGAGAGGTCCAAGGTGACCTGGGCGACGGTACCGCCGGTGAGCACGAACGGCGCCTTGTATTTGCTGGACACTGCTGAGCCGCCGTTTCGGCCCACGGTGATGCCGGCACCGGCCAGCCCGAAGGTCCCGGGATGAGTGACCACGTCGGGAAGTGTGCCGACGGGGTGCTCGTCGAAGTACAGCGTCGCGGTGCCGATCGGCGTATGGCTGTTCGGGACGGTGCCGGTGCGTTCGTAGCGAACGCCCAGCAGGTGTCGGCCCAGCGGGATCGGGCCATTCGACCGGATAGCCTGCTGGCGTTCACCGAGGAAGTTGTATACGTACTGCAGGCGGCCGTCCTGGATGAACAGCACGTGACCGCCGTGTGCACCGCCCTGTTTGAACAGCACCCCTTCGGCGCCGGTGGTATTCACGGTCACGTCGGCCAGCAGCGCGAAGGACCGGCCGCGGATCTCCGCGGCGGCCCCGATGCCGACGTCGGCGCAGTCGGGGTAGTAGATGTAGCTGTCCCGCTCACTCACCAGGTAGGGCCGCGTCTGCATCATCATCTCTACGTAGTTCAGATCCGATAGCGGTAGGCCGTTGTACTTCTCGGCCTCGGAGTACCACAGCGCCTTGAGCTCTTCGAGCTTGTCCGGGTGCGCGGCGGCCAGGTCGTGGCACTGGCTGCGGTCGGCTTCGATGTGGAACAGCTCCCACCGGTCGGCGTCGAAGTGCGACCAACCGGCGGGAGTGGCGGCGTGGACGGTGTTGGCGAACCATCCTTCATGCCAGATCCCGCGGGTGCCCAGCATGGTGTAGAACTGGGTCTTCTTGCCGGTGTCTGCGGCCGAATCATCAAGGGCCACCTTGAAACTCACCCCGTCTAGCGGCTTCTGCGGGATGCCCTTGACGGTGTCCGGCGGTGTCATGCCCAACAGGTCGTAGACGGTCGGGGTGATGTCGCTGACGTTGACGTAGTTGTCCCGGACCTCGCCGTGCGCGGCGATGCCGTTGGGCCAGGAGATGATTGCGGTGTCGGCGATGCCGCCCTCGTGTGAGGCGTAGCGCTTGAACAGCTTGTACGGCGTGTTGAAGGCCATCGCCCACCCGATCGGGTAGTGATTGTAAGTCTGCGGGCCGCCGAGCTGGTCGAAGAGCTTCATGCTCTCCTCGACGGTGTCGATGTAGCCGTTGAAGAACTTGCCTTCGTTGACCGAGCCGTTCGGTCCGCCCTCGCCGCTGGCCCCGTTATCGGAGATCACCACGATGATGGTGTTGTCCAATTGGCCGGACTCTTCCAGATAGTCCAGGATCCGACCGATCTGGGCATCGGTGTAACTGAGGAAGCCGGCAAACACCTCGGCCATCCGGCTGAACAGCCTCTTCTCTTCGTCGTTGAGGGAATCCCAGGGCCGCACGGTGTCCTGCAGCGGCCACGGCTCGCCGTTAGGTCCCTTGACGTCGAGATAGGGGTTGATCGGCGACAGTTCGGTGTCCGGGGGCACGATCCCCATCGCCTTCTGCTTCTCCAGCGCAATCTCACGGTACTTTTCGTAGCCCATGTCGAACACGCCGTCGTACTTGTCGGCCCACTCTTTGAATACGTGATGCGGCGCGTGACCCGCGCCGGGGCAGACGTAGCTGAACCACGGTTTGTCCGGCGCGATCACCTTGGCATCGCGGATGAACTGAATAGTCTTGTCCGCGAGGTCTTTCGACAGGTGGTAGCCGTCCTCGGGCGTACCGGGCGGATTCACCGGATGGTTGTCGTACACCAGGTCGGGGTACCACTGGTCGGTTTCCCCACCCATGAAGCCGTAGAAGCGCTCGAAGCCACGCGAGGTCGGCCAGTGCCGTTTGGTGGCGGCCATGCTGGACTCTTCGAGCGGCGTCAGGTGCCATTTGCCCACGCAGTAGGTGTTGTAGCCGCGCTCGTTGAGCACCTCGGAGAGCAACGCGGTATCGGCCGGGACACGTCCGTTGCAGTTCGGGAAACCGTCGGTGAACTCTTCGATGGTGGCCATGCCGACGGTGGTGGCATTGCGACCGGTGAGCAGCGACGCCCTGGTCGGGGAACACAGTGCGGTGGTGTGGAACTGCGACAGCCGCACACCGCGCTCGGCGATCCGCGTCATGGCGGGCATCTCGACCAGACCACCGAAGCAGTCCCAGGTGGCGATGCCGGTGTCGTCCCAGACCAGGTACAGGATGTTCGGCGAGTTCTCGGGCGCGGTAGGCGCCGCGTACGGCCCCCAGTCCGGTTCCGAATCACGAATGTCCAGTTCGATCTTGCCCTGAAATTGACCCGACTCCGTCGAACCCGCCATATGCCGTCAGCCCCGTCTCCTGATACACCACCCGAACGTCCGTGGACATTACACGCGCCGGATAGTGAATTGCTGAGATTTCGGCGTGGACGCCGCCCAACCGGTCAGCGCATCTGGACGACCAGGCTACGCAGGCCGTTGCGGCGGTTGCTTCCGACCCATCGCGTCGGCCCCGCCACCTCGACACTGCTGAACCTCGGAAGCAGTTCCTCGAAGAACACCCGCAGCTCCAACCGGGCCAGGGTGGCACCCAGGCAATAGTGCACGCCATGTCCGAAAGCCAGGTGCGGATTGGGCTTTCGGGTGATGTCGAACTCATCGGCGCGATCGAACACGCTGGCGTCACGGTTGGCAGAACCCTCCCACACCAGCACCTTTTGGCCCGCCTCGACCAGGTTGCCGCACAGGGTGACATCGCGGGTAGCCGTCCGCCGCTTGGACGGGGACGGCGTGGTCCAGCGCACGAACTCCTCGATCGCCGTCGGCAACAAGTCCATGTCGCGGCGTAACTGCTGCCATTGGTGGGGGCGTTCGGCAAGGGCGAGCAGGCCGACGGAGGTGACGCTGCGGGTGGTGTCACTGCCGGCACTGAACAGCTGATGGAAGAACAGGTACACCTCGTCATCCGAGAGGAATGGCACGCCGCCGGCGGTCGCATTGGCCACGATCGACAACATGTCGTCAGCGGGCTCGGCACGCTTGCGGGCGATTAGCTCACGGCCGTAGTCACCCCGCCGAGATTCGGCATTCTTCCCGTAGATCCTTGCCGCATAGTCTGTTTGGGACCCTCGAAATTCCAGCACCGTCTCCAGCTCGGCCAGCAGCCAGTGCCGGTCGGACTCGGGCACCCCGAGCAGGATGCAGATCATCTGCAACGGCAGTTCCGGGGCGATGGCTGCGGCGAAGTCGAACGGCACACCGGGCTCGATCTGGTCGATCAAGCGACGCGCGCGGCGGCGCAGGTCATCCTCGACCCGGCCGATCATCCGCGGTCCAAGACCCGAGCTGACCAACCGCCGGATCTCAGAGTGCCGGGGATCGTCCATCATATTGATCAGACCGGTTACCGGCATGTCCTGCAGCAAGGTGCCGCCGAACGGCCGCCGGCCGCCGGTCTCTGACGAAAAGGTCGCCGCATCACGCAGCACGGCAACGGTTTCGGCGTAAGTGGCCACCGACCAGAAGCCCTCACCGTCGGGGGTGTGCTCGGAGGGCTCGTGCCAGAACACCGGCGCGCGATGACGATGGGTCTCGAATACGTCGTAGGGGAAACCGTTGGCGAAGTTGCCCGGATCAGTGAGATCGACGCCGAGTGGGTTAGTCACCGGGCAGGTTCTCATGCGTTCCATTGGGGCAGTCCATCTTCCGGTGGGCATGCGCCGGCGCTGCCTGCGTCTCTACTGGAGCGCTAAACGCTGGCTCAGACTCGTGGTGGCGTGATAGCGGTCGGGACGGTCACGATCCAACAGTGACCGTGTGACCGATAGCTTCCTCTTGAGTAACTGACCCTGACGCCACCCGACCGTTGCATGCCAGGCGACGTCAGGCCAGTGGTGTGGCAGGCGCTTATTCGGCGATGTCGCTGGCGATGTAAATCGGTGCGGAGTATGCGAATTCGTGATCGCAGAACAGCATTTCATGAGACATAACTTCGTCCTTTTTTCGCGGTGTTGTATATCGAGCGATACAAACCTAACAGCGGTGATCAGGTAGGCGGTATCCACCGAACGACCCGAACGGGGTGATATCCGCTATCCCCCAATCAGTGGACAAGCGAGCTCAGGAGATGAAACAGCCGGCCGGGTGATTGGTTCACCCGGCCGGCTGTTATCGAAATGCTCGCTTTCAGTAAGCCTTCACTTGGCCTTATTTGGCCACTTGGCCTTTACTTGGCCTTCTCTAGGATCTCGACCAGTCGCCACCGCTTGGTCGCGGAGAGCGGGCGCGTCTCCATCAGCGAGACGCGGTCGCCGATGCCGGCGACGCTGTTCTCGTCGTGGGCCTTGACCTTCGTCGTGGTCCGGATGATCTTGCCGTACAACGGGTGCCGAACACGGTCTTCCAGCTCGACGACGATCGTCTTCTGCATCTTGTCGCTCACCACGTAGCCGATGCGGGTCTTGCGGCGACCGCGCGGCTTAGGAGCGGCCGGAGTGTGCTTGGGGCCCTTCTCTTTCGCGGGGGCCTCCGCTTTCGGAGCCGCTTTCTTTGCCTCTGCCATCACGATTCCTTACCGTCGGACCCGTCGGGCCCGCTAGCCAGACCCAGTTCTCGTTCACGCAGCACCGTGTAGACGCGCGCGATTTCCTGACGCACCGTGCGGAGCCGGCGGTTGTTGCTGAGCTGGCCCGTCGCCATCTGGAAGCGCAGATTGAACAGCTCTTCCTTGGACTCGCGGACCCGCTCCTGCAACTCCTCGTCGGTCAGCTCACGCAGTTCGCCAGGGGAAATTCCCACCGCCATCAGAACTGCTCCTCTCGGGTGACGATGCGTGCCTTGATGGGCAGCTTGTGGATCGCTCGGGTGAGCGCCGCCCGGGCAATCTGCTCGTTCGGGTAGCTCAGCTCGAACAGCACCCGGCCGGGCTTGACGTTGACCACCCACCACTCGGGTGAACCCTTACCCGAACCCATCCGGGTCTCCGCGGGCTTCTTCGTCAGCGGGCGGTCGGGGAAAATGTTGATCCACACCTTCCCACCACGCTTGATGTGCCGGTTGATGGCGATACGGGCCGACTCGATCTGCCGGTTGGTGACGTAGGCGTGTTCGAGCGCCTGGATACCATAGTCGCCGAAGTTCACCGCGGTGCCGCCACTGGCAATGCCGCGCTGGCGGGGATGGTGCTGCTTGCGGTGCTTAACCTTGCGGGGAATCAACATGATTCAGCTCTCCGTGCTCTGCGTTTCAGCGGGCGCCGCGCTGGCTTCGGGGGCGGCGGCGGCCTCTTCGCCGCCGGCGGCGCGGCCGGCGTCAGTGCCGGTCGCTGTGGTGCCCGAGGCACCGCTGCGACGCGGACGGGTGCCCGAGGGCCGGTCGCGGCGCGGACGGTCGGCGCCGGCCGGTGCGGCAGCGGACAATTCGCGCTTACCACCAACGATGTCACCCTTGTAGATCCAGACCTTTACGCCGATGCGGCCGAAGGTGGTCTTGGCCTCGTACAGGCCGTAGTCAATATCTGCCCGCAGGGTATGCAGCGGAACGCGGCCCTCGCGGTAGAACTCCGAGCGGCTCATCTCGGCGCCGCCGAGACGCCCCGAGCACTGCACCCGGATGCCCTTGACGTTGGGCTGCCGCATGGCCGACTGGATGGCCTTACGCATCGCCCGACGGAACGCCACGCGGTTGCTCAACTGCTCCGCGACACCCTGAGCCACCAATTGTGCTACGGACTCCGGGTTTTTCACCTCGAGAATGTTGAGCTGAACCTGCTTTGCGGTCAGCTTCTCCAGGTCGGCACGGATGCGGTCGGCCTCGGTGCCGCGACGGCCGATGACGATACCCGGCCGCGCGGTATGAATATCCACTCGGACCCGGTCCCGGGTCCGCTCGATCTCCACGTCAGCGATACCGGCCCGCTCCAGGCCGCTGGACAGCAGCCGACGGATCGCGACGTCCTCCTTGACGTACTCGGAGTACTGCTTGTCGGCGTACCAGCGTGACTTCCAATCGGTGGTGATGCCCAACCGAAAACCGTGCGGATTGATCTTCTGGCCCACTAGTCTGAGCCTCCCTTCGAATCAGAAGCCTCAGAAGTCTCTGCGGGTGCCTTCTTGGTGGGCGCTTTAGTCGCTGCCTTCTTGGCGCCCGAGACGGTTCCGGCCTTCGCCGCGGCCTTGCTGCCCTCGGCGCGACGGGTCCGCGACGACTTCGAGGATCGCTGGTCCTTGCTGGGCCGGCTCTCCACGATCACCGTAATGTGGCTGGTGCGCCGCCGGATCCGGAACGCACGGCCCTGTGCACGCGGACGGATTCGCTTTGCGGTCGGGCCTTCATCCGCGTACACCGTGGCTACCACCAGAGTGGTCGGGTCCAGCCCGTTGTTGTTCTGGGCGTTGGCCGCGGCACTGGCGATCACCTTGGCCACCGGCTCGCTGGCGGCCTGCGGTGCCCAGCGCAGAATGTCGAGCGCGTCCGCCACCGACCGGCCGCGCACCAGGTCGATGACCCGGCGTGCCTTCGTGGGCGACACCCGCACGAACCGCGCCTTGGCGGTCGCCGACGGATATTCAGTGGTAGTACTCATCGCCGCTTACTCTTCCGGTCGTCCTTGATGTGTCCCTTGAAGGTGCGGGTGGGCGCGAACTCCCCCAGCTTGTGACCCACCATCGACTCGGTGACGAACACCGGGACGTGTTTGCGGCCGTCGTGCACCGCAAACGTGTGGCCGATGAAGTCCGGAATGATGGTCGACCGCCGCGACCAGGTCTTGATGACCTGCTTGGTGTTCTTCTCGTTCTGGACGTCGACCTTCTTGAGCAGATGGTCGTCGACGAACGGGCCCTTCTTCAGGCTGCGTGGCATAGTTCGCTACTCCTCGACTTCACTCATTGCCCGGCTCCTCCTCATCGCGCTTGCGCACTCCGCATTCGTCACCGGGCGCTAGCGCCCGTGCTTCTTGCCGGTGCGACGGCGTCGGACGATGAGCTTGTTACTTGCTTTGTTCCGATTGCGGGTGCGGCCCTCGGGCTGGCCCCACGGGCTGACCGGGTGACGACCGCCGGAGGTTTTACCCTCACCACCACCGTGCGGGTGGTCCACCGGGTTCATCACCACACCACGGACAGACGGGCGCTTGCCCTTCCACCGCATACGACCGGCCTTGCCCCAGTTGATGTTTGCCTGCTCGGCGTTGCCTACCTCGCCGACCGTCGCGCGGCAGCGGACGTCAACACGGCGGATCTCACCGCTGGGCATCCGCAGCGAGGCGTAGGTGGCTTCCTTGCCGAGCAACTGAATGCTCGATCCGGCCGAGCGCGCCAACTTGGCGCCACCACCTGGCCGCAGCTCCACGGCGTGCACCAAGGTGCCGGCCGGGATGTTGCGCAACGGCAGGTTGTTGCCGGGTTTGATGTCGGCATTGGCACCCGATTCGACGATGTCGCCCTGCGACAGACCGTTCGGCGCGATGATGTAACGCTTCTCCCCATCCAGAAAGTGCAGGAGCGCAATCCGCGCGGTGCGGTTCGGGTCGTACTCGATGTGGGCAACCTTGGCGTCGACGCCGTCCTTATCGTTGCGACGGAAATCAATCAACCGGTAGGCGCGCTTGTGGCCACCACCCTGGTGGCGAGTGGTGATCCGGCCGTGCGCGTTACGCCCACCTTTACTGTGCAGCGGGCGCACCAGGGACTTCTCCGGAGTCGATCGGGTGATCTCGGAGAAATCCGACACGCTAGCGCCGCGACGACCCGGGGTCGTCGGCTTGTACTTGCGAATTGCCATGTCTAATCAGGTCTTTCTCTCGCGCTCGGGGCGGCTAGGCCGGGGCCCCGAACAGGTCGATCGGCTTGCTGCCCGGCGCCAATGTGACAATGGCGCGCTTGGTGCTCTTGCGCGTCCCGTAACCGGACCGGGTGCGCTTGCGCTTGCCTTGGCGATTGGCGGTGTTCACCGAGGCGACCTTGACGGCGAAGATCTTCTCGATGGCGATCTTGATCTGCGTCTTGTTCGAGTCCGGGTGCACCACGAAGGTGTACACGTTGTCGTCGAGCAGCCCATAAGACTTCTCGGAGATGACCGGCGCCAGGATGATGTCGCGGGGGTCAGCGATGGTCGCCATCAGGCCGAAACCTCCTCGGAAGACGCCGTGTTGGCTGTATTGGACGCGATGTAGGCGTTCAAAGCCTCGACACTGAACACCACATCGTCGGCACGCAGCACGTCATAGGTGTTGAGCTGGTCGGGCGACAGGATGTGCACACCAGGCAGATTGCGCACACTTTTCACCCCGGCCTCGTCGCTGCGGCCGACAACCACCAGGACCTGCTTGCGTTCGGTCAGTGTGGCCAGAAAAGCCTTGGCGCTCTTGGTAGAAGGGGTCTGCCCGGCCACCAGCTCGGTGACCGCGTGGATGCGTCCGTTGCGGGCCCGGTCGGACAGCGCCCCGCGCAATGCGGCGGCGATCATCTTCTTGGGCGTGCGCTGGCTGTAGTCTCGCGGCTTCGGGCCGTGCACCACGCCACCACCGGTGAACTGCGGAGCCCGCGTCGATCCCTGCCGGGCGCGACCAGTTCCCTTCTGCCGGTACGGTTTACGGCCACCACCACGGACGTCACCGCGTGTCTTGGTCGAGTGGGTACCCTGACGCGCCGCCGCGCGTTGCGCGGTGACCACCTGGTGCATCAGCGCGATATTGGCCGGAGCGTCGAACAGCTCGCCCGGCAGCTCGATGGAGCCGTCAACGTTGCCCGCCGGCGTCTTTACCGGAATTTCCAAAATCTTCGAAGCCGCCATTACTTTTCACCTCGTTTGATCGCGCTGCGGACCACGACGAGTCCACCGGTGCGGCCGGGAACCGCGCCCTTGATCAACAGCACGCCTTTCTCGGCGTCAACCTTGTGCACCACCAGGTTCTGCACGGTCACCCGATCGTTGCCCATCCGGCCGGCCATCCGAGTGCCCTTGAAGACCCTTGCCGGAGTGGCACATCCGCCGATGGAGCCCGGGCGGCGGTGTACCGCCTGGGCGCCGTGGCTGGCGCCCTGTCCGCGGAAGCCGTGGCGCTTCATGGTTCCGGCGAAGCCCTTGCCCTTGGAGGTGCCGGTCACGTCGACGTAGGCGCCGTCGGCGAAGATCTCCGCCGTCAGCTCCTGGCCAACCTCGTACTCGGCCGCCGCGTCCGCATCGTCCAGCCGCAACTCGGCCAGATGCCGGCGCGGATTCACGCCCGCGGCCGCGTACTGGCCGGTGACCGGCTTGTTCACCTTGCGTGGGCTGATCTCGCCGTAGGCCAGTTGCACCGCGCTGTATCCGTCACGCTCCGGGGTCCGCACGCGGGTCACCACGTTGGGCCCGGCCTTGACGACAGTCACCGGCACGACCTTGTTGTTCTCGTCGAATACCTGCGTCATGCCCAGCTTGGTACCCAGCAGGCCCCGCCGCCCGGCGGAATTGCCCTGTCTTGCCATCGTTTCCGATCTCCTACTGGATGTTCACGTCGACACTGGCCGGAAGATCAATGCGCATCAACGCATCAACGGTCTTCGGCGTCGGGTCCAGGATGTCGATCAGCCGCTTGTGTGTGCGCATCTCGAAATGCTCCCGCGAGTCCTTGTACTTGTGCGGAGAGCGGATGACGCAGTACACGTTCTTTTCCGTCGGCAACGGCACTGGTCCCACGACGCTGGCTCCGGTACGCACGACGGTCTCGACGATCTTGCGCGCCGACGCGTCGATAGCCTCATGGTCGTAGGCCTTGAGCCTGATGCGGATCTTCTGTCCCGCCACGCTTCTCCTACCTCTTCTCCCACACTGTGAGCCCCTGCTCGGACTTGCGTCCTCGTTCGGGCCTGGTGCCCCCCGGCGCGCGGATCGACCGCCCTGATGAGGGCCGATCTAGCGTTGCGCCGGATACTGCGCCGCTGTTTACCTGTCGTGGTTCAACCGCTCCCCGCGCTCGGGTGTGTCACCCGCACGCAGCCTCGTAGGCGGCCGAATTAGTCGCGCTCCAAGGTGGGGACCGGACGCGCCCATGGTGGGCGCTGGTCGTCTGCCCGGCCAGGGGTGAACCTGGCGCAGGGCAACCTGAACAGTATGCCCCAGATCACCGCGTCGGCCAAATCCCAGGCGGTCGGCTCGACCGGCCCGCCGGGGGGCGCCTCACCATGATTATCGGCGCTGGTCGCACCCTCCCATTGGCGGTCGGGCCCGCAGGAGCAGGCATGCATGCCCCGGCGTCCGGGCCGAGCGCGCGTGAACAGGACGCCGCACAGGCGTGTCAAGAGCGCTCGTAACGAATCGACCTTGCTGGTCGGCTCGAAGATCCGCGCACACACCAGCAGACGGAACACCTCATCGGCCACCGCGTCGGACCCGAGCACCTGGTGGGCCTGGCACAGGGCATCCCACAGATGCGCCGCCCGCGCGGACGTGGTCGACACCGGCACCGCCCCCGCCTGGGGATGCCGAGTGGGAATTTGACGACGGCTGAGCGGCCTGTCGCGTCGTGCATTTCACGCTCGAAACCAGCTGGCAGCCAGGACAAGACACCCGGGCGGGACTCTTTTGTACGCCCCATCGAAGCTGCCAACGTTACGGCCGCGGCCGATCTTCAGGCCGGCCCGTAATGAGTTGGTGCGGCGGCTCATCGCTGGGGCGCAGTCGGGCAGGAGGTGTGCATGATCGACCGTTTCTTGTATCAGCTCGGAAACCGGATGACGTGCTGTGCACCAGCATGCCCCCATCGTGGCGACCTGCACGGGCCGATAGTCCCTCCACCGCTTCCCCCTACCCTAACCGCCCGGCAACGCGGAAAAGCAGCAGCCATAAATACATAGAGATATGCGTACTTAACGATGTATGCTGGTGGCAGGCTACGCATGGGCGCTGATCGCCCCAGAAGTGAGGAACGGGCTGGTGAACGACAGGAAGTCCCACGGTGTGCTCATCGGCGGTACCGGTGTAACCGCCGGTTTCGTCGCAAAGGCAGGCTTTGCGGCTGAACGGGCACAGTCGCTCGTCGCGCGCACCCGCGCACCGCTCGGTGACGCGGTCTTGCTTACCTCCCCGAATCCACACTCAGCGCTCACGTCGGCTTGGCTGATTCTCGATGGCGCGCACCGCGGCGGTCGCTTCCCGGTGTCGCTCACCGAGGTCACCTAACTGCTGCGATGACATCTACTCCAACATGGTCAACGTCGCCGCCCGCATCGCCGCTGGCGCGGGTCCGGGTCGGAATCTTGTCACGGAATTGCTCGCCGAGGCCGCTCAGCAGGCTGGCTTGCCGGTCATCGAGCTGGGTCGGAGCGCATGGCACCGACGTGGTACACAACGTCGATGTCGTTGCTGTCCGTCCGGCTTCGAGTCGCCATTGCGGCCAGACAGACCCAATCGCCGCATGCGGTTAGACGTGCGCAGCACTGCGATGGCGCGGTCCGGTGTCGACGACAGATTCTGCTCTGCTCGGTGGGCGCGGCGATTCGGCGCGCATCCGCGGCATTTCGATGACGCCAAACGCCCGGCGGTGCAGTCATTCGGGGAAAGGGGCCGCGCCGATGCAGATGAATGGATTCGAACCACGCTGATCGGCCGCCCGCCAGGACGTTGGCTGCCGCGTTGGCCATTCCGCGTCAAACGCCTGGGTGCGCCGAGGCGGCTCTCCATGGATCGGCCGGAGTCACCCCGTTGTCGACCGCGAGGTCGACCACCCGACTCCGGGCCTCTGGGCCGCCCCTGTGCTGGCAGTCGCTTAGTCTTGCCGCCCCCACACCGGTCGACACGGCCGAGCACAGCGGTTGCTGTGACGACTCACGACTCAAGAGGAGCCCACCATCACTCGTGTCACCGATCGAGACCGCGCCTTCTACCGGGATGAGATGACCCGCGCCAAGAGCGCCGCTACTACCGAAGTGCGCTGGCACCATCTGGAACGGGCACACATCGTCTCCCAGCCGTTCCCGTGGCTGCACACACGCAATCACGTCGCAATGCTGAACTTGGCACTGCGCCAACATGATCGACGCGAAGCGCTCGGCCAGATCGTGCGAATAATTGTGGCCGCGCCCGGATCGCTGACTGGGCGCTACCCAGACGGCAACACCGGCCGTGTCGCCGCCGGACTGATGACCCCCATGCCCGTCCCCCCCGACATCGCTGCGGCACTATCCCGCTAAGTGCGACCGGCGCTCAGAACATGGCGGCGTTGATGGTGAGCGTCGTTGTCCACCATCCGACTTACCTTGGTCGCCCGTACGGTCTCCGGAAAGTTGGTCAGCGGATAGATCCGCCAGAATGTTGCTCCCATGGTGTTGTGGTAGTTCATGAGCTCAATCTCTTTGTCGCGTAAGGTCGTTGCCGGGGCATTCCCGGTCCGGACGGGGAGCAGTGTGACCAGACGATGCTACAGTCGGCAAGAGTCGTGCCGAAACTTCTCCGCATCGCTGCAGCTCGCGCCATCGCTATAGGACACGTGACCTGAGAACCTGAGCCGTACGGTACGTTGTCACGAAACCGCCGCGGAATCTCACAAGCGATGCGGCGGATCCGGGGTCGCCGATGCAATCGCTAAGGCAGGGCGCGGATTACGCGGTGTGTTGACACGTTCGGCAAGTGACGTTCGGCGAGTTCGAAATCGACGTCATCTTGGAGAACGATGAGTCCTCGGTCGGCGGCCGTAACGCAGACGAGCAGGGCGACTACTGACAGTGCTCGCAGCACGCCGGCGCCGGCGAGCCGGTACTGGGCCGCCTCGATTCATCACCATCTGGATTAGGCACGGCAACGTCTGGGTAGAGGTCATCGAGGGCCTGGTTCGGCGACCCGCTGCTCCCGGCCCGGCACATCCGGGATGGCCGCGCACGAATCGGCTCGCATTCAGCGGAAACGCCGCGAGCTTCGCTTAGTGGGGCTACCATTTCTATGAGCAGGTTCGACACGGGTGGGCGGACACGATCCGCTTTTGGCTGGGGCCACATGTCGTTTGTAATTGCTGCGCCGGAGTATGTAGCTGCGGCAGCAACGGATCTGGCGAACATCGGTTCTGCGCTCAGCGATGCCAACGCGGCGGCTGTTCTCCCGACGACCGGGGCGTTCATCCCGGCGGGTGCGGATGCCGTGTCAGCGGAACTCGCGGTGCTGTTGGGGGCCCACGCCGAGGCGTTCCAGGCGCTCAATGCCCAGGCGGCGGCCTTTCACAACGAGTTCGTGCAACTGATGAATTTCGGCTCTCAGTCGTATGCCATCAGTGAGGCGGCCAACGTTTCGAACATCCAGACCGGCTTCCAGACCGGCTTCCAGACCGGCTTCCAGACCGGCCCAGTGGACATGCCGCAACAGGCGCTCGCACGCACAGTCCTGAGCGAACGCGTTCACCCGGCGCCGGCAGCCGCAGCAATGGCACAGACGGCGGCTCTCGGTTCGGCAGCAGCCGGACCGGCGGGCTCGCCGATGGCGCCGGCGGCGGCGCCGGTGGGGTCGGCGGTGGCGGCGGGATCGGCGGGGTCGGTGCGTCAACCGAATCCGCCGCTACCGGCGCGCCCGGCAGAGCCGGTAGAAATCACCGAGCAAGCGGCGGTATCGCCGTTGCCGGCATCGCTGGCAGTTCGGGCGGTACCAGCTGCGGCGCCCGCGGCCCCGGTGGCCCGAATGGAAGCTACCGGGGAAGCTGCCCCGGCTTCGCGTTGATTGAGCAGCCGTCAGACGCTCACCGAACGAATTCAGCCGCCCGGTGCCCTACCATCACGATGGTAGCGTGAGGTCCCCGACTGGGAACCACCGGCAGGATGGATCCGTCTATCACCCAGAGATTCTCGATGCCGAGAACACGACATCTGTTGTCCACGACCGCATTCGGGTCACCGTCAACGCCCATCGGGGCGCTGCCACACAAGTGTTGGGATGTCGCCCAAACCGCTGGACCTGTTGTGGTACTGCATATTTGACGGGCCAGCTCACTGCCGGAACGCAACGCCGCGACATCAGCCGGCTCGCTGTCGTAGTGATGCTCGATTCGTGGAGGTGTATCGGGATCCGCCGACACCAAGGAGATGCGCCCGCGAGAACGCGGTCGCATGAGGGCCACGCCAATGTGCGGCCAATCACCATGTCCGGCAGGGCCATCGCCGGTCATGGTTACGAAACCGCCGGTATAAGGTCGAATTTCGATGCCATCGGCAGTGGTAAGCACCACCTCCAACACCGGCCGGCGTACTGCCACCTCCCAGCTGGCCGGCATCACCCATTCGGGATGGTCGCTGCATCGCAGCCCTACCGGGAGCGCCGCAACAACTTTTACACCGGCGGCACGCAGCATCGACTGTTCGCCCAAGCCAGAGAGCATTAACAGGTGGGCTGACCGAATAGCTCCGGAACACAATATGATTCGATCCGCCGTGAGGCCCATCCGACCGTCCGGCCCTACCGCGTCCACGCCCACCGCGGTGCGGCCGGCGAAACGGAGCCGCACCACCCGGGTCCGGGCCAGCAGCCGCAGATTGCGCCGCCGTAGTGCCGGCAACAGAAACGCGGCCCCGGAGCCGGTGCGGACGCCATCGACGATATTGAGCGGCACCGCGCCCACCCCTGAGGGCAGCTCAGGCCCGACATCGTTGAGGTCGGCGACCCAGCCGAATCCCGCGCGCCGGCTGGCGGCGGCGAAAGTCTCGGTGACGCCGGTCAGATCGGATGTGCGACGCACCGGGATGGGGCCGGCCCCGCCATGCGCGGGAGTGGCGAAGTCCAGATCGGTCTCGATGGCCCGGAAGTGGTCGAGCACGTCAACCCATGCCCAGCCCGGGATCGCCATGCGGTCGAAGTCGCCGGGCACCCCTCGGCAGAAGTAACCACCATTGACGGCGCCCGATCCGCCGACGGTGGTTCCGCGCACCAGCGGTACCTGCCGGGTGGGATGGTCGGTCAGCGTCGCCAGGTAGCGCTCGGTCAGCGGGCTGCCCGCCCCGATCGGCAGTTGCAACCCGTCGCGGGTTCGCGCCAGGAGCTGGGCATCGGCGAGTCCGGGACCTGCCTCCAGGACCGTCACGGTACGACTTGGATCACGAGAAAGGCGTTCGGCAACAACCGAACCGGCACTTCCAGCACCGACGATCAGCACATCGCTGTGCTGGGCGGCTGCAGACAAGGCGGCCGTTATGTCCGGATCTGTGGCTTGAGTGCGCCGATGTTACGTTCGCGTACCACCCCACACCACAGGCCGATCCCGTAGGCCAGGTCATCGACGCGCTTGAGTAACAGGAAGGTCAGCAACCCGATCGGTTCGGCGTCCTCGCCGACTGCATCCCTGCGACGCAACCAGTCCACCACCCCGTCGACGATCGCCGCCATCACCACGACGTGCCGGCAGTGCCGCGACAGAACCGCCGCCAGCAGCGCCACCGGCCAATAGTGCCGACAGATTGCCGCCGCCAACTGCAGCGCCGCCGACCACAACCCTCGGGTGGCGATCACGATCACATCCCACAGCGTTGTCTCGACGGAGGCACTGGCGCCGCGCAGCACCTTCGCGATCCGGCGGCCCGTCAGCACGGCGATAACGATCGAAGCCAGTTGGGCCAGGCCGGTTCCGAGCGACATAAGAATCCAGGCCGTCAGCGCCCAGCCGGAAATCACCACCGGCGCGGTCTTGTCGGGATGCCGCACCGACAAGGGTGCCGCCGAACCGCCGTAGAACGCTTTGCGCGCGATCCAATCCCGCAGCTCGGTCCGATGATCATGCGCGACCAATGCAATCGGTTCATACCGTAAGCGGGCACCCGCTTCAACAAGTCGCCAGCACAGGTCGACGTCCTCGCCGGAATGCATCGTCTCGTCGAACCCGCCTACTTCCCGGATCGCCGAGGTACGGCACACGATTGCAGCACTGGGCACGTAAGATACCGCGCTGTGCGGCAGCACCGGCGCTTCCCGCAGGCCCAGATCTAGTGAGGAGTGCACCGCTTCGTAGCGGGCGATCACGTTCTCGTGCTGCCCCAGCCCGACGATGCGGGGCGCGACAAGTGCGACCGTCGGGTCGCAGAAGTGACCGAGCAGGGCCTCGAGCCAGCCGCGCTGCGGCGCCACGTCCGAATCAAGGAAGGCGACGAAGTCCGTGGTGCAGGCCGCCAGTCCGGTGTTGCGAGCCGCCGCCGGGCCTTTGTTGTGAACGTGGTGCAGTACTTCGATGTCGCAGTGCGCGCCGGTCAAGTCGTCTAATTCGATCGGGCACGAGGATCCGTCGTCGACGACGATCACCCGCAGCCCACGCAGTGACGCCACCAGCCGTCGAACGCCAGTTGGGTTGTCCCGCACCGGTATAACAACGGTGACGTCTCGGTGGGACGGACCCGTCGCGGGGCGTGGGTGGGCCACCGTGGCGTCCAAGAGAGTGCGTGCCAGTTGGGCGCTGACCTCGTCGCGAACCTTGAGGCGGCCGTCGCACAGCATGCCCTGGGCGGCTGGGGCCAACCGCAACAGCCGGGTCGGCGAGCCACCGAGCAAGGCCTTTCCGTCGCCGAGCACTCGCACGCGACGATCGACCTGCACCGCAAACCCGTCAGGCAATCGGGCCGCAGCCATAGGCGCCGCTCCTCCTCATCGCTTCGCTCTG
>JALHRH010000039.1 GCA_022841565.1 Mycobacterium sp. | reverse complement strand
GTCGTCGGAGTCGACGGGTCGTCGGCGTCGAATGCCGCGGTGGCATGGGCGGCCCGAGACGCGGCCCTGCGAAACGTCCCACTGACTCTCGTCCACATGCTGAACACCTACGTGCCGACGTTTCCGCAGATCCCGCTGCCAGGCGGCGTCGCCGTCTGGCAGGAAGACGACGCCCGACAGGTTCTCGAGGAGGCCGTCAAGCGCGCCCGGGATTCGGCCGACCGCCCCATCGAGATCGCCAGCGAGCTGAAGTCGTCACCTCCGATACCGACGCTGGTGGAACTGTCCGGGGATGCCGAGATGGTCGTCGTGGGCAGCCACGGGCGCGGCGCGGTCGGACGGGTGCTCCTGGGTTCGGTCAGTTCGGGCGTACTGCGGGGCGCCGCGTGCCCGGTCGCCATCGTTCCCGGCGACCTCTCCGCCGACATCCGAGAGGACGCCCCGGTGCTGGTCGGCATCGACGGATCCCCGGCCTCCGAGCTTGCGACGGCGATCGCATTCGACGAGGCTTCGCGGCGTGGCGTCGACCTTGCAGCGGTGCACGCATGGAGCGATGTCGAGGTGCTCGACCATGGCGGTCTGGACTGGGCCGCGCTGGAGGTGCAATCGGAGCAGATTCTGGCCGAGCGCCTGGCCGGCTGGCAGGAGCGCTATCCCGAGGTCACCGTGCAGCGACGGGTGGTCTTCGACCGGCCGGCCCGGGAGCTGATCAACCAATCGAAATCGGCTCAGCTGGTCGTTCTCGGCAGCCGCGGTCGGGGCGGCATCGCAAGGATGCTGCTGGGCTCGGTGAGCAACGCCGTGGTCCACTCGGTGCACACCCCGATCATCGTGGCTCGCGCGACCGACTAGCGAATGTCACTCCCCGACAGCGAGCGCGTCCACCGGGTTGCATCGCTTGACGATCAGCGGGTCGGCGGTGGTGACGGGGAAGTGGGGCAGGTCCTCGATGTGAGTGTCGAAGGTCGCTGCCAGCACCTGTCGGGAGTAGGCGGTCACCGATGTCCGGTAGCCGATGTCACCGGGCGTCGGCTGGTCGAAGAAGATGCAGAAGTGCATCTCGGGGGCATCGAAAACCTCGATGTGGTGGGGGTAGGCGCGGGGGATGAAGTACACGTCGCCCTGCCGCAGGTGCCACGTGTCCAACTCGCCGCCAGGGCCCATGACGGTCATGCGGGCCGAACCCCGGTTGACGTAGCCCATCTCGGCGGTGACCGGGTGCCAGTGCGGTTCACGCATGCCGTCCTCGCGGATCCGCAATGAATACATCGACAGGTCCTTGAGCGCCGGCCAGTACTGCAGGCGCGCGGTTCTGGCCGAGCCGACAGCAATGCTCACCGGCGGCGCCATCGCCTCGACGTCGAATTTGTGGGGGTCGCTGAAGTACGCCGCGGCTGGGACATCGGGCGCGCCGACGCGTGCCGCCAGGGCGCGGTCGGTGGTGCTGCGCCGCATCGCCGCGAAATCCGCGGCAGGCAGGTCGTAGGTGTTGCCCAGCACGGCATCTGTCATGGCACCGAATGCTGCCCCCAAGCCAAAGTCCTCGGGCCGTTCGCTGCGGAACGCGATGATGAATTCGCACATCCCGGTGCCGATATTCTCGATGTGGTGCAGCGAACCGGAGTCGATGTGGAACATCTCGCCGGCGCGTACGACGAAGGACGCGAACTGGCTGCCGGTGTCGAGCACTGAGACCAGGGCGGTACCCGAAACGCAGTAAGTGAGTTCGTTGGCATTGGCGTGCCAGTGCGGTGTCCGCATCGCGCCCGGGTTGATCAGCAACCGCTTGATCGACAGGCCCTGCAGGATGGGAAAGTTGTCGGCTGTCAGCCGCTGGACCGAACCGAGGTCGGACTCCTCGACGATCTCGCCGTCGATCAGTGATGCGACGTGTGTGCTTGTCTGCGTGAGCATTTCATCCTCCTAAGGGCTTCGCGATAACTTGCTGTGTATCAGCATGTCGGCTGTGGATCGTGCCGTCCAACACCCGTTTTCGATGTTTTGATCGGCTTCGGTTATCAAGTGCGCGCCGGTGTCGGGTGACAGACTGCTCACGTGTCCTTAATCAAATTCACCTCGGTGGCACCGATCATCCCCGTGCGAGACCTTGACGCTGCGCTCGAGCGATACCGTCGGCTAGGATTCGACGCCCGCGGCTACGAAGGCCCCGACCGCTACGGATTCGTCGACCGCGGTTCCGTCCAGCTGCACCTCACCGAATGGGCCGAGCATGATCCGTTGAGCACTTCGTCCAGCGTCTACTTGTATGTCAGCGACGCCGACGCCCTCTATGCGGAGTGGAAAGCCTTGGCGGATGTGGGCGGTCGGCTGCATCCGCCGCACGACACGCCTTACGGGTTAAGAGAATTCGCTTACGTGGACCCGGATGGCACGTTGCACCGAGTCGGCTCGAGGATTTAACTGTTGCGGTAAACCTTGAGTGCCGCCGTGATCATCGGAAACTGCAGTGGCAGGCGGGCCAGCGACACGACGCGCATCGGCCACGGCTTGTCCCACCACAGTCGAACCATGTTGAGGTTGCCCGGGTAGACCCCGATGAACAGCGCCGCGGCCGCGGCCGCCGCGGGTCGCCGAGTGCCGCGCGGCAGCAGCAGCGCCCCGATAGCCAGTTCGGCCGCCCCTGAAGTGTAGGTGTAGAACCGCGGGCTGCCGGGCAGCTCGGCCGGGATGATGTCGTCGAACGGCTTGGGCGCCACAAAATGCAGGGTCCCTACCCCGAGCAACATCGCCGCGAGGCGATAGGCCGTGATTTGGGCAGGGGCGCGCTGAACAGGCGGTTCGGTGGTCATAGCGCCCATCATGCCCGCAGCAGCCCACGGGCTGTGGCAGCGGAGCCGGGCCGGTGCGCGGCCGCGGACCCCGGTAGCGTTCGCGGCCGATCACCTCGGCGCATCGTCGTCGCGATCGCCGTTCGCCCGTCGCCGGTAGTCGTAGCCCCGGCTGGTACGGCGTTTAGCATGAGCGGGGAGTGCGCGACACGCGCCGGGCAGGAGATCTCATGGTCGAGATTCACGTGCAGCGAACCATCGCTGCTCCCGTGGAGAAGGTCTTCGACTGGCTGGCCGACCCGGTCAATCTGAATACGGCGCCGCTGGTCTTGAAGTCCGGATGGTCCAAAGATACGAAGGGGCCCGGGGTCGGCGCCGTCCGCGAGGTGCTCGGGACCGGAATGTGGTTCCGGGAGGACATCACCGCCTACGACCGACCACGTAGTTACACCTACCTGATCGTGCGCTCGGTTCCGGCCTTCGACCATGACGGCGGCACCCTGACGTTCACCCCGTCAGGCGACGGCACCCACGTCGACTGGCTGAGCAACTACACCCACCCGGCCTACGCGGGAGGCAGGCTGATGGAACTCATCAGCCGGCCGTTGCTGCGGTTGAACTTCGCCGCGATTTTGGCCGCCTGCGACAAAGCGCTTGCGGGTTAGCCGTGAACCTGACTGGTCGTCCCGGAAACCGGGCCAGGGGGCGCACTTTCGTGGTGACCGGTGCGGCGTCGGGCATCGGGTTGGCGACTGCCCGGCGCCTCCTGGACGAAGGCGGCACTGTCATCGGTGCCGACCTGGCGTCGCCGCCGAATTTGGGTCCGCAATTCCACTTCGTGACGGCCGACATCAGCGACGAGGCGGCGGTGGCCGTGGTCTTCGCCGCGGTACCCGACCGGCTGGACGGGTTGGTCCATTCCGCCGGAGTGGCCGGCGGCGGTCCGGTGCATTTGCTTCCGCGGGCCGAATGGGACCGGGTCATCAGGATCAACCTCACCGCAACGTTCTTGGTGGCCAAGGCCGCACTGGCCAAGATGATCGAGCAGCCCCGGGTGGACGGCGAGCGTGGTTCGATCGTGACGCTGGCCAGCGTGGAGGGTTTGGAGGGCACCGCGGGCGGTAGTTCCTACAACGCCGCCAAGGGTGGCGTCGTGCTGTTGACGAAGAACATCGCACTCGACTACGGGCCAAGTGGGATCCGGGCGAACGCGATCTGCCCCGGTTTCATCGAAACACCGCTTGCCGAAAGCGTTTTCGGCATGCCCGGAATGGAGGGTCCGCGCGCCGCGATCACCAGAGAGCACGCCCTGCAACGGCTGGGGCGACCCGAGGAGGTCGCGGCCATGGCGGCTTTCCTGCTGTCGACCGAAGCCTCGTTTGTATCGGGTCAGGCCATCGCGGTGGACGGCGGCTACTTGGCCGGCCGTGATCACGAGGTGGTCAAGTTGTTCGGCCTCCCGCACTGATCAGACCTAGCCGACGATGTTGCGGCTGAAACAGCGTACGGTCAACGTGTCGTTGTTCGGGGCCTGGTAGTGGTCAGCAATCGCGATTGGAAACACCAATGACGTCGACAACCGAGGTAGGTGGCCAGGTCTTTTCGCTGGCCCGGGGAATGCGGGATCTGGTGCGGGCCGAGGCGGCCGAATCGGAGCGGATACGCACCATGACTGACGCGGTGGTCAACGAGATGTGGGCCAGCGGGCTGATGACCGCGCTGGGCCCCGGGCAGGCCGGTGGCAGGGAGCCCTCGCTCGTCGAGATGATCGATACCTGGATCGAAATGGCCTGGCAGGATGGGTCTTTCGGATGGATCGGAATCGCCAACCTGCCGTCGCGGTTCGCCGCGGCCACCTACCTCGACGACGAGGGTTTCGCGGAGGTATTCACCGCCCACGATAACCACGTCACCGTGGGCGGCCAGTTCTTTCCCAACGGACAGGGAATTGTCGTCGACGGCGGTTACCGGCTGAGCGGATCGTGGAGCTTCGGCTCGGGTACCGGCCACTCGCAATACGTCGCGGCAGGCTTCTTCCCGATGGACAACGGCGAGATGCGCTGGGTCAGCGAGGGCATTCCCGACATGCAGGTGGCGCTGGTGCCGCGGGACGAAATCCAGTTCAACGATGGCTGGTACGTGCAGGGTCTCAAGGGCACCGGGTCCTACGACTACAGCGCGCAGGACGTATTCGTGCCCAGCAGCAGGACGTTCGGGCTCTTCGATCGCCGACCGCACCGCGGAACGTCGCCGGCCGCGCACCTGGGACTGATGCCGGTGACCGCCGCCGGGCACGCCTCGTGGGCGCTCGGGGTTGCCAAGAGCATGCTTGACGACGTGGCCGAACTGGCCGCGACGAAGTACCGGATGAGCGACATGGCGTCGCTGGCCAGCCGTCCCACCTTTCAGAAGGGGTTAGCGCACCACGTGTCGGCGTGGCGAGCGGCCCGGCTGCTGGTGCTGGACGCCTTCGGCGCCGCAGAGGCCGCCGTCGCCGGCGGAGACGAGTTGCGCCCGATGCTGCGCGCGGATATGCGGGCTGCTGCTGTCTTTGCCACCGACATGTCGCGTGAATGCGCGCAGTGGGCGCATCTAGTGGCGGGAACCAGTTCGATTCGCGAGGGCAGCCGTCTCGAACGAGCCTTCCGCGACATCTATACCGGCACCCAACACGCGTTCATCAGCGAGAAGGTGGCCATCGACTCGGCGCAGATCTGGCTCGGCATCATCGAGGACCAGTTCGGGCTCTAAGGGTCGTGCCGGGTCCGGCCACTGATATCGCGTTCGGCGTAGCCGGGTAAAGTCGGTTAACATAGCCAAGATTTTTCCCGGGGATCAATGAGGATTTCGCTTGCCATGAATGACCACGCACTGGCCGCCCAGTTGGCCTCCGAGGCCGGCCGATTGCTGCTCGGGGTCCGTGCGGAGTTCGCCGCAGCTGACCTCGGTGAGCGGAAAGCGGCGGGGGACAGGCGATCTCACGACTTTCTGATGGAGGCCCTGGGGCGTCAGCGGCCGGACGACGCGGTGTTGTCCGAGGAGGGTGCCGACGACCCGGTGCGGTTGCGCAGCGATCGGGTATGGATCGTGGACCCGTTGGACGGTACCCGGGAATTCTCCGAGCTCGACCGCGAGGACTGGGCGGTGCACGTCGCACTCTGGCAGTCCGGTGAACTCGTCGCCGGCGCGGTGGCGCTGCCGGCGCAGGGGACAACACTGGCGACGCCCGACGTGCTGCCACCGCTGGACGCCACCGACAAACCCCGCATCGTGGTGTCGCGCACCCGCCCGCCCGCGATCGCGCTGGCCGTCCGCGATGCGCTCGACGGCATCCTGGTCGAAATGGGTTCCGCCGGAGCAAAAGTGGCGTCGATCGTGCAAGGATCGTCCGACGTGTATGTGCACGCGGGAGGACAATACGAATGGGACTCGGCCGCACCTGTGGCGGTCGCGCGAGCCGCCGGACTGCATACCTCACGCATCGACGGATCGCCGCTGGTCTACAACCAGCCCGATCCCAAGCTGCCCGATCTCGTGGTCTGCCGGCCCGAGCTCGCCGAGTCGGTGCTGGCTGCCATCCGTCAGTCTTGACGCCGTCAGCCGGGACCCTTCGGTAGCCGCTCAGGTGACAGAAATCGTTAGGCGAAGACACGTTATTGACCAACTAGGCATAACAGTGCCGGGAGCGGGCGACACCGGTCCCGCGCCATCGGCGTCTAGAGCTTCGCCACGATTGCCGACACCACGCTCCCGCCGACTATCAGCCCGAGCCCCACGACGAAGTCGATGGATCCGGTGATCAGGCCCACCACCCCGGTAACGATGACGAAGGTGGGAAGCCAGTCGACGATCAGCAGCATTGAGGGCACCTGCGCCTCGTTTCCGTTGTCCAGGTCGAACATGGCCGAGGCGTAGTCCGGGTAGAACTCGGTCAACGCGACCGCAAAGAAGATGGCCGCCAATTGCAGGATCCAGCCGGTCCAGAAGTTCTCCGGGTCGTGCAGGATCAGGTTGCCGATCAAGCCGACGCCCGCAGCGAAGGTGAACGCGCTTGCCCAGCCTGCGGTAATCACGTTGTTGATCCGGTTGAACAGCGGACTGTCCCAATGTTCTTGTGGCGTAGTGTCTTTCGCGTAGGCCCGGGTGAACGGTTTGCGGATCAGCAAGGTCAGCCAGGCGAATGTCGCCAGTGATATGTTGGTCAGCTCGCCTGACCACATTTCGAGGAAGCGGATCACTGTGCTGGTGGCGAACAGGCCGACCACGGCCAGCACGGCGAAGAACACCGCCCCGAACGCTTCGAGCGAGTGAATCTTGATGCCGCGGAGCAGGCCAACCAGCATCACCAGCACCGAGAACCCGAGCGCGGATACCACGGCAACTTCGAATCGGCCCGGAGCGGAGATGATGGACAACAGCGCCCACGGTGCGATACCGGCGAAGGGGGACTCAAGGAACCCGTCCAGCACGCCGGTGATGCCGCGGCGTTCGCTGTCCGGTCGGTCCTTCGATGCGTTCGCGTCGCGGTTGATGTGTGCTGGCGGGGGCATGGTGAACCTCCTCTGACTACTACATTTCTGTTACGACATGTCGATGCTGACATATACGATGATGACATGTCAATTGTGGAACGTTAGGATGGGCGGGTGAGCTTGCGACATGCTGCGTTGGGCCTGCTGTCCCAGGAGTCGGGAAGCGGCTATGACCTGCTGAAACGGTTCAAAGAGTCGATGAACAACATGTGGCCCGCCACGCAGAGCCAGCTGTACGGGGAGCTCAATAAGCTTGCTGCTGCTGGGTTGATCAAGGTGTCCGACATGGGGCCGCGGGGGCGCAAAGAGTATTCCATCACCGACGCCGGGCGCGCCGAGTTGCGTCGTTGGATGTTGTCTCCGCAGCAGGATCCGCCGGTCCGCAACGCCGCCTTGCTGCGCGTTTTCCTGCTCGGCCAGCTGACCCGGGACCAGGCGCGCGAATATCTGAAGTCGTTACTGTCGTTGTCCGAGCGCGAGCACGCGCACTATGCACAGATCCTCGAGTCCCACGACTGGACGGCCGACGACGACGCATTCTTCGCCCGTGCCGCACTGGAGCAGGGGCTCCGCTGGACGCGGCACGAAATCGACTGGGCCAACTGGGTTATCGAGGGCCTGGACAAGCGCAGGAGTTAGGTTAGTGCGCGGATTGCCTGACCCATCCGCGAGACGGCCTCGGTCAGGATCGCCTGCGACGTTGCGAAGTTCAGGCGCACATGCCCGGCGCCACCGGTGCCGAACACGTGGCCCGAGCTGAGCGCCACGCGGGCGTGGTCGCGAAACCATCGGGCCGGTCCGGACAGGTCGGACACCACTTGGATGCCCTCGCCGTGCTCCTCCTCCTCAAAGCCGAGTTCGCGGCAGTCCAACCACGCCAGATAAGTGCCCTGAGGCCGTAGCAGTTGTACGCCGGGAAGGTGCTCTTTGAGCAGATGTTGCAGCAGCGCAAGGTTGTCATCCAGGCCGCGCAGCAGTGCGTCGAGCCAGTCGCCGCCGCCGGTGAAGGCCGCGGTGTGGGCGATGAGGCCCAGATGGCTGGCCCCGTGGCCGACCTCCTCGGGCATTCGCCGTAGGTCGGCCGCCGATTCCGGACCGGCGATGGCCAAGGCGGCCTTGAGCCCCGCAAGGTTCCAGGCCTTGGACGCCGACGTCAAGGCCAGCGCGTTCTCGGCGCCGGGCACGCTGAGGTAGGGGATAAATCGCGCGCCCGGCAAGATGAGTGGCGCGTGAATCTCGTCGGACACGACCCTGATGCCGTAGCGTCGGGCCCGTTCGGCTATGGCTTGCAGCTCTTCGGCGGTGTGCACCGCGCCCGTGGGGTTATGCGGATTGCAGAGCAGGTAGCCGACCTTGCCGCTTGGGCCGGCCGACCTGCGGGCGCTTGCGAACGCATCATCCAACGCGCCCAAGTCAATTCGGCCGCTGTCGTTTAGCGGAGCCTCGACTACTCTGCGGCCGTCGTGCGAGACGAACGCGTAAAACGGTGCGTAAACCGGCGAATTGACGATGACGGTGTCGCCGCGATCGGTGACCAGACGTAGCATCTCGACGACGCCGAGCATCACGTCGGGCACCACGCGGGTGCGGCCAACCGACAGTCCGTTCCATTGCCAACGCGCGGCGGCGAACTCGCTGACCGCCCTGGCATAGCCTTTGCCGTGCGGATATCCGGTGTCGCCGGCGTCGACGGCTGCGTGGATGGCCTGGGCAACCGGTGGTGCGAGGTGGACGTCCATCTCGGCGACCCACAAGGGCAGGATGTCGGCTGCGTGGGCACACCATTTCATGCTGGTGCGCTGGCGCAGCTGCTCGAGCGTCAGCTCCTCGAGTGGATTGGGTGTCACCCACCGAGTAAATCCTCAGATCGCGAGCAGATGCAAAATCGCACGATTCGCGCCTCAGAAATGCGAGTCTGCGCCGGCTACCCCCACCCAACTTGCCCGGCGGATTCTTGGTCACCTGACCCGCGGCGCGACTGGTGGGCTAGCTTCTCGCCGGCAAGCACTCGCCAGCGGGGATGAGCGCGGAACAAAGGTTAGCTTGAGGTGAATGATGTTCCGGCTCCACTTGGCGTCGGATCGATGGCGTTGACTGGCCCCAAACGTCGGCTGTATCAGTGTCAGCGAAGTGTCACTCAACGACCCCTACCCGGTGGACGATGTGTGATGATGAGCGCGTGGGCTGTGCTCATTCGCTGGACTTCGAGCCCACGCTCATAGCGCCTAGCTTCATCGAGATGACTTGGAAGGCAACGCTATACCTGATCGCCGACGGGCGTGATGTGGAGATCCAGGAGGCGCGCGGCAGGCTGGAACGGCATTGACCGAGCACGACATCAAGGTGGCATTTGGCGCCATGACCGCTGACACTTGCATCTGCTCGCAGGGGGGTTGGGCCATCGGGCTCGGCTAGGGCGCGGCCAGGGCCGGTCATTTGACGCGGTCTGCCCGAGATGTGCTCAAAACATGCACTGAATTGGCCGGGAGTCGGAAAATATACCGCGCCCGCAGCTGGTTCCAGAAGGTCCATTACGACTATTGTGCGAGTGTGAAATCGGGAGATGGGAGCGACAGTGATCGGCGACGGCGTTCGAACAATCGGCAATTGGCCGCTGCCGGTGGACGGCTGACGTGCAAGGTTTCGGCTTCCACACACTTGCGCTGCTGGCCGCGGTAGGTTTCGCGGGCCCATTGCTGGCCTCGCTGCCACGCTTGCGCATGCCAGTAATCATCGGCGAACTGATTGCGGGACTGGTGCTCGGTAGGACGGGTTTCGGTGTCGTCGACGCATCCAACCCAACTCTTCAGTTGCTCGCGAACATCGGCTTCGCGTTGGTGATGTTCACGGTGGGCACCCATGTTCCGGTCCGCGGCAATGCGATACGTTCGGCGTTGCCGTCGGCAGCGGCGCGGGCCGTCTTGGTCGGTGCGGTCGCGGCAGCGCTGGGAGTCGGGCTGGCGGCGGTGTGTGACACCGATCGCGCGGCCTTGTATGCGGTGTTGATCGCGTCCTCCTCGGCGGCGCTGGCGTTACCAGTGATGAATTCGCTGCACCTACAGGGCCCCCAAGTGCTGTCCGTAACAGCGCAGATCGCTATTGCGGACGCTTCATCTATTGTGTTGCTGCCGTTGGTGATTGACATCAAACACGCGCTGACCGCGGCACTGAGCGCGCTGGTCATTGCAGGCTGCGCGCTGATTTTCTACCTGGCGCTGCGCACTGCGGACCGGACGGGCTGGCTCAGGCGCCTGCATTTGTATTCGGAAAAGCAGCGTTTCGCAGTGGAATTGCGCACCAACATGGTGCTCCTGTTCGCGCTCGGGGCACTGGCTTTGCGAACCCATGTTTCGGTCATGCTAGCGGGTTTCGCTCTCGGCTTGGTGATCGCCGCCGTCGGCGAACCGCGGCGGCTGGCATGGCAGCTGTTCGGTATCACCGAAGGTTTTTTCAGTCCACTGTTTTTCATATGGCTCGGCGCTTCGCTGCAGGTGCGCGAGCTGAGTACGAATCCGAAGTTCATTCTGCTAGGGGTGGGCCTGGGATTAGGAGGGGTACTGGCACATGCTGTGGGGCGGTTGTGTGGGCAGCCCCTCCCGCTCGCAATACTTGCGGCGGCGCAGCTCGGCGTGCCGGTCGCCGCGGCAACCATCGGTACCGAGCAACACGTTCTGGCGCCCGGTGAGGCTGCGGCTTTTATGTTCGGCGCATTGATCACGATCGCCTCAACATCGATCGCGGGCAGGCTGGCAGCGCGCGCGCTGGCTCCGAGGGTCGACGCCAGAGAGTAGGACAGCCGCGGTGCTGCCGTTGCGTCTGCTCGCCGGGCGAACGTGACGCGGCAGGCTCGCCCGGGCCGCCCCAGCTCAGGCCAGTTGCACGCGGCCGGTGATCAGATTCATGATCGCCTTGCCGGGGGCGAACGATCCGGTGAGCGATGCCATGGCGTGGCCCTGGTCGACGTTGAGCGTGGTCCCGTTGACCGATGCCGCCGCGTCACTGTTCAGCAAGATCATCGCCTTGCCGATGTCCGCGGGAGTGAGCGTCGCGCTACCGGTGTCATCACGGTAGTCCTGAGCGAAGGTCAGCCATAAGTCGGCGTTGGCGCGGGCCAGCGGGGTGTCGGTGGGGCCGGGGCAGACCGCGTTGATCCGCACGCCCTTCTTCTGAAAGGGGTAGCCCTGCCAGGCGACGTAGCCGTTGATCGCCTTCTTGCTGAACCCGTAGTGGATGATGCCCTGCGGCTGGCGCTTCTGACACCACTCCTCCGCGGCCTGGAAATCCGGCGTGGCCAGGAAGTCCTGGACGAGTTCCAGGTCGTTCTCCCAACCCATCCCGGCCACCGACGAGATGAAGCAGATGGCCGCACCCCGTGGGAAAAGATCCCTAGCGAGCAGCCGCTCGATCAGGTGGCGGTGCCCAATAAAGTTGACCCGCATCAGCTTTGGCCCATCGGCCACACCGGCGGCGGAGAACAGCTTGTCGACCGGCCCGTCGAGTTCGTCGACTCCCCGGTCAATCGAATTCTGATCACTGAGGTCCAGCGAGATCACGTGATCGGTCTGGTATTCCACCGGCGCGAAGTCCATCACAGTCACGTGCGCTCCGAGAGACTTTGCGATCTGTGCGGCAGCAGCGCCCATGCCGGTCGCTCCGCCGACCACCAAGACCCGTTTGCCCTCGTAGCCCAGTAAGTCTGACGCCGTTGTCATCGTTTCCCTTTTCCCTGGTGGTTCGTCTGCAGACGTTACAGCATCCAGACCAGGTGTAATTCTCAATCGGGATGGTTGACCGCTGTCGCTGGTCCCCGACATGTTCATGACACAAGAACGTCGTGATCGCGATGAGTCGACTGTTCGAACGGTCTCAAATGGGTACGGGCACCCCATGGAGATCACCATCACCTTCGTCGGCAATGCCACCACGCTGATCCGCAGTGGGGACATCACCGTGCTGACGGATCCGAATTTCCTGCACCGAGGTCAGCGTGCGTATCTGGGCCACGGCCTGGTATCCAAATGCCGCAAAGAACCGGCCTCGTCCGCCGACCAGTTGCCGCCCATCGATGCCGTTGTGTTGTCGCATCTGCACGGCGACCATTGGGACCGCGTCACCGAAAAGCATCTGGACCGCCGGCTGCCGATACTGACCACCCCGGAGGCGGCTGGCAGGCTGCGCCAGAAGGGGTTCGAGCAGTCCTGCGCGATGTCGACCTGGCAGACACACACCATCGTCAAAGGCGACCGACAGCTGACGGTGACATCGCTGCCCGGTCGTCATGCCCCGATGTGGGTGAAGCTTCTGGTTCCGCCGGTGATGGGCAGCATGCTGAGTTCGGTCCGGTAGCCGGATCGCAGCGGCGGCGGCTGTACATCTCCGGCGATACCCTGCTCGTCGAGGAACTCGGTGAGATCCCCGTCCGCTTCGACACGATCGACGCCGGCATCCTGCACCTCGGCGGGACTCGACTGCCCGCCGGGCCCAGGTTGCCCTTCGGGCTCACTGTGACCATGGACGGGCAGCAGGGGGCTGGGCTCGTCGAACTTCTCGACCTGCCCAAGACGATTCCGATCCACTTCGACGACTACACCGTTTTTGCGTCGCCGCTGTCCGACTTCACCCGGGAGATGCAGCGTCGCGGTCTCGCCGACCGCGTCGTCGAGATCGAGCGTAGCGGCTCAGTCTCGCTCTAAGACTGGTCCACCAGAACCGCGCCCTCGGGCCGGTCACCGAGAGTCTGCAGCTGTAGCGCGATGCTGTCGCCTTGAGCGGTGAGGCGAACGATCTGAGCCAACTCGCCAGGTGCGTCACACTGCAGATAGTGATCGGCACCTGGCACCACCCAGTAGCGGCTCCGACCCGACATGTCACGCAGATACGTCTGCCAGACATGGTTCGCGACACGTAGCGGTGCCACCGTGTCATGCAGACCCCACACCAGCGTGGTATTGACCGGGAGCTTGGAAAGCTTTTCGAGCCAACTTTTTTCATCGGATGCGCGCTCATGCAGATACTGAATGGTGTCCGGCAGCACCCGCATTCCGTCGTTGAACGCGAAGCACTTGGCCAGAGCCGCGATTTCGGGATCTTCCGGTGTGCGGCGCGGCATGAACGTGGTGAACCCGAGGCCGGCGGCCAGTAGCTCCGGCGTCGTCTCCGCTGCGGTGGCCCGGCCCGTGGCGGAGTTGAGCAGCGCGGTTTGAAATGCGGTGAGGTTGGACAACGGCAGGTAGATGTTGCCGTTGGTGATAATCAAATCTTCTGGCAATGACGATGTTTCGGCGAGCAGGCCTAGCGCGATCATGCCGACGCTGCAGCCACGGTCGTGGGTGATCATTCGGTACTCGGTCAGTTTCCACACCTCGGTGATGGCGTGGACGAGCAGACGCGCGTCGTCGTAGAGCGAATAGACGTAGGGCTCGGGGGGTTTGTCGGATACGCCGTAGCCGGGAAAGTCCAGCGTGAAGGTCTCGAAGTCGTCACTCAGTTCACGCGCCAATGGGTAGTAGTCGATGCTGGATGTCGGAAAGCCATGGACGCACACCAGCGCGGGCTTACCCGGTGTGCCGTACCGCCGGAGGAACACCGTCACTGCCTGCCCGTCGTTGGCTTCGGTGGTTGAATGCCAACTCAGTTCGGTTCCGCCGTTGTTCCATTCGACGAAGATGTCCATGGCCTCGGCCTTTCGGTTGCTAGGTTGGTGTGGAATGTCACGACGGCCCTTGGGGTTGAGGCTATCGCCAGCATGTCGGAGCCGAGATAGGTGGCGAGACGTGTCACACCTGGACCGCCAAACTCCGCCGCTTCGCCATCGGAGTGAGCATAATAGTCTCTCCCTTTGCGCCGGTGACCTCGATCTGCAGATCCGGCACCGCCGCAAGCATGCACGGCGTCCGGTACCGTCGGCGACGTCGTGTACCAAGGCGTCGGCGTCGTCACCGGCGACGACGCGATGGCCACCACATCCTGGATGGCGGAGAAGCCGACTTCGGCGATGGGAGCTTCGGCAACTTCACTCTCGAGTCCGGCGGCTACCGCGTGCACGGTTGGTCGCTGACCACGTTCGGTTCATGCTGACACCGGAGCAGCAGTCCGTCGCGTACCGCCGCCCACCCATCGCGCTTTCGCCCAATTGGTTATCGAGCGGTGGGGACGGTGTGGAATCGCAATCACGTAACGCCACGAAATCGCTATCCAAAAAGAACGGTAACGAATCTCCAACTGTCGGCCGTGTGGCGCGAAAATTGGTCGTTGATTTGCTCAGCCACGCCCACCGGATAGGGGGATCGTGTTCAAACGGTTCCGCGCTGCCCTGGTTGTGGTTGTGGCATTGTGCATGGGGGGTGGCCTGGCTGCGGCGGACTTCGGGGGCGTGGCGGTGGTGACGGCGGCAGCTTGCGAACAGCGGACGCTGGTGCTGACCGCGTTCCCGGCTGAAGCCGACGCGGTGCTGGCCCACACCGTGCTCGACCCGAATCCCGTTGGGGTGTATGACCGACAGTATTACTACCGCGGGTCGATCGCGGGTAAGAAGGTGTTGGTGGCGATGACCCGTATCGGCCTGGTGAACGCCACGCAGGTCACCGAGGCCGCGTTGAACCGCTTTACCTGCGCTTCGGGGATTTCCATTGGCGCAGTGGTGTTTTCCGGTGTCGCCGGGGGGGCCGGCCGAACCAGCATCGGGGATGTGGCGGTGCCGGCCCAGTGGACCCTCGACAACGGCGCTACCTACGCACCCGTCAATCCCGGCATGCTGGCCGTGGCTCAAACGCTGACCGTAAACCTTAGCAACGTCAACACGTTAGGGAACCCGATCTGCCTGTGCCGCAACGTTCCCACCGTCAAGCTGAATGAATTGAACCGGTTGCCGCAACTTTTCGTCGGCGGCAACGGTTACAGTCACGACTCCAACAACGGGCAAGCCTTTCCGTGCGTGCCCAACGCCGGTGACGTCTTCGGTTGCCAACCCTGTAGCCCACCCGGCCGTTCGCTGCTGTACACCGGCAACTTCTTCCAGGCGATCGGGCCATGGGTGGCCAAAGGCCTGCTGAGCAATCTGAACATCCGGACCGCGGCGAACCCGGCCTACGACGCGGTGGACCAAGAGACGGCCGCGTCACTGGCCGTCGCCACCGCACACGGGGTGCCGTTCCTGGGTATTCGCGGGATGTCAGACGGGCCCGGTGATCCGCTGGGACTGCCGGGATTTCCGTTTCAGTTCTTCTTCTACAAGCAGATTGCGGCCGACAACGCCGCGCGGGTGGTAGCGGCATTCATGGCGAGCTGGGCGGGTCCGTGAAGTTGTCGCTGTGAGGTGGGCACGCAGGGCGTCTTTTTGGTGCGCAGCGACGGATGTGGTTGATGTGGAATGAGATACGGCTTTCGTCACAGGGGTCACAGGAGAATCAAGAACACTCGAGTCGCTGCTGGCCCGGCTATCAGCGACTAGCGGTCGCTGCGTCCTAGCCGAGGGCAACAGGTCGCGACGGATCCGAACTCCATTCCGACCACGACCCGGGATACAACGCCGCCCGCCGACCCGCGGCCGCGAAGGCGGCGACGACCACCGCGGCGGTCACCCCCGACCCGCAGTAGGTGCCAACGGCCAGGTCGCACTGGGGCAACAGATCCGCGAGTGCGTCCTCGCCGAGCAGCGTTCCGTCATCCGCCAGCAGAGTTCCGAAGGGCAGGTTCTTGGCGCCGGGGATGTGCCCCGCGACGGGGTCGAGGGGCTCGACCTCGCCGCGGTAGCGCTCGGGAGCGCGGGCATCGAACAGCGACACGCTTCCGGTCTGCTCCGCGGTCAACGTCGGCTGCCCGCCGGCATACAAATCGTCATGCCGCACCGTCACATTCCCGGGTTGCGGGTCGACGGTGCCCGCCTGCAGCTGGCCGCCGGATGAGCGCCAGGCGTTGAGCCCGCCATCCAAGATGCGCACATCCGGCAGGCCCGCCGCGGTCAACACCCACCAGGCGCGCCCCGAACCGGCTCGATTCCAATCGTCGTACGTAACGATACGGCAGTCCTCACGAACTCCCCAGCGGCGCAACGATTCCTGCAGACTACCGCCTGTCGGCAGCGGGTGGCGACCCCGCCCGGTCACGGTGTGGTCGCTGAGATCGTCCTCCAGCGACACATACACCGCGCCGGGGATGTGGCCGTCCAGATAGGCCGCACGCCCGTCGGGAGCGTCGAGGCGCCAGCGCACATCGAGCGTGGTCACCGGGTCGCCGGACTGAATCAGGTCGGCCAGTTGGGCGGATGTGATCAGAACTTGGTCGCGCGCACTCACGCGCTTCACCTTATCCTCGACGGATGGCGCAACGGTTTCTCCCGTACTGGGTCGCGGGTGCGCTGGTGCTGAGTCTCGCGACGTCCGGCTCGGCCGCGGCGGTGCCCGATACGAAATGCGCGCTCACCACAGCCGTGCAGGAAGTGCAGCACGTGTCCCAGCTGCCGTCGGAGCTACGCAATCTACTGCCACCGGTTGCCGATATTGGTGCGCCGTTCAACTCAACGGATTCGGTCAACGACCCGAATCTGCCGTTTCGCCGACTGATCCGCGCCGGCAATCGCGGCAACGACTGGTTCATCTGGTACGAGCATGGCGGCATCACGTATTTCTGGCAGGCCGTCGTCGCGCGCGTGACGTCCAGCAGTCAGGCGACCGTACTGGCCAATGCCGGAACCATTTCCGACACGCTGTGCCCGTTGACCGACGGGGTCTACGCCGGCAAGGTCCCGCCCTACCCGCAGGGAACGTGGGCAGCCAGCGATTTCTAATTCTCTGGCCCGGTTCATCCGGCGTTCAGCTCCGCGAGTGCGTGCAGGTTCTCCAAATAGTGCCCCAGCGAGGTGTGCTTGAAGCTGACAGTGACGATGGTGGCGCCGTGCGAGAGGGTGTCGACGATGAGTTCACGCGTGTGATCGGGATCGTGGAGCGGATCCAGTCGGTGTGCCGGCCCTAGCACCACCTCGAAGTCAGGCGGAAGGTCGAAGCGGCCCAACCATTCTCGCGCCTGTTGCAGGCTCACGTTGAACGGTGCCCAACCGTCGGCCAGGGTGACGGCCCGACGCAGCGACCGCGGTGTGCGGCCTCCGACCCACAGCGGGACGCGCGGTTGCACCGCGCAGGGATCGACGACCATGCCGTCGAACGAATAGAACTCGCCGTGGTAAGCCGGCTCGGGAACCGACAAGGCGGCACGAAGCGCCCGTAACGCGTCGTCGGCGCGCGCTCCGCGCTCCTCGAACGGAGCGCCGACGAGGTCGAACTCCTCTTTCAGCGAGCCGACGCCGACGCCAAGGATGAGCCTGCCGTTGCTGAGCTTGTCCAGCGTGCCGTAGCGCTTGGCGATCTCCAGCGGATGGTGGTAGCCCAGCACCAACACGTTGGTGGCCAACCGGATTCGCCGGGTGCGGGCCGCCAGATAACCGAAGGTGGCCAGCGGATCCCAATACCGCCCGCCGCGGCGCGTCTGCTCGGCGGCGGGTAGTGCGATGTGTTCACTGCAGGTCAGATGGTGATAGCCGAGTCGGTCCGCCGCTTCGGCGACCCTCGCGATCTCTTCGATCGAGGCGTCGACCTCCCAGTCGGCGCTCGCCCCGGGAAACATCGTCACCACGGGCGTCGCGATAGACATCTTTGCGGTCACAGCGCTCATCGCGCTAAATTCTAACAGTGCTCGAATTGATTCGAACATGGCTCGAATGACCGTGCGGCGCGCGTACGGCGAACTCGACCGCACCCAGGTGGTGTCCTCCCTGCATACGCTGGCCCGACGCGTCGGGGTACAGCAGGTGACGATGCGGGAGCTGGCCGCCGAAGTCGGTGCCGCGGTGCCGTCGGTCTACTACCACGTGCCGGGAAAACAGGCCGCGCTAGATCTGCTTGCCGAGTCGGTGCTGGCTGACATCCCGGTACCCCAGACCGGACCGTGGGACGTCCGGCTGGCCGAACTGTATTGTGCGGCGCGCACAGTCATGCTCGATGTTCCCGGGATCGCGGGCATCCTGCAGACCCGCGGCGGCGGGGAGCGCGCCCGCCGCCTGGACCGGCTCAGCCGCGCGTTGTTGGCCGAAGCCGGCTTGACCAAAGCCGTTGCCGTGGCGGCGCATACGGTGCTCTACACCTACCTGCTGGGCTCGGTCAGTCTGGACGAAGCCCGCGGCAAGCCGTCGTCTATCAAGCGATTTCGCGCGGGCCTGGACGTGATCATCGCCGGTATCAAGGCATCCGAAGGAGAGCCATGACCGTTCCGAAGCTGGGCCCGTTGGTGGTCGAAAACCAGGACACCCAAGCCGATCGGGACGCCGCGGCGGTGCTGAACCCCGACACCTTCATCGCCGGCGCCCCGTTCGACGCGATGACCCGGTTGCGCGCGGACGCGCCGGTGCACCCGGTGCAGATGCCGGGAATGCCGAGGGTGTGGCTGCTGACCAAGCATGCCGACGTCCGCCTGGTCAGCCGCGACACCGACACCTTCACCAGCAATAGGGGCAACACGTTGGTCGAGGTCGAGGCCGGACCCACCTCGGCGATGCTGCCGGGCATCGACCCGCCGCGACATGCGCACTACCGCAAGCTGATCAATCAGGGCTTCACCGCCCGCAATGTGCTGCGTCTGGAGCCAAACATGCGCCAGGTCGCCCGCAACATCGTCGCCGACATCACCGACAAGGGCGAATTCGATGCCGTGCCCGACATTTCCGCGGAGATGTCGCTGCAGGTGATCGCCGACGTGCTCGGGGTGCCCGCCGAGGACCGGATGGAGGTTTTCCGGTGGAGCAACGCGATCGGGACCCTGGGCATCGAAGACCCCGACTATGCCCCCACCCCGGATGCACTCGGGCAAGCCGCTGCCGAAATGTTCCGGTACTGCAATGAACTGGTCAAGCACCGGCGTCAGCACGGACTCACCGATGACATCCTCTCGGCGTTGTTGGCGGCCGAGGTGGACGGGCAGAAGCTCAACCGCGACCAGCTCAACGAGTTCTTCCTGTTGTTGGCCATCGCCGGCAACGAGACCACCCGAAACACGCTGAGCCACGGCATCTTAGCGTTGTCTTTGCATCCCGGGCAGCAGGCAATGCTGGCCCGTGACCCGAATGCCGTCAAGCCTGCCGTCGAGGAACTGCTGCGCTGGGCGACCCCGGTGATGCATTTCCGCCGCACCGTCACTAGGGACGTCGAGATCCGCGGTCAGCACATCCCCGCCGGCGACTGGGTGCTCATGCATTACCTGTCGGCCAATCGGGACGAGGAGGTGTTCGACCGGGCCGACGAATTCGACGTCACCCGAAACCCGTCCGGTTTAGGGCCCGGGCACGCGGCGTTCGGCGGCGGGGGAGTGCACTTCTGCCTCGGCGCGCAGCTGGCCCGCCTCGAGCTGCGGGTGATGCTCGAAGAGCTGTACCCGAATGTGCCGGGCCTGACGGTGACCGGCGAGCCCGACCGGTTGCGGTCGTCGTTCTTCCATGGGATCAAACGACTTCCATGTAGTACGGGCTAGTCTCCTTCGGCAACAGCGTTGCAGCGGCGTTCCTGGCAGCTATTCCACGTCGGCGGGACCGAGCAGCCGCACCTCTTCGAGGTCCATGGTCTCCTGGATTTCGCGCAGGACGATGTCGTCGATGCGGTGCTGGTCCCGAAGTGCGGTGATGGCCTGACGTTTGTGTTCGAGTAGGCGCAGGCGCACCTCTCGGATCTGGTCCCGTGCCTCGCTGAGGTGATTGCTGCCGTCGGAGCCGTCGGCGCCGGCTTCGACCAGGAGGGCCCGCTCCTCATATTCCTTGCGCAGCCGCGCCAGCAGCTCGGGGCCGACGCCGACGTCGGCGGCGACCTGCGGCAAGGCCTCCAACGCGACTTCGGCGCCACGCCTGCGGGCCAGCTGTATCTCCTCGGCCCGGTCGACGTCCGCGGGCAAGTGTGCCCACCTGACCACCAAGGGCAGCGTGCTGCCCTGGACAAGAACGGTCACCAGGATCACGACGGAGACGACGAAAAGGATGAGATTGCGGTCGGGAAAGGGCGACCCGGTGTGCGTTTCCAGTGGCACCGCCAGCGCGGCGGCCAGGGACACCGCCCCCCGGAATCCGGCCCAGCTGGCGACGATGCGCTGTCGCAAGGGGAACCGACGCGTGGGGCGGTGCGCGGTTCTGTCGATGGCCAGGCCCAGCAAGCTGGCTATTTCGACCCAGGCGAATCGGGTCGCGATTACCGCGGCGGTCACCGCGAGGGCGAGATAGGTGGCGTGGCGAAGTCCGCCCTGCACGTTAGCGATTCCGTGCATGGCGCCGGGGATCTGGACTCCGACGAATACCCACAGCGAGCCGTTGAGCAGGAATGTCGAGATGTCCCAGAACGCGAATGCCTGCAGTCGGGAGCGTGCCCGAACAACCTTCGGACCGACGTAAGTCAGCACTAGCGCGGACACCAGCACCGCGACCACACCGCTGCAATGTGTTGTCTCCGCGAGCAGGAATGCTGCGAACGGTGTCAGCAGGCTCAGCGCCCCTTCCTCCAGCGGGGCGTCGATTCGGCGGCGCAACAGCGTCACCAGTCCGCCGACGATCAGCCCCGCCGCGATGCCGCCTAGATAGGAGTAGACGAAGCGCAGGGTGAGGGCTAGCGGACCGACCTCGTTGCCGCCGACCGCGACCGAGATGGTGACGCCGAACAGCACCAGCGCGGTGCCGTCGTTGATCAAGCTCTCCCCGCGAAGCACGGTCAGCGTCCGGCGCGGCAACTTCTTCGCCAGGCCGGCGACCGCGGCGGCGTCAGTGGGGGAAAGCACGGCGCCTAACACCGCGGCCGCATGAGAGTCCATGCCCATTACCCGAGCCGTCCAGGACACGGCGAAGGCGGTGACAATCACTAGGCCGATGCTGGTCATCACGATCACGCGCAGGTTGGCCTTGATCTCCCGGAAGCTGGTGTTCAGGCTCTCCCAATACAGGATTGCCGGCAGGAACAGCAGCAGCACCAGCTCGCCTTCGATATGGACACGGCCAAACCGTGGCATGAGGCCAAGCAGGGCGCCAAGGAATATCAGCAGAACCGGGGGACCGACGCGGAAACGCCGACCCAACAGCGTGCCCAGGACCACGGTGGTAACAAGCGCAACGATGACGACAAGCGCGAACACCGTCCCATCCTCGCGCACGACTCGACAGCCGGCACGGCTACGGGTGATGCGTCAGTTGCAGTCGCAGCAGTCACCGCAGTCGCAGCAGCAGCCGTCACCCGAGCAGCCTTCGCAGCAGGAGTCGCAACAACAGTCGCATTCACACTCACAGCAGCAGGCGTCGGTGCAGCTATCCCAACAGCTTTGTTTGCGCTGGGGTGCGGGTGGGATCTGTTCGGGCGGGATCTCGCCGGGGTAGTTGGTGAAGGGTTGGTTGCCGAAGTTGATGCCGTCCTGCTGGCCGTGCGGCGTTCCGGAGGGCCCGTTGGGGTAGTTGTTGAAAGTGCGGGAGACGGAGCGCCTTAGTTCTTTCGTCAGCAGCCGCTTCGGCAGCCGCCCGTCGGTGAAGTCGACGTCAGCCAGCGCCAGTTGAATGCCGAGCACCGCATCGTCACACAAGTAGCGTGTCTCGGTGAGCGTTGTTCCCGTGGCGAGCAGCGGATTCCACTTCCCGCGCACCACGTCGTCGCGGTAGTCCTCGACGGCGTCAAGCAGATGTGCCACTCGGCCGAACAGCTGGCCAATTTCGCGCAGCGGAGCCTCATTGGCTGGGCGGCCGGCCAGCACGGCGGTGTGCGCGAAGGCGGCGGCGACGGCGGTCTCGGTGGGCTCGGTGACCGCGAGCACCGAGCTGCCCGGGTCGGCCAGTGCTTCCAGTTCGGCCTGGCGGTCCATCGCGGCCACCAGAACGCCTGCGTCAAAACCCAAGTCGTGTCCGGCGTCGGTGCCGCGGCGCACCCAGCGTTGCGCGATGCGTCGCGCGGTCGGACGCACCCCGGCAACACCGACCAGACCGTCGCGGTCATGGACGTGGTCACGGACCTTGGCGGCGGCCAGCGCCAACGACACCACGGCCGCCAATCGAACGCAGTCGCCGGTCGCTACGTCCGCACGCTTCATGCCGCGCAGCGGGCATGGCCCGGCCGTGCGGCGCGTCGGCGTTGCTTCCGCCTGCGCTTCAACCAATAGCGAGACGATCAGCCCGTCGTAATTGGTTGCGATCCGCGCTGCCTGACCGTAATCGTCCCGCAGCGCCAGACACAGGCCGCACAGCTGGGCGCGCCAGGCCGCGGTGAGTTCGCCGCCGAGCCGATGACGGCAGGGCCGAATGATGCCAAACACGCACTGAAGGTACCGGACAGTTTGCTGGTGCGCGGGCATATGCGACGCCCGGCTCAATACGCGTTGTAAGGGCTATTGTGCACTGATGAAGGTCAAGCTAATGGCCGTCCTTGCCGCTTTCGTCATGCTTGTGGGGTGTTCGAGCCCGAGCAAGCCGGCTACCACTAAGACCATCGACGTGCCCATCGACGACGTGTTGAAGCAGAGCGCAATCACCCGCGATGAAACACTTACGGTTGGCGACACGCTGAAGGTTTCGCTGGGCGCCAATCGCAGCACCCCCTATCGGTGGTCGCCCGATCCAAAGATCGGTGATGCCGCTCTGCTGAAGCAGACCAGTCACGAGTACCTGCGTGGGAACAACACCGACCGGATGGGTGCGCCCGGCACCGAGGTATGGACGTTCACGGCGTTGAAGTCCGGGAAGACGACGATCGTCGCTACCTACGGCAGCGTGGTCGGCGATTCCACGCCGACGTGCACCTTCACCGCGAACGTGACGGTGCAGTAGTGCGTCGCTGGCCGATGTTTGTTTATCGCGCGACCGCGCGGACCCGTGTAGAGAGGAAACGGCCATGACCACGGCCACGACAAGGGTGGATTTTCATTTCGATCCGATGTGCCCGTTCGCTTACCAGACCTCGGTGTGGATCCGCGATGTGCGCGAGCAGCTGGGCATCGCCATCGACTGGCGGTTCTTCAGCCTGGAAGAGATCAACCGCATCGAGGGTAAGAAGCACCCTTGGGAGCGCGACTGGTCCTATGGGTGGTCACTGATGCGGATCGGGGCGCTGCTGCGCCGGACCGACATGGCGTTGCTGGACCGCTGGTATGCCGCGATCGGTCGTGAACTGCACGACCTCGGCGGCAAGCCGCACGACCCAGCTGTGGCGCGACGACTGCTGACCGAGATCGGGGTCGGCGCCGACGTTCTCGACGCCGCTCTCGCCGACCCGAGCACCCACGACGAAGTCCGTGCCGAGCACCAGCGCGTCGTCGACGCGAGCGGATACGGGGTTCCCACACTGTTTTTCGCGGATGGGCAGTGCCTGTTCGGGCCGGTTTTGGTGGATCCGCCAACGGGTCGCGACGCCGTGAAGCTGTGGAACGTGGTCACCGGTATGGCCGAGCTGCCGCACGTGTACGAACTGCAGCGACCCAAGACGGCCGCCGACGGCGAGTTGATCGGGCGCAGCTTGCGCCCCTACCTGGACGGTCGGGATTGGGTGAGCATCAACCGCGGTGAGGTCATCGACGTCGACCGGCTGGCGGGGCGGTAACCCATCAGACCATCGCGATTGGCGAGATCTTCAGCCCAATTGCCAAGGCGCCGGCTAGTTCTCGGCTGACGTCGTAGTCGAAGACCACGTGCCCGCTGAGCACGTCGACATCGCGTTTGGCGCGTTGCAGCGGGTTGGTCAGGAAGTGTGCGCTAGCGCCGGACGCTTCGAGCAGGTCGGCGATGACGGCGCGGGATTCCTTGACGATGTGCGCGGCGGCCAGGCGCGCGTCGGCCCGGATTGGGCGGGGCACCTTGTTGCCGCTGGCCAGGATGTCGTCGATGCGCCCGGTGGTGTCGGCGAGCAGGCCGTGCAGGGCGCGTAGGCGGACGCGGGCCTGGCCGAGGCGCGCCTGAGCGGCGGGCTTGTCCTTCTGGCTGGTGCCCTCGTAGGCGAGGACGCGTTCGTTGAGCCGCTGCATGTAGATCTCGGTGACGCGTTCGGCTGCGCCGAGGGCGGGCATGGCGGCGGTGAGTGCGAGCCCGGGGACCAGGGGCCAGCGGTAGACGTCCGCGTCGTGCAAGGTGGCGCCCGGCGTGGTGCCGGCGTAGATGTCGGCAACCTTGACCAGGCGGTGCTCCGGGACGAAGACGTCGTCGGCGACGACGTCGTTGGATCCGGTGGCGCACATACCGTCGGTGTGCCAGACGTCGACGACGCTGATGTCGCCGGCCGGGACCAGCGCCAGGGCGGGATAGATTGCATCCTCGGGGCCGCAGAGTGCGCCGACGATGGTCCAGTTGCCGTCCATCACTCCGGTGGCCCAGGACCATCGGCCGCTGAGGTTTACGCCACCGGTGGTGGCGGTGCCGCGGCCGGTAGGAGCCAGCGCGGCTGAGGCGAGGAACGGTTGGGTTGCGAAGCCCTCGGCCTGGGCCTGCTCGTCGAACAGGGACAGCATCCAGGTGTGCAGTGTGTAGAAAGCCGCGGTCCAGGCGGTGGAGGCGCAGCCGTGCGCCATGCGGCGTACCGGGTCGAAAATCGCGGTGAATTCCGCTTGTTGACCCCCGTAGCCGGCCGGCTTGAGTAGCTCGGTGAAGCCGGATTCGCAGAGCTCGGTGACGGTGGCTTCCGGTAGCCGGCGTAGGTCTTCGGCTTCCTGGGCGCGCTGGTGTAGGCGTTCGACGAAGTCGTCGGTGATGGCCGTCATCTGAGGCCCTCGTCGGCCATCGTCGCATAGCCGGCCTGCCACCAATCGTCCACGGTCAGACGGCTACTGTTCGGCCCGCGGGTTGGCATAGGCCGCAGCCTACGGACCGTCTTCGGTTAAGCCGCGCCGAGGGCGAATGTCAGCCAGAATTACGCGCGATGATGACGTCCGGCCCCGGGTTCAGGCGTGTGAGCTGGCCGATCAACGTCGAGTTGTCC
>JALHRH010000038.1 GCA_022841565.1 Mycobacterium sp. | reverse complement strand
TTGAGCGATGTAGATCGTCGTCTGGATTGACCGCCACGCCTTGGCGCCGTCGCCCCACGGAGATGACACCGAGCCATACACTTGCCGCGTGAACATCAGCAAGGTCATCGTTGGCGTCTCAACAGCCTCTGTCCGGGCCGGCGTCGCGGTGGCCGACGCCGGACTCGCCGTTGCGGCCATGGCGCTCGGGGCTGTGAAGGAGTCCTTGGGCGAGGAAAGGCCGAAGACAGTAGACCCGATTACCGATTTATTTCCGCTGCGCGGCGCGCTCGTCGGCGCCAATCGAGTCGCCGAATTGACCGAGAACGACAGGGCGATGGGGCGCGTCCTGGTCCGCGGCGGGCCCGCGGACACGCTGACACGTCCGGGTGGGGTTGTCGACCTGTTGACCGCGCCCGGCGGTTTACTGGACCGGACATCGGTCGAAGGTTCCGCACTAGAGCGGGTCCTGGCGCCCGGTGGTCTTGCGGATCGTCTGCTCGCTGCGGACGGGCCGATAGAGCGGATGTTTGCCGAGGACGGCATTGTCGAGCGGATGTTTGTAGAGGACGGCATCATCGACAAGCTGCTGGCCAAGAATGGACCGCTCGAACAGTTCACCGAAGCCGCTGAAATCCTGAGTCGTCTGACGCCCGCCGTGGAGAGGATGACGCCCACCACCGACACCCTCGAGGCCGCTGTCGATACCCTCAACAGGATGGTCAACTCGCTGAGTGGGATCACCGAGCGTATTCCGCGGCGGCGATCGACGCGGCCGGCTGTGCGCGCGAAGGGCAACATGGACCAGGACGCCATCGAGCAGTGAGCCGACCGGCTCACTGACTAAACACTGTTCGACATGGCGCCGACGCTGGTTACCGAATCAACGGGTCCAAGGCGTGGATCACCCACGGCGGTGTCGCCGACTTCTACACCCTGTTCGCCCGCACCGGCGAAGGCACGCGGGGGATTTCGTGTTTTCACATCCCGGCCGGCACGGACGGGCTGAGCTTCGGCAGACCCGAGGAGAAGATGGGCCTGCACGCGGTGCCGACGACCACCGCCCACTACGACGACGTTTTCGTTCCCGACGAATTGCGCGTCGGCGACGAAGGCCAGGGCCTGGCCATCGCGTTCAGTGCGCTCGACGGTGGACGCCTCGGCATCGCCGCAGTCGCCACCGGGTTGGCGCAAGCTGCGCTCGACGGAGCCGTCCGATACGCCGGCGAACGAAAGACGTTTGGCCGCAAAATCATTGATCACCAAGGTCTGGGATTCCTCCTTGCCGACATGGCGGCCGGCGTCACCAGTGCTCGCGCGACCTCCCCGGCCTTGTCCTGATCCCTGCCGCCGCCAAGCAGATCCAGATCCCCATGATCGCCTCCGGCGGATTCGCCGACGGACGGGGTCTCGTGGCGGCCCTGGCGCTCGGCGCCGACGGCATCAACATGGGATCTCGGTTCATGTGCACCGTCGAATCGGCGATCCACCCTAACGTCAAACAAGCCATCGTGGAGGGCACCGAACTGGGCACTGAACTGATCTTCCGCACCCTCAACAACACCGGCCGCGTCGCCAGCAACACCGTCTCGCGGGAAGTCGTCGACATCCTGAAATGGGGGGGAACCTTCGAGGACGTCCGCCACCTCGTCTCTGGAGCCCGCGGCCGAACGGTCTACGAGACAGGTGATCTCGAAGCCGGCATCTGGTGGATCGGCATGTCGATGGGTCTGATCGACGACATTCCTACCGTAGGAGAACTCGTGACACGGATCGTCGACGAGGCGCAGGATCTCATCGCCGGGCGACTGGCAGGCATGCTGACCGGTGCGATCGCCGCGGTGGCGTCGTGACCGCGCCTGCCGTCGAACGCTGGTTCGAATTCATGAGCAGCGGCGATGCCGGGGTTCTCAACGATTTGCTGGCTGAGGACGTGAGGTTCTACTCACCAGCGGTGCACACGCCCAAACAGGGGCGAGCCATGGTGACCGGGCTCCTGCTGGCAGCAGAACACCTCTTCACCGGTACCGACTTCCGCTATGTCGCACAATGGATCCAAAGCGATTCCGCCGTACTGGAATTCGCCGTCGAGCTCGATGGCATGCAGATCGAGGGCGTGGACATCGTGCACTGGAACGCCGATCACCGGATCACGTCGTTCAAGGTCATGGTGCGCCCCTTCAGGGGTCTGCAGACGGTGTCGGCGCGCATGGCCGAAACCCTGGAAGACATGCGTCCGGCGGCACCGCCACCCGCCCACGGTCAGTAGCTCCGCCACGACAACGCTTGCGTCCCGAACTTGACACGCAGGTCCGTCGTCCGGGTCAATCTGGCTTAAGCCTCAGACGACCGGCCCAGCAATTGCTACCGTCCACGCCATGACCGCCAGAATCGACCCTGTCGAATTTTTTGGTGACGCGGCAATCCAGGATCCGTACCCCCTGTACGCCCGGTTGCGGAACGACGGCGGGGTGCACCGCGTCGGCGATTCGGATTTCTACCTGATCAGTAGTTGGCCGGCGATCACTGACGTGGTCAACCGGCCCGAGGTCTTCTCCTCGAACCTGACCGCGACGATGACCTTCACGCCCGATGGCGGTGTGGTCCCCTTCCCGATGGACGGCGTGGGCGGCCGCACCCACATCCTGGTCACCGCCGACGACCCGGTGCACGCCGCACATCGCAAGTTGATGCTTGGGCAGTTCACCGCCAAACGAGTCAAGGCGTTGCAGCCGCTGATCGCGGAGATTTTCGAAAAGCTCTGGGCCGCTGCCGCTCCTGACGGCACCGTCGAGTGGATGGACGCCGTCGCCAACCGGCTGCCGATGATGGTTGTCGCCGACCTGATCGGTGTCCCCGAAGCCGACGCCGACCAGCTGGCGCGATGGGGCTACGCCACCACCCAACTGCTCGACGGGCTGATGTCGGGCGACGACTTGGCCGCGTCGATGGCCGCCATTGGCGAGTTGAGCACCTACATCGCGACGCGTCAGCAGGTGGCCGCGGCCGACCCGGGTGACGACTTGATGGGTGTGCTGGCCACGGCGTGTGCGGCGGGCGACCTCGACACCCTTGCCGCGCAGCTGATCCTGGTCTCGCTCTTTAGCGCCGGCGGGGAGTCGACGGCCTCGCTGCTGGGCACCGCGGTGGCGATCCTGGCCACCGACGCCGACCTGCAAAGGCGGCTCCGTGCCCAGCCGGATCTGCTCGGTGTGTTCATCGAGGAGACGCTGCGGCTGGAGCCGCCGTTTCGCGCGCACTACCGCCATGTCCTGGACGACACCGAACTTGTGGGTTCCGCGTTGCCCGGGGATTCCCGGGTGCTGTTGCTGTGGGGGGCCGCGAACCGCGACCCCGACCATTTCGAGGCACCGGACGAATTCCGAATGGACCGCCCAGTCAGCAAGGGGCACATGAGTTTTGGCAAGGGCATCCACTTCTGCCTGGGCGCGCCGCTGGCCCGGCTGGAGGCCACCAACGTGCTACGGATGCTGCTGGAGCGCACCGAATGGGTGGACGCCGCTGAGGTCGGTCCGTGGCTACCCAGCGTGCTTGCGCGCCGCCGGGAGTTCCTGCGGTTGACCGTCAGCTGACGTCGACGGCCCCGGCCGACCCCATCCCCGCGTCACGTAACGTGCTCACCGTGGATATCAACACCGGGATCGTCACCGGTGGCGCCTCGGGTGTCGGAGCCGCGACGGTATGGCGACTCGCTTACGAGAAATCGCCGGTCATACCGAGATCCAACCTGCCTTTCTCCCGCTGGACAGGTCTTCGGTGAAGCCACCGCCGCCTTAGCGATGATCGTCCGGATCGTGCACCACGCCGGCGTCATCGCACTCAAAGGTGCGAGCTACCGCATCAAACACACCGAAATCGAGTCGCTGCCTTCCGTCGACGTCGACGGTCAGGCAGACGCAACCGCGTAAGCACGCTTGCTCACTTTTCGACCGGAAGAAACTGCTCAATACTCGACCGGGAACCAACAGCGAGCGCCGTCAATGTCTAGTCCGAGCGAGCGGGGTTGGGCCGTCATGGTGACTGATCCCTCGAAACCGATTCGATGCGGCAGGCAAGTGTTGCGGTCCATTCGGCGATGTAGTGCTCGTCGGCGCTGTCGGCGTGCGGTGTGTGGAATACCGTACTGGTGGCTCGTTTTCCGAGCAGTGCGTTGACTCCCACGGTGGCAAGGGTGGCGGCGTCGTGCTGGTCCATGGTGGGGGCCCAGTTCTGTATCCAGTCGGTCAGTTCGGCGTAGAGGCCGTCGAACAGTGCGGCGTAGGCGTCGTGGAGTCGCGTGGCGCGCCCCGGCGGAATGTGGGAGGCGATCTGCAGGAGCTGGGTCTCTTCGTCGAGGACGGCGAGAATGTAGCGGCCGAGCATCGTCAGTTCGATTCGGAGATCACCCAACCCCGCGAAGAGGGCGCGGATGTCGCGCATGGCGCGGCGGCGGTCCAGTTGCCGGTCGATGCCGGCGTCGAGGAGTGCTTCTTTGGACTTGAAGTGGTGATAAAGCGCCCCGGAGCCCGGTGCCAAGCCGGCGGCGGCTTCGATTTGCGCGACGCTGGTGGCCTGATAGCCCTGCGCGCCGAACAGGCGCATCGCCTCGGTGACGAGCCGTTCGCGGGTGGATGCTTCCTGCATTGACCATCTCCTAAGTAGCCACTTAGTATAAACAAGTACATACTTTAACGCGTCGAGGCGGCGGTGGGGAGGTTGGCGATGGGCGACAAAGACAGATCGCTGCCCCAGGGCAGGATCCGTCGCACCATGCCGTTGGCCGGGTTCACCGCCCGCGCCGCGGGTGGACGGATGGTGGCCGCACTGCGGGAGAAGGTCGGTGACGCCGATGCCGTGGCCCGCTTTCATCAGAAAACCGCCGAGCACTATGCGGAGTTGCTGGGTCACTCCAAAGGGGTGCTGATGAAGGCGGGCCAGATCTTGTCCATGGTGGACACCAGTGATGTTGGCAGCGGCGGTTTTTCGCCGTATCAGCAAGCGCTGTCTCGGTTACAGGCCGATGCGCCACCGATGGATCCGGCGCTGGCCAGGAAGGTTCTGGCGGCCGATCTGGGCCGACCCGTCCGGGAGATCTTCGCCGAGTTCAGCGACGAACCGGTGGCGGCGGCCTCCATCGGACAAGTCCACCGCGCTGTCCTGCATGACGGCAGGCAGGTAGCGGTCAAAATCCAGTACCCCGGCGCTGCCCAAGCGATCCGTGACGATTTGGCCAACACCGAACTGTTGGCGACGTTCTTCCGGATTGTGTGCTCGGCATCGGGTACGACGATGCCCGATCTGCGCCCGGCAACCCGAGAGATTACCGCTCGCATCACCGAGGAAATCGACTACCGTCACGAGGCCGCCAACATCACCGCATTCAGCGAACTCTACCGCGACCACCCCTTCATCCTGATACCGCAGGTCGTGGGCGAGGCATCCGGCGACCGGGTCTTGACGATGACATACATCGACGGAATGGACTGGGCCGCAGCACAACACGCTGACCAGGACCTCAAAAACAGCTGGGCCGAGGTGCTTTGGCGGTTCAGCGCGGGCTCTCAACGGCACGCGAATCTGTTCCACGCCGATCCGCATCCGGCGAACTACCGTTTCGGCGCCGACGGACGGGTCGGCTTCGTCGACTTCGGTTGCGTCAAGGTAATACCCGAGCGCCAGCGCCGCCGACTGATCGGGCTGACCCGCGCCGTCATCGACGGCCGCAAGCACGACATGCGCGATCTGATGGCCGCATTAGGCTGGTTCGCGCATGGCTTCACCTTGACGGTGGAGGAGGCATACCAGTGGATGGCAGAGATCCATCATGAATTGCTGGCGAACCAGCCGGTCAGCTACAACCAGGACACCTGTCAGCGCGCCATCCGCGCCCTGGTCGATGTCCGCCGCGCATCGGATCACCCTGTCCGTCGCATCTCCATTCCTGGCGATCTGTTCTTTTTCTCCCGACTCAACCTGAGCGCCAACGCAGTACTGGCCACCCTGGGGGCCACCGTGCATGCCCGCTCAATCACCGACGACATGGACGGAGTCGCCGAACCAACCACACCCCTGGGTAAGCAGCATGATGCGTGGGTACGCCGACGCCGCCTGCCATACGGTTGCGAGCCTCATGACCACCCCTAGCATCACAGCACCGCACCTGCCCTGGGACGCGGCAGATCCCTACCCGTTCTACGAGCAGCGCCGCCGCGAGGGGCAGGTGGTCTGGGACGACGCCGCTCAGGCGTGGCTCGTTTTGGGCTACGGCCCTGCTCAGCAAGTGCTCGCCGGATCAGGATGGACCAGCGATCCGCGGGCCAACCCCAACGCGCTGGCGGCACTCGAGGCCTTCGGTCCGGAATTGGTCAAGCACAACTTGCTTTCCAGCGACGGCGTCCGGCACCTGCGGCTACGGCGGTCGGTGCGCGACGTGTTCACACCGACGTTCATCACCGGGCTCGCCGAAGGCATTCAAGCAATCGCCGCCGCCGTGATCGACCACCCACCGGCGGCGATGGTGTTTGACTTCATGGCCGACATCGCCTTGCCTTTGCCAATCGCGGTGGTGGGTGAATGGCTGGGCTTAGACGCAGAGAGTTCCTTGCTGCTGGGCCAGGAATCACCGGCGATCAGCCTGATGCTCGGTGCGTTCGCGGACCCGCATGTAATCGCCTCCGGGGTAGCAGCATTCGCCTCGCTGTTGACCGAGTTCCTTCCTCTTGCCGCCGACCGGCGAGTCCATCCCGGAGACGACCTGCTCAGTTTCATCGCTTCGGACCCCGAGTTGCTACTCGACGACGTCGTCACCACCGCGATCCTCATCGCTGTCGCCGGCCACGAAACCACAGCGAATCTCCTGGGCGCGGCCATGGTCCGACTGCTTACGGTCAAACCAGACGGGGCCCGTGTTGTCGATGACCTCGATACCTCTGATCCGGCGCTGATCCCTGAACTGCTCCGGCTCGAGGGCCCGGTACAGGCCACCACGCGCACGGCGATCCGCGATCAACTCGTTGGTGGCGTCGACATTGCCTGCGGTCAAACCGTTCTCGTGGTCCTAGCTGCCGCCAACCGTGACCCCGCCGTCTTCGACGAACCTGACCAGCTGCGGCTGGACCGGGGTGGGCCGCCGCCGCTGGCTTTCGGCCACGGTCCGCACTACTGCCTCGGCGCAGCGTTGGCGCGACTGGAAATCACGGTAGCGCTAGGCCAAATCCTGGCTCGCGCACCCGCATTGGCCGCGCCGCCGACCTGGCGTCACACCCCGGCGATCCGTGGGCCGCTCCGTATACCCATGGTCTTTCGCCGCGCCTCACCAAACGGCGCCCACTCAACTAAACACATCGGGGTCCAGGCTGAAAGCTCACCAGTGCAATGACTGGACAATGCGCAACCAGCATGCCGCACCCGAAAGAGGCCACCGCCTACCCGAGGGCCGCCAACCAGGCCCACGGTCCGCTAATCGCCGCGATGATCACGCCGACAGGACCCGTGATTGTCGCTGTGGCGCTCGTGGTGCTCGCGTCCGTTGCCCTGCACGGAGACCTGCCGGGAGCCCCGCAACCCCTCCGGGAGGAATCAACAGATCATCCTGCCGCACTGATGGTCGTGCTCGCAGTGCTCGGAGGGTCACTCGGGACCGTCGCGGTCGCCGTCATCAGGCGGGTTCGTGAACCACGGGTGGTCATCGCTGGTTCCGCCGGGGGCGGTGCAAGAGCCGGTCGATCCCGCGACGGCTGGGCTCGGCCGAGCCCGCGGGGGTTGACGATAACCCTGGTGGTGATCACCACCGGCCTGCTCATCGCGGTGCTGCTGACGCTGACGCTTCTGCTGCTGGCACCCCAGGCCGCACAGCTCGGCGTCGCTCACGCCCCCCCTGAGGGTGCATCGAACACCGCCAGTCCGGGCGGTACCAGCGGCCCGCCACCCGCGCGACAGCCAGGGGAGAACGCCGCAAACGTGCTGGGATACCTGGGTGCCGGGACGGTGATCTTCCTGCTGGCACTGACCGTGGGGACGCTGGTGGCATCCCGGCGACGGCGGCGCCTCACGACGCCCCGCGGAGTCACCGACGACCATGCCGAGCCATCAGCTGAGGAGCCACAGCCAGAGTCACTGCTGAGGGCTGCCGAGCGCGGACTGGCCCAGATCGCCGATGTCAGCCGCGACCCGCGCACGGCAATCATCGCCTGCTACGTGGCGATGGAACATGGGCTTGGTGTCTCCGCGGGAACCGTTGCGCAAGAGGGTGATACGCCCACCGACGTGCTGTCCCGAGCTGTCGAGCACCGCGGGCTGCCTGCCGGTAACGCAACCAAGCTGGTCGAGCTGTTCGCCGAAGCTCGGTTCAGTACCCATGTGATGACCGAGAATCACCGCCAAGCCGCGCAACAAGCGTTGGGGCTTGTCCTCGGAGAACTGCGAAGCCTGACGTGAAAGCGCATCTTGCTGCGGGTACGGGCATCGTGGCGGCAGTCGAGCTGGTGGCGCTCTTGCTGCCCGAACGGCGTTTCCTGCCCTGGATTTCGGGAGCCGCGCTTGCGCTGGCGCTGTCAGGGATGCGCCACCTCCTCGCGCCGGGCCGCGAACCCGTACCGGCGAGCACCGACGCCGAGGACGCTGCCGAGTCGTTACGCCGCTGGCGCTCGGGAACGGAAACGTTGATCCGTTGGTCGGAGTCGACCCGAGCGGACTGGGACCGGCACCTGCGCCCGCTGCTGGCCCGGCGATTCGAAACGGCAACCGGCCAGTCACGCGCCCACGATCCAGCGGCCCTGGACGCCACCGGTGAGATGCTGTTCGGCCCGGATCTATGGCGCTGGGTCGATCAAGAAAACATTGCCCAAAACGGTGGCCGCGAGCCCGGGCCCGGCCGCAGCGCACTCGCGGAGATTTTGCAGCGACTGGAGCAGCTATGACGAATTCGACAACCACCAGCACCAGTGCCCGCGCCGAAGCGGTGCTCGACGAGATCGAACGTGTCGTGGTCGGCAAGCGCCCCGCCCTCAGATTGATCCTCACCGCGGTCCTCGCGCGCGGCCACGTGCTCATCGAGGACCTTCCCGGGCTGGGCAAGACACTGATCGCGCGATCGTTCGCCGCGGCCCTGGGGCTGCAGTTCACCCGCGTCCAGTTCACGCCTGATCTGTTGCCCGCAGACTTACTCGGCTCGACCATCTACGACATGCAATCGGGTCGCTTCGAGTTCCGCCGCGGCCCCATCTTCACCAACCTGCTGCTGGCCGACGAAATCAACCGAACGCCCCCCAAAACCCAGGCGGCACTGCTAGAGGCCATGGCCGAAGGCCAGGTCAGCATCGACGGCCACACCCACCCGCTACCCACTCCCTTCATCGTCTTGGCCACCGACAACCCGATCGAATACGAGGGCACCTATCCGCTACCCGAGGCCCAGCTGGACCGCTTCGCGATCCGGCTCGAACTGCAGTACCTGTCCAAGCAGGACGAGACCTCGATGCTGCGCCGCCGCCTTGAGCGAGGGTCATCCGAACCAACGGTCCATCAAGTCGTCGACACCGACGAGCTGCTCTCCCTGCGCGAATCAGTGGAATCCGTCAGCGTGCACGAGGATGTCCTGCACTACGTGGTGGCGCTGGCCACCGCTACCCGACACCATCCACAAGTCGCTGTTGGTGCCAGTCCGCGAGCCGAACTTGACCTGGTACAACTCGCCCGGGCGCGGGCGCTGCTGCTCGGCCGGGACTACGTGATCCCCGAGGACGTCAAAGACCTTGCGACCGCGGCCATGGCGCACCGGATCACTCTGCGCCCAGAAATGTGGGTGCGAAAAATTCAGGGCTCCGACGTCATGGCAGAACTGTTGCGGCGTTTACCGGTTCCAAGGGCGCAGGGCATAGCACCATGAGCGTGCGCACGCCATGACCGACGCCCGGCACGTTGATGTCGAGATACGTTGGCGTGCGTCGTCGTTGACGCGAGCACTGGCCACCGGCGCGGCGGTGGCGCTGGCCGCCGCCGTGATGGGATCGCGCTGGCAGCTGATCACGTTCGTGGCTCCGATGCTCGGCGTGCTGTGCTCGATCGGCTGGCAGCCGCTGATGTCCAAGGTCCAGGTGCACGCGCAACCCGGTCTGCAGCGGTGCTTTGAAGACGAAAACGCCACCCTCAGCATCTGGGCCACAACAGAATCCGGGCAGGCAGCCGTCGACCTCGTGGCATCGGCAGATGCAGGTATGCGCCTTGAAGCCTGCAACGACAGCACCTACCCACGGACAACGATCGAAGTCCAGGCTCAGCGCTGGGGGCGCTACCCGATCGGGGCACAACTCGACGTCCTTGCCGCCGGCGGGCTGTTGATCGGCACGGCAACGGTCGAGGCCGCCGAGATCAACGTATTCCCGTTTGCCCCGCCGCAAGCAACCGCCCTCCCGTGCACGGAGCTCCCAGATCGTCTGGGCACCCACCTCACGCGGCACATCGGCGCCGGCGTGGAATACGCCGACATCCGCCCCTACAGTCCCGGCGACGAACTACGCACGGTGAATTGGCCCGTCAGCGCCCGGCGCGGCCGGCTCCACGTCACCCAGCGACTCACCGACCGCGCCGCTGACGTGGTGGTGCTGATCGACACCTACCCACAACCGCCAGGACCGGCGACGCAAGCAACCGAGAGAACCGCACGCGGAGCAGTCCAAGTCGTTCAGACCGCGCTGCGACACGGTGACCGCGCCGGAATCGCCGCACTGGGTAGCCGACATGCCCGCTGGCTCGGCGCCAACACAGGCCGCCCGCAGTTCTACCGGATACTCGACACCGTGCTGGGTGCCGGTGACGTATTCCAAAGCACCACTGGAACACTGGCCCCTCGTGCGGCAGTTCCCCCCGGGGCGATCGTCGTCGCGTTCTCCACGCTGCTCGATACCGAGTTCGCGCTGGCGCTGATCGACTTGCGACAACGCGGCCACCACGTGGTCGCGGTCGATGTGCTCGATGAATGTCCACTCGAAGGCCAAAACGACCCCCTCGTCAATCGCCTGTGGGCGTTGCAGCGTTCAGCAATGCATCGCGACATGGCCACCATCGGTGTCGACGTCGTGTCCTGGCGAGCCGACAGCACGCTGGATCAGTCGCTGCGACCAATTCCCGGCCACCGCCCTAGGCTGCGGGCGCGGCGATGACATGACACTGCCCAGCCGCTCTGCGCCCCTGATGTTTTCGACCGCATGCGGGCTCCTGATGTCCACCGCAACCGTCACCGCCGCCCACGGATTCGCACTTCTCGCATCACTGATTGCCGTGCTTGCGGTGATCGTCGGTACGCTGCACCGACCCGCCGCAACCCTGGCCGTGGTCTGCACCGTCATCGCAATCCTGCTCACCCACCCCACGCCCCTAACGGCTGCGCTGGCCGGAGCGTCCGCCACTGCCTATCTCGTGTTGCGGCACAACCTGTCCACGCCTCGCGGGTACCTCGCGTTCACACGGCCGACGATCGTCGCAGCCACCGGGTTTTGGCTGGCCGGGCTGATTGCGGCGTCGATTCCACTGCGAATGCCTGGGGTGATCCTCGCGGGGCCGGTGATCGTGTGGGCGCTCTACGCGCTGACCATCCGTCCGTTCGTCGACTGACGGGGAGCCTGGCACGGACAGCTGCGGAATGCTCTTCGACCGGCGCCGCGGTGTTGATGCGTCCGACGCCGACCAGCTGGCGCGATGGGGCTACGCCACCACCCAACTGCTCGACGGGCTGATGTCGGGCGACGACTTGGCCGCGTCGATGGCCGCCATTGGCGAGTTGAGCACCTACATCGCGACGCGTCAGCAGGTGGCCGCGGCCGACCCGGGTGACGACTTGATGGGTGTGCTGGCCACGGCGTGTGCGGCGGGCGACCTCGACACCCTTGCCGCGCAGCTGATCCTGGTCTCGCTCTTTAGCGCCGGCGGGGAGTCGACGGCCTCGCTGCTGGGCACCGCGGTGGCGATCCTGGCCACCGACGCCGACCTGCAAAGGCGGCTCCGTGCCCAGCCGGATCTGCTCGGTGTGTTCATCGAGGAGACGCTGCGGCTGGAGCCGCCGTTTCGCGCGCACTACCGCCATGTCCTGGACGACACCGAACTTGTGGGTTCCGCGTTGCCCGGGGATTCCCGGGTGCTGTTGCTGTGGGGGGCCGCGAACCGCGACCCCGACCATTTCGAGGCACCGGACGAATTCCGAATGGACCGCCCAGTCAGCAAGGGGCACATGAGTTTTGGCAAGGGCATCCACTTCTGCCTGGGCGCGCCGCTGGCCCGGCTGGAGGCCACCAACGTGCTACGGATGCTGCTGGAGCGCACCGAATGGGTGGACGCCGCTGAGGTCGGTCCGTGGCTACCCAGCGTGCTTGCGCGCCGCCGGGAGTTCCTGCGGTTGACCGTCAGCTGACGTCGACGGCCCCGGCCGACCCCATCCCCGCGTCACGTAACGTGCTCACCGTGGATATCAACGGAGCTAGCGCAATCGTCACCGGTGGGGCGTCGGGCATCGGGGCCGCCACCGCCCGGCAACTCGCCGCCAAGGGCACCCGAGTCGTCGTCGCCGACCTGCAGGCAGAACGCGGGCAGGAACTGGCGCACGAAATCGGCGGAGTGTTCGTCAGCGTCGACGTGACGAACACCGAGCAGATCGAGGACGCCGTCAACACCGCAGCCGACCTCGGCCCGTTAAGAGCCCTCGTGAATTCGGCCGGAGTCGGATGGGCGCAGCGCACCATCGGCAAGGACGGCGAGTTCGCTTCCGCGCACAATCTGGATGCCTACAAGAAGGTGCTGGCCATCAACTTGGTTGGCACCTTCGACTGCATTCGGTTGGCTGCCACGATGATGAGCCGGAACGAGCCGACCGAGAGCGGGGAGCGCGGCGCCATCGTCAACATGACCAGCGTCGCGGCATTCGACGGCCAGATCGGCCAGGCAGCCTACTCGTCGTCGAAGGGCGGCGTCGTCGGCTTGACCCTGCCGGTGGCACGCGACTTGTCCGCGGTGGGCATCCGCGTGAACACGGTGGCGCCCGGGCTGATCGACACCCCGATCTACGGTGAGGGAGAGCACGCGGAGGCCTTCAAGGCGAAGCTCGGACAGTCGGTGCTCTTTCCGCATCGCCTGGGCAAGCCCGACGAATTGGCCTCCATGGTCATCGAATTGATCACCAACTCCTACATGAACGCCGAGATTGTCCGCGTCGACGGCGGCATCCGGATGCCGCCGAAGTAGTTCTCCCCGGCTCAACTCGACCGGCGAACCATCACGGGTAGGCAGCGTTGGCGGAATTGCTCGCCCGCGACAAGCGCAGTAACTGCGCCGTAGTACCCGGCCCGACCGGAACCGCGCTACTTGTGCGACACTCGCCGCGGTGAATCGATGCACGTCGTCTTACCGTGTGAAAACGGCTCAACGAGCAAAGCAATCTCAGCGATCTCTCAGCGATGCCTTCCTACGCTTAACTGTCGTGGTGATCACGCCGGATTATGACGAAGGCATCAATGTTGTTACCGCACCCACATACCCAGCGGCAGAACGCTTTCTGGGCGCCGTGGCGACAGGAGCACCCTTATCCGCGAAACAGCGGCGTGCAGCGCTGCTGTGGCTGTGTGGATGATGGTGCACGGCTGATGGGCGGGGACGGTTTCTGTCTCGAGCAGGTCACGGTGACCCGCGGCACGGCTACGCTGTTAGCGGAGGTCAGCGCAAGTATCCCGGCCGCTAGCTGCACCGCTGTGATGGGAGCCAGCGGCGCCGGGAAAACCACATTGTTGCGACTGCTCAACCGGCTCGCGGAACCAACGACGGGACGTATCACGCTCGATGGTGTGCCCATCAACGAGATGGACGTTTTGGCTTTAAGACGGAATGTGGGTCTGGTGACGCAAGCCCCGGTGTTGCTGACCGAGCGAGTACTTGACGAGGTCAGCGTTGGCCGCCACAACTTGCCCGAGGACCGGGTCGTCGAGTTGCTGAATCGCGTGGGGCTGTCGTCAGCGTTCACCATGCGCGCGACCGCGGAGCTGTCCGGCGGAGAGGTGCAACGGCTGTGTCTGGCGCGTGCGTTGGCCGTTGAACCCAACACGCTGCTTCTCGACGAGCCGACGTCGGCGCTGGACGGGGCTTCCGCAGAGGTGATCGGCGCGTTAATCGCCGATCATGTGAGCGGGGGCGGGACCGTGGTACTGGTCAGCCATGACCACGGCTTGATCGAAAGCGTCGCCGCGCAGGTCTTCGTCCTCGACAATGGTCGCCTGGTCGCGTCTGCCCGACCCGGCGACCTCGATCTCGATTCGGTCTCATGATCACCAGCACGACCGTCCACGACGCGCTGCCGGATTGCGTTCGCGCAGAACTGGCGTCGACAACGCTCGGCTGGCAACGAGGCGAAACCTGGTAATGATCAGCAAAGCAATGTGAAGGGAGTCCTAGCGATGGTGTGGCATGGAATCTTGGCAAAGGCGGCACCCACGGTGGTCACTGGCATAGTCGGAGCGGCTGCGTATGACGGGTTACGCAAGGTGGCAAAAAAGCCGCTGCGAGCAGCAACCGTTTCCGTGACGGCATGGGGTCTGCGCCTTGCGCGCGAGGCCGAGGAGAGCGCCGAGCGGGCCCGACTAGCGGTCGCCGACGTCGTAGCCGAGGCCGCCGAGCGCGTGGGAAAGGAGCCTGCACCGCCGGCCGCCCAGTCCGGTGACCTCGCGGAGACTGATGATGCAGTGCGCTGACGCAGGGGTCAGACCAACGGTAGTCTCCACTGCGGCGGGGCGGATGCGGGTGCATGCGATCGGGTTCCGTCACGATGCGGCGCGAGCTGCCCTGATCGAAGAGATGGTCACCAAGGTGACCGGTGTGCGCGCGGTACAGGCATATCCGCGTACCGCTTCGGTCGTGGTTTGGTATGCGCCCGGAACCTGCGACACCGCAGCCGTGCTGTCAGCGATCTCCAGTGCCGAGTCCGCTGATGCAGCGCCGGCGCGCGAGCATACCTCGCGCTCCCCGGTTGCTCGCGGCCACAGCAGCGTGCTGAGCAACCTCATCGGCCGGCTCCTGCGAACGTTGGCGAAACCGCGCGGTGAGGTGTCAGATGATCCGCCAGAGATTCAGCGGTTGCGCGCAGCACTAGACCATATCGGCTATCGCTTCGAGCCTGCCGACGCCGATCAGCCGCCGTCGAGCAACGTGATCCAACGCGGCGGAATTCGCGCCCATTCGCGGTGGATCTGGCTGGCCCTGCCGCTGGGGACGGTAGCGCTCGGATTGGCCGGCGTCGGCGTTCCCTGGTTCCTACGGTGGATGGCGAATATTGGCTTCCCGGCAGCACGATCTCAACGCGGACCCATGATCCGGCGTCGCCCGACATCACCCCTGGCCGCGGTGGCGACATCGGCGCTGGCCGTACCCAGCTGGGGCGGTGTTGGCGTATCGCTGCTGTTGGTCACCGTGGCCGGTGCGGTCGCGTACCGGCAGCGGCTGGGTTTGACGAGGGAGCTCGTCGTCGCCGCCGCACGCGCCGCCGTGCAGCTGGTCACGGCCGGTGCTCTTCTTCGTGCCCTGTTCCAGTGGACGAGGCTGCTCGGCGCCGCCGGGTGGGTGATCATGATGACGATCATCGCCGGACAGGTCGCCGGTCGGCGCGGTGCGGGAATACGACACGCCAGGGCTATCGCCACGGGCGGAGTTGGCACCAGCACCGGCCTGACGCTCGCCGTTTTGCTGGCCGGACGTGTGATCGCCGCCGAGACCCGCGTAATCGTCCCGGTCAGCGGCATGATCGTCTCCTCCGCCATGCTGGCGGCCGGAAGTGTGTTGCGGCGGCTCGACGATGAAGTTCGTCAGTCGCGGCCGGCCATCGAAGCTCGACTGTCCCTCGGCCAATCCGGACGACAGGCGATCTTGCCGCACCGGCGGTCCGCCCTGCGCGCCGCGTTGATTCCGACGATCGACTCCACCAAGGTAGTCGGGCTGATCAGCCTGCCCGGTGCGATGACCGGGCTGATCCTGGCCGGGACAAGCCCGCTCACCGCGATCCGCTACCAGATCGTGGTCATGTACATGCAGCTTGCCGCTGTCGCGCTGTCCGCCCTCGTTACTGCCCGCCTCGCCGAAGAATCGCTCTTCGATGACGCGCAACGGCTGAATCAGGCGAACCCGGACCAATCTCCGGAAGCCCTTACGGGCTGAGCCTCCCATGATCTTCAGTCCGGCAATTGCGCTGAAAGACTACGCATTTGACAGACCGCGCGGCGCGGAGCTATCCGGGCGAAGCGTGACGTGGTGTGCACACGAAGCCTAGGGTAGCCGTGTGAGGATCCTGCTCGTCGAGGACGAGGCGCGCTTGTCCGCGACGTTATCCCGCGGGTTACGGGCCGAGGGCTTCGTCGTCGTGGCCGTCGAGACGGGCGTCGATGGGCTTCACGAGGCGACCGAGAACGATTTCGACGTCGTTGTTCTTGACATCATGCTTCCCGGCCTCAGCGGGTACGAGGTGTTACGCCGAATGCGAGCCAAGCGGGTGTGGACACCGGTGTTGATGCTGACCGCCAAAGACGGCGAGCACGACCAGACCGACGCGTTCGATCTCGGCGCGGATGACTATCTGATGAAACCGTTCTCGTTCAGGGTGCTGGTGGCGCGCCTACGCGCTTCAGCACGTCGCGGTGCGCCCGAGCGCCCTACCGTGTTATCGGCGGGTTCTTTATCGTTGGATCCCGCGCGGCGCACGGTACAGCGCGGTTCGACCGCGATCACGTTGACTCCGCGCGAATTCGGGTTGCTGGAGTTTCTGATGCGCAACAAGGACATCGTTGTGACGAAAACCCAGATACTGAGCAATGTTTGGGATACGCACTACCACGGCCCCGATAACGTGGTGGAAGTCTACGTCGGGTACCTGCGGCGCAAAATCGATATTCCTTTCAACACCAACACCATTGAGACGGTTCGAGGTGTCGGTTACCGATTGATGTGCTGAGGCAGGGTCACGGTCATGGTGGTTCCACCGCCGGGACGGTCCTCGACGGTGACCGTGCCGCCATGGGCGGTGACCACCTCAGCGACGATGGCCAGGCCCAAGCCGGCGCCCCCGCTGCTGCGGGCGCGGTCTGAGTCCAGTCGCACAAAGCGCTCGAACACTCGGCTTCGTTCAGTAGTTGGGATGCCCGGGCCGTCGTCGCTGACAGCAAGCACGGCTACTTCGGTTCCGTTGCTGACCTGAATGTCGATGCGGGACTTCGCGTGCCGCACGGCATTGTCCACCAGGTTTCGCACCATCCGCGATACGGCCACGGGGTCACCGGTCAGACGCGCTGGGCTGATATCGGTTTCGATCGCGCAGGCGCCTGCGCGCCGAACACGGGCGGCCTCGATATGAGCGAGGTCTTCCAGGGCGATCTCTTCTGTTCGCAGAATCAGATGTCGTTCGTCAGCGCGCGCCAACAACAGCAGATCTTCGATGAGAGTGTGCATGCGTTTGGCTTCGGGAAGCAAAGTGCGGGTGGCTAATTCGGTATCGAAGACTCCGGGATGGACCTCGGCGAGCTCTAGCCCAGAAGTAATGGTGGTGAGCGGACTTCGCAGTTCGTGCGAGGCGTCGGCGACGAATCGTTGTTGCGCCTGCTGTCCGGCGTCGAGGCGCGCCAGCATTTCGTTCATGGTGATGGCCAGGGCCGCGATCTCGTCGCGGTTGTCGGACACGGGCACCCGTTGGGCAAGATCAGAGGTCGTAATGGCGGCGACTCTGCGGCGAATCGCTTCAACTGAGCGCAGCGAGTGTCGCACCAGCCGATAGGTTGCGGCAGCGGCCACCGCGACAATGATGGGCGCCGCAGAGGCCAGTAGCAGCGCGACGGTCCGCGCAGTGTCTTCGACTGCCTCGCTGCCGCCACCAACTAGAACTGTGTACCGCCCGGATACGGTGTTGACCCGCTGCCCGCTCAGTCTCATGTCGTCGCTGGGCACCGCGTCGTCGGAGATGCCGCGCCGGAGTTTGGCGCTGAAATCAGAAACGGGGAGCAGCGGTGTGTCCGGCGCAGAGCCCGACCGCCGTACTACCGTGCCGGAAGGGTCAATCACTTGGATGGCGACCACATGTTGGTCGGTCTTCAACAAACCGCTGTCCATGTCGTCGAGCGATCTGGATTCCAGTGCTGCGGAGATAGTTTGAACTCTGGAGGCCGCAGCGTCATCGACCCCGTCGAGCAACAACCGGTAAAGAACCAGGTCGAGCACGGTCCCGGCAAGTGTGAAGGCAAGCAACACAACCAGAGCTGACACAACGGCTGATCGGGTAGCGATGCCCCAGTTGCGGGGCCGGATGTAACCCCAGAGCCGCGAACCCGCATTGATTCGGACGTCGTGCACATGCGCATTTTCCTACGCAGTGGCTGAGAGCCGGCTGAGAAACCGTGGCGCATCGCGCATTCACGAGCCGAGGTGATCCCGCTGTGGTGAGTCCGCCGGCGCTGGAACTGTGGATCCGGATTCTTGGCGTGGGGTGCGGGACCGCCTATGCGATGGCCACATCAGGACCAAGACCATTGTCACCGCGTATAGCAGCCAGCCCGACACTTCGATGAGCCTGGGATCGGTGGGAATGCCGAACAGGCCGGTGACCAGAGCACCCTGCACCGAGTCCTCCGGAATCCAGAATGACAGATCGGCGATCTGCTGTTGACCGATGTTCAACCACCCCGCCTCGTGGGCGGTGCGCAACACATTCAGTGCCAACCCGGCGGCGATGAGTACCAGGAATATCCCGGTGACGCGGAAGAAGCGATCCAGGTTGAGTTTCAAGCCGCCGTAGTAAATACCGACGCCCGCCGCGATCGATACCGCGATACCGGTTAGGCCGCCGATAACGGCAAACCAGCTGCTGCTGTGTGAGTTCTCGGCGGCCGCCAGCAAGAAAACCGACAATTCGAAGCCCTCTTTCAGCACAGCAAGGAAGGCCATAACCACCAGTGCCAATGACCCGCCCCGGCTGACCGCCTCTTCGGCCTCATGTTCCAATTCGCCCTGGAGTCTGCCGGCGTTGTGGACCATCCAGACAATCATGGAGGTCACAAATGCGATCGCAACGACGCCGATGAGGGTTTCCATCATTTCCTGCTGGGCCTGCGGCAAGTCTTTAGACAGTAGGGTCAAACCGACGCCGCCGGCGATGCAAATCAGTACGGCGACAGCAACACCGGCAAACATCGAACGAGTCGACTGGCCGTTTCGCTTCAGAAAGGCCGCGGCGATACTGACTATGAGCGTTACCTCTAAGCCTTCGCGCAGGCCGATCAAGAAGACTCCGATAAAGGCACCGTATCCGGCTTGCACGCCGCCCTTTCCCCTCTCCCCTGGTCAGAATCTCTCAGCCACCGGCGTAGCGAAAGGTATGAGGACCAGGAGCGTATGGGACGGGCGCTGAGAAGGCGCTGAGAGACCAGCCGAGCTCTGCTAGGCGGGATCCCACTCCATCACCAGTGTGGTCGGACCAGATATCCCGACCATCGGCTTCCACGGCGCGACGCCAACCCGGCGAGGATGGTGGAAGCGGCTGGTGATCACGCGAAGCGCCTCGATGAGTTCGACTCGTGCGAGGTGCGCTCCTAGGCAGTAGTGGACGCCGCCGCCGAAGGTCAGGATGGCCGGTGGGGCCGTGCGGGTGATGTCGAGGCGAGCGGGATGGTCGTAGGCCTCGGGGTCCCGATTGGCGGAGGCCGTGTTAGCCATGACGCACGTGCCGGCCGGAATGAGAATGCCGTCGAGTACGACGTCTTCGGTCGCGACGCGGACGGTGGTCAGAGCGATCGGGGTGTGCCGGATGAGTTCCTCGACGGCTTGCGGAGCGAGCTCGGGTTGACCGGCCAGCAGCGCCCACTGGTCGGGATGCTCGGCCAAAACCTGCACGGCAGCGGCCAATTGGTTGCGGGTGGTGTCGGTCCCGGCATTGAGCAGGATCGCCACCAGGTTGACCAGTTCGTCGTGAGCCAGTCGGTCGCCGTCGTCTTCGACCCGAATGAGGTCGGAGAGCAGGTCATCGGTCAGGCACTGGCGCCGCGCGGTGATCAAGTCTTCGACATAGGACTCGAGTTGTTCCCACGCGCGCAGGATGACGGTCGACTCCTCGGCAACGTTGACTCCGAAGGCCTTGCTGACGTCTTCAGTCCAGCGGGAGAACAGGTGCCAGTCCTCGCGGGGTGCGCCCAGAAGTGCGCAGATGATCGGCACCGGGTACGGCCTCGCGATTTCCGCGACGATGTCACACCGGCCGGCTGAACAGGCAGCGACGAGTTCGGTGATGACGTCGACGCACGCTCCGCGCATCCGTTCCGCGGCCCGCGGAGTGAACGCGCGGGACACCAAACGGCGCAGCCGGCGGTGTTGCGCGCCGTCGAGGCTCACCAGCAGCTTGGTCACCCGGTCCCAGACCGGGCCCGACGTAATGCCTTGAACGGCAAGGCTTACACCCTTCGGCATTGCGAAGCGCGTGTCGCGCAGCACGGTGCGCACCAGGTCGTAGGTCAGTATTTCCGGCCCGTAGGGACCCATGGCGATCGGTGATCGCCGCCGGGCTTCCCGAAGGATCCGGTGAGCGGTCTCAGGGTTCGGTGCGTGCTCGTAGGAGATAGCCGGTAGTCGGTTATCGATAGTCATGGGGTCGACTATCCGAGGGAGCCGGCCACGGTTCATCGGTCGAGATGCCCAAATCCATGACGACCCCAGACGCGTACATATCCACCCCGGACCGTTGACCGTATTAGCGAATTGGCGGATGTTTTGCGCCGTCCGTCCCCGCACCCTGGCTACCATGAGCGAAATCGACTGGAGCGACGTAGGCATGAGCGAGCTGCCAACCGGAACGGTGACGTTGCTGCTGGCTGACGTGGAAAGCTCCACGCAGCTGTGGGAGAGCCAGCCCGATGCCATGGCCGGAGCCATCGCCCGCTTGGACCAGGCGGTATGCGACGTGGTTGCCGCCCACGATGGCGTCCGACCGGTCGAGCAAGGTGAGGGCGACAGCTTCGTGATCGCGTTCGCGCGCGCGTCCGATGCGGTGGCGTGCGCGGTCGAGCTGCAGCGCGCGCCGCTGGCGCCGATCAAGCTGCGTATTGGCATCAATACCGGCGAGGTGCTCCTACGCGACGAAGGCAACTACGTCGGACCGGCGATCAACCGCACCGCGCGGCTGCGCGACCTCGGCCACGGCGGCCAGACGGTGTTGTCCGCCACGACCAGCGAACTGGTCGTCGACCAGCTCCCGGCGGAGGCATGGTTGACCGATCTCGGCAGCCATGTCCTGCGCGGTCTGCCGCGGCCCGAGCGGGTGGTGCAGCTTTCTCATCCCGACCTGCGCAACGACTTCCCGCCGCTTCGAACACAAGGCCCGAGCCCGACCCACAACCTGCCGCTGCAACTAACGACTTTCATCGGCCGTCGAGCCGAAATCGAAAGCCTGCATGCAGCGTTAGCCGCCAGTCGACTGGTCACGCTGACCGGAGCCGGGGGGGTGGGTAAGACGCGGCTGGCGGTGCACGTCGCCGCACAGATCGCGACCGAGTTCTCCGACGGCGTCTTCTATGTCGATCTGGCACCGATCACCCATCCCGACGTGGTCGCGGTCACGGCGGCGCGCGCGCTCGGGCTACCGGATCATCCCGGCCGCTCCACCATGGACACGCTGCTGCGCTTCGTCCGTAACCGGCAGATACTGATCGTGCTGGACAACTGCGAACACCTGCTCGACGCCTGCGCTACGTTTGTCAGTGAAATGCTCAGCACGGCAACACGGTTGACGGTACTCGCGACAAGCCGCGAGGCGCTCGGTGTGACAGGTGAAGCGACGTGGCAGGTGCCCTCGCTGACCCTTGCCGACGACGCCGTCGCGTTGTTCGCCGACCGCGCGAGGCTCGCCAAAGCCGGTTTCACCGTCACCGACGAGCACAGGGCGGTAGTAGCCGAGATCTGCGCTCGCCTGGACGGCATGCCACTGGCGATCGAACTGGCAGCGGCCCGAGTCCGGACCATGTCGATGACGGAAATCGTTGATGGACTTCATGATCGGTTCCGGTTACTGACAGGCGGTTCTCGAACGGCGGTGCGCCGTCAGCAGACGTTGCGCGCGTCAGTCGAGTGGTCACACGCATTGCTGACCGAAACCGAACGCGTCCTGTTCCGAAGGCTCGCCGTATTTCTCGGTGGGTTCGACCTGGACGCGGCCCTGGCGGTCGCAAGCGGTGATGCCATTGAGCGACACCAGGTCATGGATCAGCTCACCCTGCTCGTCGAAAAGTCGCTTGTCGTGGCCGAAAACACCGGCGGCCGCACGCGATACCGGATGCTGGAGACCGTTCGCCAGTACGCGCTGGAGAAATTGAGTGAGTCCGGCGAGGCCGACGAAACCCGTTATCGCCATCGTGACTACTACACGGCGCTGGCTGTCCTGATCGACGCACCCGGGCGCACCGACTACGAGCATCGCATGGCGCAGGCCGAGGTCGAAATGGACAATCTCCGAGCCGCATTCGGCTGGAGCCTGGAGAACTCCGATCAGGAGCATGCGCTGCAGATCGCCTGTGCATTGCAGCCGCTGTGGCACGCCGGCGGCCGGCTCCTGGAAGGATGCGCGTGGTTCGATGCGGCACTCGGCGAAACGGAACAACCAGAGCTGGATGCCAGGACTCTCGCTCGCGCCCTCGCAGACAAGGCCGTACTGACGACGTTTGTCGGTTACAGCGTGGATGCTGCCCAGCGTGCCCTGGAGATCGCTCGCGAGCTTGACGATCCGGCCCTCTCGGCGCGGGTCTTGACCGCCTGCGGCGTCAACGCGGGCGGCGGCAGCAACGACCCGGAGGCGGCCCGCGCCTTCTTCGCCGAGGCGATCGGGCTTGCCCGAACCGCGGGTGACCTGTGGAGACTGAGCAATGTCCTGGCGCGGCAGTCGAATACGGCAGTCACGCTGGGCGACCCGGTCGCTGCCAGGGCGGCAGCCGAAGAGGGACAGCAGATCGCCGATGCGATCGGTAACCGATTCGACGCACGCCAATGTCGTCTGAGTCTCGCGATGGCGCAGCTGATGGAAGGTGACCTGCCCACTGCCATCCAACAACTCGGCGGCGCGGTGGCCGACTGCGAGGCATCACACGACGAATTCCACAAGCCGCTGGCACTCATGGGTCTCGGTGTGGCCCAGGCGCACGCCGGTGACCCGAATGCGGCGCGTGAAAGTGCCGATGCGGCACTGCGCGTCGCACCGGACGTGGGCGACTACTTCCTGGGTATCGGCAGCGTGACGCTGGCGGCCGCCGCGCTGGCTGCGGGCGATGTCCGCACAGCACAAACATCCAGCGAGGACGCGTGGCGGTACCTCGCTCTGGCCCAACCCGGGACGGCGGTAGCCCAGCGCGCCTTCAACGCTGTCGAGGCGGCACGGGTACAGGGCGACCTCGACACCGCGCGCGCGTGGGCCGACGAGGCCGTCGCCGCGGCGAAGGGCTGGTATCTCGTGGTGGCGTATCTGTCGAGGGCCAGAGTTTCTGCCGCACAGGGTATTCCAGAACAGGCAGAGCGCGACGCCCACGATGCGCTGACCTGCTCGACGAAGAACGGCGTATACCTGCACCTGCCCGACATTCTGGATTGTCTGGCCGGCCTGAGCCGAGACTCCGACAGCCAACGATCGGCGCGGCTTCTGGGTGCAGCCGATGCGCGTCGTCAGCGGATGGGAGTGGTGCGGTTCAAGATCCACCAGGCCGATTATGAAGCGCTGATAATCCAGGTGCGAAATGCACTGGGCGAGGACGATTTCCACACCGCGTGGGCGGCGGGCGCGGCGCTGACCACCGAACAGGCAATCGGTTACGCGCAACGCGGCCGCGGTGAGCGCAGACGCGCTTCCACCGGTTGGGAGTCGTTGACCCCGGCCGAACTCGATGTCGTCCGCTTGGTCACCGAAGGACTGGGCAACAAAGAGATAGCCGTGCGCCTGTTCGTCTCACCGCGCACGGTGCAAGCCCACCTCACGCACGTCTACACCAAACTCGGTATCTCCTCGCGCTTCCAACTCATCCAGGAAGCCGCGGCGCATGCCGACTAGTGTCTGGAAATCCCCGGAATCCGTTGTACCAGGCCGTCGTCGAGCATCTGCTGGAAGTGATCGGTGATGGTCTGTTCCACCGGTCGGTACGTCAACCCCAGTTCCTTTTGGCTGCGGGTGTTGTCGAAGGCCAGCGGGTAACCGACGTTGCGGTCGACGAACTTTCTGGTGAGTCCAACAACGGGAGCGATGACTTTGAAGACGACCTTGGGCGCCGTCGTCCTGGGAAACGCATAGAACGGGCCGAACCCTCGGCGCAGCACCTTGCCGATCTCCAGAAAGGTGAGGGTGTCAGCGTTGGCGATGTAGCGTCCATGCGCCTCGGGAGTGAAACCGGCGCGCAGGTGCGCGTCCGCAACGTCGCGCACGTCCACCAGGCCGGTGGCCATGTCCGGCGCCCCGGCCAGCATGGTGCCGTCATAGAACTGCTTCATCGTGCTCAGGCTGGCCGAGTCGCTGCCACTGGTCAGCGACGGACCGAGCACCAAGCCGGGATGAATGGTCACCATGTCCCAGCGGTCCTGCTCCTGCTGGTAGCGCCAGGCCTCCCGCTCGGCCACCGTCTTGGAATAGGGGTAGGGCTGGTGGTCGGCACTGCTGGTGGTGTTCCAGTGTTCCTCGGTGAACACGCCGTTGGGGACATCTTGTGACTCCCGGGCGTCGCCGTAGATCGCGACCACGCTGCTGGTCAGCACCACCCGTTTGACGCTGTCGGTGCGGTTGACCGAATCCAGCACGTTGCGGGTGCCCTCCAGCGCCGGGCGGACCAGCGCCTCCTCGGCATCTTTGAAGCCAGAGATCAGGAACGGCGACGCGGTGTGCATGACGAGCTCGCACCCCTTCATGGCCTCGTCGAAACTGCCGGGTTCGAGGAGGTCGGCTTTGAAGAGCTTCAGTCGGCCGGGGTGTTCGTCGGACAGCTTGTGTAGATGCTCGAGGCCGGACGCCTTGTTCGGGTTTCGTACCGTGCCGTGAACGGTGTGTCCGGCTTCGAGCACCGTACGCACAATCCAGCTGCCGATGTAACCGCTGGCACCCGTGACGAGCACCGGCGCGGCAGGGTCGATCGTGGTCGAGGATCGGCTCATGGAGGGTTGTTCCTCTCTCGCGGGACGTGCACCACATGCAGCGTGTCGCGTATGGCAAACGCTGCTGTTCGGACCCTAGCGCGATGAGCCTCAGGAACATACCGGATGTCGACTGTCGAGCCAGGTGGCCTGATCAGCGGACAGCGAGGTTCGTTGACAGACGGGGATATCCGGT
>JALHRH010000037.1 GCA_022841565.1 Mycobacterium sp. | reverse complement strand
CCGCGAGTCGGCGAACTCGAAAACCCAACTCTGCCAACACGAAGCCCATCAAACCGTTCTGCTCGTAACAGTAACCCCCACGACGTCGGTGAATGAGCTTGTCGGTCAAGGCTTCCGCGCTCAGATCGGCGACGGGCACGCCCATGAAGGGATCGAGGTTTTCGAACGGAATCGCACGCGTGTGGGCGGTCACCAAAGCTCGTAGCACGTCCAGGGTGGGCTCGGTTGCGCCCCGATAGCCGACGCGGCCGAAGTAAGCGTTCAGATCCAGTGCCATGAAGCCATTCTGGCCTGAACCGCTACCGGGTGGGGTCGGGCCAGCTACTGTTGACCTCGCGAGACGACCATCGGTACGGAGGGGAAGCGTCAGCATATGCCTGAGGAACCCGATGGCGCGCCGGTATTAGGTGGGATCGCCGACGAACTCACCGCCGCCGGATTCGAGGACGCCCGGCAAGTCGGCCGTGGCGGCGCTGGGGTGATCTATCGCTGCTATGAGACGGCGCTGGGACGAAACGTCGCGGTCAAGGTGCTGCCCTCACACTTCGACCAGGAGAGCAGGGAGCGATTTCTCCGCGAGGGCTATGCGATGGGTGGGCTCTCCGGGCATCCGAACATCGTCCACATCCTGCGGGTTGGGATGACCGTGAGCAACCGGCCCTACATCGTGATGCCCTATCACCCCGCGGATTCCCTGGCGGTGCGACTGCGTCACGAGGGCCCCGTCGCCTGGCCCGAGGCTTTGCGAATCGGGGTGAAGCTCTGCGGGGCACTGGAAACCGCGCACCGCAATGGCACCCTGCATCGCGATATCAAGCCGGCGAATGTGCTAATCAACGAATACGGCGAACCGCAGCTGAGCGACTTCGGCATCGCCCACATCGACGGCGGCTACGAAACGGCGACCGGATTCTTCTCCGGCACGATCGACTACACCGCCCCCGAGGTGATGACCGGCAACCCAGCCACGGTGGTCGCCGATATCTACTCGTTGGGCGCCACCATCTTCGCGCTCATCGCCGGCAATGCCGCGCACGAGCGTCGCAAGGGCGAAGACCTTATCGCGCAGTATCTGCGGATCAGCTCGACCGGGGTCCCGGATATGCGTACGGACGGAATTCCGGACGCGGTGTGCGCGGCGATCGAGCATGCGATGTCGGTCGACCCGGAGAAGCGACCGGCGTCAGCCGAGGAGTTCGGCCGCGAGTTGCAGGCCGCGCAACGCAACAACGGGTTGAAGCCCGATGCGATGGCCATCACCAGCGCTGGAGAAAACACCGGCCGCACGTCGGTCGCCACACCCGGCGTCTCGGTGCCGGGGCCACCCGCAACCGACGTAACACGAGAGATTCGGCCAGCGCAGGGCCCAACCTCCGCGATCAGCCGGTCGATCGCGCCCGCCGAGGCCGCGGAGCCCGCCGTCGTCGGCAACCCTGCCGAAGCCGCAAGAATCCTGCGCGATGCGCACGCCACGCACGTTCAAGCGCTTGTTCCGCAGCCAGCCGACGCGCCCTCGCCTGCCGGGTCTGGGGGCCTCCGAGGGCTGGCCGGGGCCGGGACCAAGAAGACTCGCCTGCTGATCGGCGCGGCGATCCTCGTGATCCTGCTGTTGGTCGCCGGAGGGGTATTTCTAGCGGTGTCGAAGGACACCAAGACCACCACCGCCAGCAGCCAATCGCGGACTCCGGCGCCCGTGCAATGGAAACCGATTACCAATGCGCGCATCGCGCGCGATGCGGCGGCAACCACCCAAGACGACGGCACGGTATGGATCTTCGGTGGCATCGGCAGCGACGGCAACGTCACCGCCCGCCACGAGGGTTATGACCCCGCCATCGATGAATGGAAGGGCGGCGACAACCTTCCCGTTCCGATTCAGCGCGCCATGGCGGTGACGTGGCAGGGCAACCCGGTCGTGCTTGGCGGCTGGAAGACGACCGGCACCAATAGTGCTGCAACTGACCAGGTTTGGCGGGTTGTCAACAGTCATTGGGTCGAGCTGCCCCACCTGTTGCAACCGCGGGCGGCCGCGGCGGCAGCGGTGGTCGGCGACCACATCATCGTCACCGGTGGTGTCGACGCCAACGGCGCACTGCTGAACACGACCGAGATCTTCGACGGCACTTCCTGGTCGCTGGGCGCTCAATTACCGACGCCGCGGCAGATGCTCGCTGCCGCCTCCGACGGCAAGTTGATGTACGTGATCGGTGGAGCCAACGGCAGCACCGACTCGGCCGCCGTCGAGGCTTATGACCCGAACGCAAAGACCTGGACGACGTTGCCTCCGCTGCCGCGGCCCCGCAGCGATCTGGGCGTGGCCATCGCCGACGGCCGTTTGGTCGCCGTGGGAGGCTTGTCCGGCGGAGAGGTACTCAAGAGCGTGTCGGTCTTCGACTTGATGGCGAAGACCTGGGACGCGTTGCCCGACATGGCGACCGCACGGCATGGGATGGCGGTCGCCGCAGTGGAAAAGACGGTGTACGCAATTGGGGGCGCCACCGGGCCCGGCGATCAGCAGGTGGCGTCGGCGGCCGAAGCATTGACGCTGCCGGCCCGCAAGACGCAGCCCGCCGCGCAATGGCGCAGCCTGCCGGACGCCAAGAGTCCCCGACTGATGATGGCGTGGACGGTGGCGGGCGACAAGATCTGGGTGATCAGCGGCCTGCACAACGGAACGGTGCTGACCACAGTCGAAAGCTATGACCCGCGCAGCGGAGTGTGGGAAACCGGTCCGCCGTTGCCGGTGCCGCTGCACCACGCGACCGCGGCAACGTACCGCGGCGAGGTGGTTGTACTCGGGGGTGCCAGCGACAACCTCGCGGACGCCTCGAACAAGGTATTTTCTTTGCGCGGCAACAATTGGGTCGAGTTGCCCAGTCTGACCCACGCTCGTGCCGCTGCGGCGGCAGCGGTCGTTGGTGACAAGCTGGTTGTCGTCGGTGGACAGAATGCCAAGCAACTGGTGCCCCAGACCGAAGTCTTCGACGGCAATTCGTGGAAGGACGCGGCCAACATGCCGACGCCGCGCGAGCACCTTGCCGCGGTGTCGGACGGGACCTACGTCTACACCGTCGGCGGCCGATTCTTGTCGGCCGACAAGAATTCCGCCGCCTTCGAGCGGTACGACCCCCAAGCGGGGAGCTGGACCAAGCTAGTTGACATGCCGACCCCGCGCGGAAGCTACGGCGCCACCTTCATCGACGGGCGGGTGGTGGCGGTCGGCGGTGAAGAGCCGACGCAGGTGCTGGCCGTGGCGGAGGCCTATGACATCGCCGACGGCAAGTGGTCGACGCTGCCGCCGATGCCGACCGCGCGCCACGGCGAGGCGGTTGCGACGATCGGCCACACGATTTATGTGGTCGGGGGTGCGAATCGGCCTTCGCACGAGGGCGGCACGGCGACCGTGGAGGCACTGGATTTCCTGTAGCCCCCAACAGAGACCCGCCAAGTCACGTAACCCTTACTAGCCCTCACGTGGCCCTGGACTTGTTTTATCGGAGTCAAATATGGGGATCCGTCAGAGACGACAGCAGTACCACTGCACACCGTCTATCAATGGAGCTCACCATGAGTACCAGCACCATCGTCTGGATCGTGATCGCCACTTTAGTAGTCATCGCGTTGATCGCCGCCCTCGTTGTCATATCGAACCGGGCTAAGCGCCGCCGCCAGATGCAGGAGGCCGAGCAGATTCGGGAGCAGGCCAGGTTGGAGTCGGCCAAAGTGGAACGGCGCGAAGCGCTGGCCCAGGAAACAGCTGCGCGAGCCCGGGCCGCCCAGGCCGAGGCTGAGGCCAAGGCCGCCGAAGCCGCCCGTCTGCAGGATCGAGCGGCCGCACACCAAAGCGAGGTGGCGTCGTCACGCGAACAGCTGGATGAGCAATTGAAGCGTGCCGACGCCATTGACCCGACCCAGAACGCCGAACGGCCCCAGGGCGAGGTCGGCACGCAGGAAGAGTCTTATGGCGGCACCGACCACTCCCGCGGGGCGCGCACCTGAGTCAGTCGAAGAAGAGTTCGCCGAACCCCCCGTTGGGCTTTCGCCCGGAGAGTTGCTGAACGACCCACTGATTCATCGAAACTCGTTGCTCCACAGCCTCTATGGCGAGCCGGGCATGCATCGCGGGCGACGTTCTGACGACGAAGGTACCGCTGTAGTTCCGCTCGGTGAGCGGCGGTGCCGGCTCCCCGCCGGACGCCCGAACGCTCTTCACGTGCCGGTCTACGGCCTCGGCCACCATTGCGACGGCCTCATGTGCCGTCAGCGCTCTTTCCCTCATGGAGGGAAATTCGAGGCACCGCGCGATGTACACGTCATAGTCGGGGCACCATTCGGCGCGGAATGTATAGCGATTCACGCGGGACTTCTTAACACGTGGGCGCTGACTTCAGTAGTCATCCCGCTGAGGTCACACGAGTCACACTGGCACCTCGCGGAAGTCGCCATGTCCTGCTAAATCTTGATATCACCGGCGATATCGAAATTCAGGGCACCCTGCCGAAGGCTTTCCCGGTACGCACGTGACACATGAGACTCACTCCGGCACCGCGTTGTCCGGCACCGCGTTGTCCGGCACCGCGTTGTCCGGCACCGCGTTGTCCGGCACCGCGTTCACAACGCCCGCACCGCATCTCGACACTGAGCGGCGATCTGCTGCTCGCGCGCATACAGTAAACCGAAGGTAAATCCGTTCTCCCCCGGCGTCGTTCCCGCTGCGGCTGCCATTCGGCGTAGCACCTCGGTGGCCACCACCGCATCCTGATGATCACCGAGCACGGTCTGAATCTTCTTGTAACGCCTGACGGCTCGCCTGGCGCGCGCGTCCAACGGCTTTCGTAATTCGGCGGCGTAGCGGGCCCGCTTCGAAGCCTTGCGCGCCCGATGCAACATATCCCCGGAACCATCGTCAAGTGCTGCGGCCAACCGCCGGTCCGCCTTGCGCTTCGTCCGAGAAGCCTGCTTGCGGAGCACCTTCGGCGTTGTCCCCTGGGCGACGGGGGGGGTAGTCCGCCGATCGTGCAATACCGCCATCAGAGCCAGGTAGCGGTCCGACTCCATCTCCTCGCTCACCCGCTTGCGGGCCGGAAGCTCAACAGCGCGAAGATCATTGTGAATGCGTGATGTGACCGGGCCCAGCACCAGCTCGTCGGGCAGTTCGTCGACCGCAGCGGTGAAGCGGCGCAGCTGCACCTGGCAATCGCGGACCTCGCCGAGCAGGCCCGCGAAGCACTTCAGTTCACCGTCCATGGCGTCAATCGCCGCGCCGTCCAGAACCTTCCCGAACACTCGCAGCGTGCTGCGCAGCCGCCGGATCGCCACCCGGGTGTCGTGGATGGGATCGTCGCCGTTGCGCAGCCCGACGGAGCCGGCGACTATCCGATCGATCTGGGAGTTCAGATAGTCGACAACCGCGTCGGAGGCCGAGTCCGCCATGCCTTAGTGCATTTCCGCAAACTGGGCCGTCAAACCTCACCGCCCCGGAATCGGCCCCGGATCGAGCGGACCCATGGGATCCGCGCTGGTGTGGCTGCCGGTCTTAGGGCCGATGTCGGAGACCTGCCACCGCTCACCCACCTTGTTGACGGTGACCTGCAGCAGGATGAGCGACACCCGCGACTTCGGGTTCTGCAGGTTGCGAGTGGTCTGCGCAGCCGACACCACCACCTGATATACCTGCCCGGGCTGCGACACCGCGTCCGTGGCGAGCACTTCACCCGACGACGTGACCTGCGCCTGCATCATGATGCCCTTGAGAAGTTCGGTGGCGTTGACGTACTTGTCTTTGAGGGTCTGCGACACACCATCTTCGACCGCGCGGAAGAAGGCGTCGGGATCCTCAAAGGTGTAGGTCAGCGACTTCAGCGCGTAATCCTTGGCAAGCTTGGCCGCGGCATCGCGATCGGACTCGGTCTGACGCAAGGCCGCCAGTTCGCCGGACACGGTGCGGTACTTGTCGAACCCGAACCACCCGGCCGCGACGACGGCGATGACGGCAAGCGCCACCACCCAGGACCGCTTCTTGCGCAACCGATTCGCCCGCGGCTCATCGACCGCCACCGGCTCGTCGGCCTCAACAATCTCGTCGACTTCCACGGCCTCGTCAACCTTCTCGGTCTCGTCAACCTTCTCGGCCTCGTCAACCAAAGTGTCACTCATCGGTGTCCTTCCGGAACGGTCACCTGCACGCGAACTCCGCCTGCATCGCTGAATGTTGACTCCCACACGTCGACGAAGTGCCCTGCGTCGACTTTGAATCCGCGCAACGGCGCGGTCGCCGGCTCCAATGCCGCTGCGAAGGTACTCAACGGCCCCGACAGCATGTCGAGGTATTGCTTGAGGTTGGCCACCAGTGTGGGCACCGGGGCACCGGGGGCGAACACGCCATCTCCGGTGCGGGCGTACTCGTCAACTTCGTGGGTGAGCCTGGTTAGTGCCGAAAGCGAACCTGGCAGCAGCTGGCCACTCCTGCTGAGCACTCCGCCGACATCTTGATCACTAATGTGGTTGGTCAGCGTCGCGAGATTTCCGAAGAGCGTGGCGAGTATCTGCTTGTTGTCACGTTCTATGGTCGCTGCGGCCCCCGCAGTGGCGGCCAGCGAGTCGATAGCGGCGTCGTTGCCGGAGAACGCCTGCGAGACACTGCCAACGATGTTGTTGACGTAGGTCGGATTGAGCACCGAAAGCAACGCATTGGCCTTATTGAGCAAGTCGCTCACGGTGACGGCGGACGCCACCCGCTCGGCCGGGATCACGGTGCCGTCGCTGAAATAGGGCGGGGCAATGTGTTTCGGCTTGAAGTCGATGTACTGCTCGCCGACCAAAGACAAATTCTGGATGCTTATCGCGCTGTCCGCGGGAATCGGATGCTCCCGGTCGAGGTCGATCGACACCTTCAACCCGCTTGACGTGGTGCGGATTCCGGTCACCTTGCCGACCTGGATACCCCGCATGGTCACCTGCGAGGTCGGCATCAGACCGCCGGAGTTGTCCAATAGCAACGTGACCCGGGTCGGCTGGGTGGTCGGCTCCACATCGAGCACGCCGAACATCAGGTAACCCGTACCCAGCAGCGTCGCGACCGCAAGGATCACCACCGTGATGCCGGCATTGAATTTCATGGCAGCATCCCCATCGTCCGCATCGCCGAAATCGCCTCATCTGCCCGTGCTCCGGGGCTGACCGATACGTTCAGCCGGGGGCCACCGCTGCTATAGAACGGGATCAGCTTGTCGCGGATCAGCGCAACCATCTTGTCGGCCATGGCCGGCAGCGTGGTGTCGGCGGACGCAATTGTCCGGACCGTCGGCGTGATATAGGACAGCATCTGCAGAAAGTCAGGCGTGTTCGGGACGAACAGCTGCCCGCCGTAGCGGCCCAGATCCTGTGCACACACTAACAATTGGATGATGCCGGGCAGTACCGCCGACATCGCCCGCAGCCGCACCGGCCCCTCGTTGATCAGGCGGTCGAAGGCCGGCGTATCGGAAAGCAATCCGTTACTGACACGCTGTGTGCTGGTGAGCAGTTCGTCGACCTTGTCTTGGTTGGCTGCCAGGTCGTGCAGCATGCCGGCCAACTTCTGGCGCATGCGGTCCAGCTCGGCGGGATCGTTCGAGAACGCCTTGTTGAAGTTGGCCACCGATTCTTCCAACGTGTTGAGCGACCCGCCGGAAACCAGGGTGGATACCGAGCGCAGGATGTCCTCGACGTTGTCGGCCGGCACGGTGTTCCGCAGCGGTATGGTGTCGCCGTCGTGCAAGTGGGCGGGCGCCGGGTTCTCCCCGGTAAGCAGCGCAATGTAGATGTCGCCCAACACCGTTGCCTGACGCAACTCGGCCCGGGTGTTCTGCGGAAGCCTGACGTTGTTGTCGACCTCCACGTAGGCGACGGCCGTGCTGCCCAGCAACTGGACCCGGTCCAGGACGCCCACCTGGACACCGCCCAGGTCGACTTTGGCCCGCGCCGGAAGATTTAGCACACTCGAGAATTCGATCTTGACGGTGTACTTGTCGATCGGGACATAGGCGCCCGGCACCGGTAGGCGGGAAGGATCCAGCGAACAACCCGACAGCAGGCACACACCGGCCAGCATGACCGCAGGAAGCCAACGCCGAATCATGACGCCGCCCCGAGCAGCAGATCGGTCAGACCCAGGGTGACCGAATCGGAGGCGGCGCCCGGCGCGCACGCCGCTTCGGCGCCGGGCACGTGCCGTTGCTGCAGCACGCCGCAGATGGTGCTGGCCTGCGATGGCGACATCGACACCTGCGGAGGGACATACGTGACGTGGTGCGATCCCCAGGCCGGCTGATACTGCGACGCGGCCCAATTGGTCACTGGTGCCAGGGCGTTGATGAACCCGACGATCTGCGGGGTGTAGGCGGTGAGGACATCTCGGAGCCACGGAATCAGTTTGTCGCCGATGTTGTTGTAGGCGCGGGGCCCGAACCGGTTCAACGCATCGACCAGCAGCGGCAGCGAGTGCGCCAGGTGGGCCAGCGCGGAACCGAATCCATTCGACAGGCCCTCGATCATGCGCAGGCTTTCGGGCAGGGTCTGGATCACCGCAGTAAACGTGTCCCAGTGGGCCAGCAGGTCAGAGGTGAGAACCTCGCTGTTGGCCAGCAGTTGCCGGTACTCGGCATCCGCATGGTTGGGATCGCCGACGAGCGCGACCAGGTCCCGCAACGTCTGGTTGGTCTGCGGCCCGGTGCCCTCCAGTGAGCGACTCAGCGCGGCCAGGCTTTCGTTGATCGCCTGGGCGCCGGGTGCTTTCGCCGGGTCCGGGCCGTCACCCAGGATGGCACCGGCCAGTTTGTCGACAGCCGAGAAGGTTTGGCTGACGCTGATCGGCGTCTTGGTGGACTCCAGCTTGATGCATTGTGCGCCGGAGAACTTCGGGCCGCCCGCGTAGGGCTTCGTGAGCTCGACGTGCCGGTCGGCGACGATGGACTGCGAGTAGGTTAGCGCCCCGACATCAGCTGGCAGCTCCAGGTCGCCAGGCACGGTGAAGTCCACCCGGACGTGGTCGGGCTGGTTTGCGATCGCGGTCACCGAACCCACCTCGATGCCCAGCAACTGCACCTTATTTCCCGGATACAGCCCCACCGCGTCGCTGAATTCGGCGCACAACGCCCTTGTCGTGGGCGCCATCACCTTGGCGCCGGTCACCGCCAGCGCGACGATTCCGACGACCACGCCGAACACCGCGGCACCGAACCAGGCGGACCTTCTCTTCATATCAGCACTGCTTCACCATGTTGGGCAGACAAACGGTCGGGGCGTGAACCACCCGGTTGCTCTGGTCCACGACGACGCCATGTCCCTGCAGCATCGGCAATAACACGTTGAGGATCTGGCCCAGGCCCTCGCTGGCCTTGCCGACGCGCTCCGGGTGCGCCACCAGCGCCGTGATGATGTCGTCGATGCCGTTGACGGACGGCGCCAACTCGCGGTTGTAGAACACCATGACCCGGTCGACGATGCGGGTCAATTCGCCTAGCAGGGTGAAGAACTCGATGATGTCAACGGACTTTGCGGTATAGCGTTGTCCGACCAACGCGAACTGCTCGATCAGCGCGGTGAGTTGTTGCCGCCCCGAAGCGAACGCGCTACTGGCGTCGTTGACGAAATCGAGTCCGCGGTGGAAGTCGCCGCTCATCTTGCTCAGCGCTCCGGTCAACTCGTTCGCGGACTGCAGGATCTCACGCAAAGCGTTGGGATATTTGGTGGTCGCATGGGCGAGCTCGGTAAAGGTGTCGTGGATGACCTGGCCGTTGACATCTCGCAGGAACGGCGTCACCGCTTGGATGATGTCGTTGCCTTCGAACGGCGTCTTGACGCGCTGCGGCGGAATGGTGTTGTGGCCCAACGGGAAACTACCCTGTGGGTCGAGGGCCACGTAGTGGCCGCCCAGTGGGGTCAGCAGCCGGATATCCAACGTTGAATCGGATCCGATCGCCACCGAGCGGTCGACGTCGAAGGTCATCTCGACGAGCGTCCGGTTCAACCGGACTCCGGTCACCTTGCCGACCGGGACACCGGCAACGCGGATCTCGTCGCCGGTGCGAACTCCCCCCGACGTGGTCGAGTGCGCGGCATAGCTGGCCCGCCCTACCGGATTGACGTAGGCCAGGCCGGTAACCGCCAATGCGACCACGATCGCGAAGACGCCCACGACACCGAGCCGACGATTGTGTATTGCTTCGCCGCGATCGTCGAGAGCGCGCCGGTTCCTCAGACTCCAGCCCGTCACCGGCACACCACCAAACCCTGTTGGGCGAAGGACACTTCACCGATGCCGGGCAGGCGCACTTCGCCGTTGGAGCAGGTTAACGCCGGACGGTTGTCGTCCACAACGGAGTCGCGCAGCCCTTGAATCAGGGTGGGCGTCAGGGACAGCCCAGCGATGACCGTGGGTGTCTGGGGAAATAGCCGGGTGGTCAGTCCGTACAGCGGCGATGTCGATGCGTCGAAGGCACGCTCGGCGGTCTGCAGCACCTGAACGAGGCTGCGCATCATCGGCAATTCGATGTCGATCGAGGTGCGGAACTCTTCGGCTTTGCCGGTGAAAGTGGTCAGCGCGTCGTTGAGCGCGCCGATGAGGGTGAACACCTGCTGCGACTTGCCACCTAGATCGTGCGACAACTCGCTGAGGTTATGCAGCAGTAACGTGATGACGGCCTGACGGTTGACCGCATACTTGGAGATGACGTCGAGATCGCGTAGCACCGGCCCGATTCCGGTGTCGTCGCCCTGAATCAGCCGCAGGAGGTTCTCACCGAATTGGTTCAGCTGAGCCGCGTCCAGCGTCTGAAACACCGGGCGGAATCCGTTGAACAGCTTGGTGATATCGAAGGACGGCACCGTCTGCCCCACCGGAATGGCGGCGCCGTTAGGCAGTCGCTCGCCCGCCGCGGACGGCTGGACCAGTTCCACATAGCGCTGGCCCAACAGGTTCTGATAGCGCACGGCCGCGATGGTGTTGCGGTATACCGGATGCTCGTTGAGCGCGCTGAAATCGACCTTGGCGGTGCGACCGTCGAGTCGGATGCCCTCGACCTTGCCCACCTGCACTCCGGAGATGCGGACGTCGTTGCCCACGTCCAGGCCGGAGACGTCGGTGAACGTTGCCGTGTAGTGCGAGACCGGGCCGTGGACCGGGCTACGCAACGCGGTGAGCAGCAGGATCGCGCACACGGTGGCTACCGCGGTGAACACCGTTAGCCAAAACACGGGTTTGGCAAGCTTTCTCATCGACCCGGCCCGCCATCCAGGGTCACTTCGGTGCGCAGCCGAACCTGCCCGTCGACCACCGTCAAGGCATTGTCGGCGTGATCGATCAACCCGGACAGCCGATCATAGGCGGGCGCGAGGCTGCCGGCCGCGAACGACACCGGTATCCCGACGTTCATGATCGCGTTGACCAGCTGAACGATCCAGGTGTTGTGCTGCGCCGAGATCCGTCCGACATCGATCAGCAGCTGCCCGGTCTGCTGGAAGACCCGGTTGGTGCGATCGATACCGCCGGGCCCCACCAGCGGGGTTAACCCGTCCAGCAGGTTGGTACTCAGCCCGACCACGGGCAGAGCGTCGCCCAGACCGCTCACGAAAGACGCCAGCACCGACAGTGATTGGGCGACGGGCATGGTGTCGGTGTCGGCGATGATTTTGGCCAGATCCGAGCCGGCTCTGGCCAGTGGCTCCACGATATCGGCGTGCCGCCGCAACACCTCGACGACGTGATCGAACTCGGGGGTGTCGAAGCTGCGGGTCAGTTTCTGGCCCTGGCGCAACAGCCCGGTGATGGAGGCCGCCTGCACGTCCGCGCTCATCACCAGAGTCTGGTTGGACCGCAGCGGGGGCCCGTTGCCCTCGCTGACGAGTTCCACTGCGGCCGTGCCGAATACGTTTGACGAGGTGAATCTGGCCTTCGTGTCGGTGGTCAACGCCGCGGCCTGGTGCGGGTCCAGCACCACCGTCATCCGCTGCCTGTTGTATCCAACCGACTCCAGTTCTTTCACCGAACCGATGGCCAGGCCGTGAAACTTCACCTCAGCGCCGGGCGCCAAGCCCTCACCGATCGTGTTGGCGACGACGGTCAGTTTGAACGAGCCGTCGTAGGCCCCTTGGGCCGTCTGGTAGAGCACGATGCCCAGCATGGCCAGCACCACGGCAACGACCAGACCGCGAATCCTCAAGATGGCTACCGTCGCTCGTCGGGCGACCAGATCACGAATCATCATGTGCTATCCCGACAACCGCAGTCCAGGATTGTTGCCCCAGAACACCAGCGTCAGCACCATGTCGGCGACGACCACCGAGATCAGACTGGCCCGGATCGCGCGACCGGAGGCATGACCGACGCCCTCGGGACCGCCGGCGGCGTAATAGCCCTCATAGCAATGGATTGCCACGATCAGCAGCACGAAAATTGCCGCCTTGATCACCGAGAGCAGCACGTCGGACGGTTGGATGAACGCGTCGAAGTAGTGGTAGTAGGTGCCCGATGACTGATGGTGCACCACGTTGACCACCAGCGAGCAGAACAGGTAGCTGAGCACCAACGACATCAAGTACAGCGGAATGATGGTGATGACGCCGGCGATGACGCGCGGGGTCACCACGTAGGGGATCGACGCAATGCCCTGCACCTCAAGGGCATCGATCTCTTCGGATATCCGCATTGCCCCGATCTCGGCGGTCATCCGGGTGCCCGCTTGCGCGCCGAACCCGATCGCCGCAATCATCGGCGCCATCTCCCGGGTGTTGGCGTAGGCGGAGATGAATCCGGTCAGCGGACCCATACCGACCATGTCCAGGGCGGCGTATCCTTCGATGCCCACCGACGCCCCGATCGCGGCGCCCATGAACACCAGCACGCCCACGGTCCCGCCGCCGACGATGAATGATCCATTGCCCCAGATCATGTCGACCAGGATGGCCCCGGTGTGGCGTCGGTATCGGGTGATAGTCCGCGGTATCGCGCCGAGGGCCAGGATCAAAAAGCTGGCCTGATGCCCGAGTCGCTCGAAGAACGACAGGCCTCGATTGGCCGCGCCCACCGGCAGCCGCAGCACCGCGGCCAGACCACGCGGCCGGTACCGCGACGGGACCGCCGTGTACCCGGCCATCAGCCGACCTTCGTCGGCATCAGCGTGGTGACGAGTTCGGTGATCACCAGGTTGAGCAGGAAAACCGCGACCACGCCGAGCACGACGGAGGCGTTGACCGCGTCGGCCACGCCGCGCGGACCACCCCGGGCTTCCAGCCCGCGCTGACAGGCGATCAAGGTGACAATGACGCCGAACAGCCAGGTCTTCAGCAGCGCCACGATCAGATCGCCTGTGGTGGCGAAGGATCCGAACGAGGCGATGTAGCTACCCGGGGTACCGGACTGGAATGCCACATTGATCACATAGCCGGCCGAAAGTCCCATGAAGATGATGAAGACGCACAGCAGCGGCGCCACCAGGATCATCGCGGCCAGCCGCGGCGTGACGAGACGCTGCACCGGGTCGATGCCCATCACCCGCAGCGCGTCAACCTCGTCCCGGATGCTGCGGGCGCCCAGGTCGGTGGTCACCGCCGCACCCGCCGCACCGCCCAAAAGCAGCGCGGCAACGATGGGTGCGGCCTGCCGGATGACACCGAGACCACCGGCCGCACCGGAGATCGACGTCGCGCCGACCTGCTGAATGACGCTCCCCACCTGCACCGCGACGATGACCCCGAACGGGATGGAGATCAGTAGCGCCGGAATCGCGGTGACGCTGACGATGAACGACGCCTGGTGCAGCGTGTCCCGCCACGGGTGGCGCAGCCGGAACAGATCGGTGATCAGGTAGATCGCAGACTGCGCAGCCAGTTCGAAGAAGCGGCCTAGGGTCTGCAGCGATCCGTCGGCCTTTCGCACCGCCCGTCGCCCGCGGGTGACAAGCCCGGCCATGATTGGGCGCGTCGGCGCACTTCTACGCGGCGCCTCCGGCACCGCGGGCTCGGGCGTGGCCGTGCGAGCTGCCGCATCGCTACCCGCGGGCGCGTCGCTCCCCGAGCCGACCGCGGCAGGGTAGGCAGACGAGAAAGACATGACGATTCCCCGGGTGATCAATAGGAAGATAGGGCGTGACGGACGTTGTCGGTGAGTTCGCAGAGTACAACACGTTGCGTTATTAAAGCGAGACCTGATCGATATTTTTTCTGGTCCACCAATCCGTGTCCACGGCCTTGACATATCGGCACTGAAGCCCGTTGTAAAGTTGTTTGACGCGAGCTTCCTAAGTTGCCCGGTAAACACCGTCGAGTCAACTTTGAAAATAATCCCGACAAATTTGGGAAGAACCGTGGTATAGCGCCCGGTGCGGGGTTTAGGCTGCGCTACACATTTACCTGTCCCCGAAACACCTACCCGACAATTGGAGGTTGCCGTCATGGTGGAATCGGCCTTGCCAACCGCCCCAGCTCTGGCCGCGTCCCCGGATGCGTTGCGCGGCGAATACGACGTGGTGATCCTGGGCTCCGGCTACGGCGGCGCCATCACCGCCGCGCGGCTCGGGGTGGCGAACGCGCGGGCGGGCGGGCGGCTGGACATCGCGCTTTTCGAGCGCGGCGCCGAGCACCCGACTGGCACCTTCCCGGAAACGGAGAAGGCGGCGGCGGCCGAGCTGCGTTCTCCGCTCAACCCGCTGGGCTTGATCGAACTGGAACGTTTCAAGACCATCGACGTCCTGCACGCCAACGGCCTGGGCGGCACCTCGCTGATCAATTTCAACGTCGCGATCGTCCCAGACCGGGAAGTATTCCTGGCCTCGTGGCCGAAGGAGTTCCAGCGCCAGGTCGAAGAAGGACGGGAGGGAGTCGGGGGACTCGAGGAGTACTACGGGCGAGCCCGGCGCATGCTGGGCGCGGTTCCCTACGCGGAGAACGTGCCGCTGCGCCGGGTCGACGCCTTCACCCAGATCGCCAAGAACGCCGGCGCCCAGCTGCAACTGCTGAACCTCACCGTCAGCACCGAGGACCGGATCACCAAGTACGGCGTACAGCGCCGCCGCTGCCCCAACCACGGCGGCGACGGCACCGGTGACAACACCGGCTCGAAGAACACCCTGATGACCAACTACCTGCCGATGGCCGCGCACTTTGGCGTCGGGTTGTTCGCCGGGATCGAGGCGCTACACGTCGAACCGACCGACGACGGCCGGTGGCGCATCGTCACCCGCCGAACCGGCGAGAAGGGCAGTCGGAAGACCGCTGTCATCGCCCGGCACGTGGTGGTGTCAGCAGGCACGCTAGGCAGCAACGGGATCCTGCTGCGCTCGAATCAGGCCGGGTTGCACCTGTCGACCCGGCTCGGCAAAAACTTCAGCGGCAACGGCGACAACTTCGGCATCGCCTACAACACCGACATGCAGACCGACACGCAGACTTGGGCGACCACCGACGGGCCACCGCGGTCGCTGCTGGCCTGCGGGCCAAGCATTACGGCCGCGATGCGGTTCGGCGCTGACCAGTCCGACCTGCGCAAACGGTTCACCGTGCAGGACCTGTCGCTGCCCCGCGCGCTGATCGACAGCTTCCGGTTCGGGCTGATGGGGTTGGCCGCGACCAGCTACCGCGACTATCGTAGGGCCAAGCTCGACCGGTGGCGCCGTGATATCACGTTCAATACCGACGGGGCGATGAACCACTCGCTCGGCTTCCTGATCATGGTGCACGACAACTCCGACGGCGAGCTGGTGCTGCGCAAGAACGGCTCCGTCAAGGTGGACTGGCCCGGGGCACCCACCGAACTCGTCTATAAGGATGTGGACGCCGTCATGCGGCCGGCGGTGGAAGCCATCGGCGGCACTTACATCAAGAATCCGCGCTGGGACAAGCGCTTCCTGGGCAAGCATCTGATCACCGCCCACCCGATGGGCGGATGCACCACCGCCGACAACGTCGATGCGGGCGTGGTCGACCATGCCGGACGGGTGTTCCGGCCGGACGGCGGCACCTACGACGGGCTCTATGTGTGCGACGCGTCGGTGATCCCGCGCGCGATTGGGGTCAACCCGTTCCTGACCATCTCGATGTTCGCCGAGCGGACGGCCGAGCTGATGCGCGAGGAACTGGGCCTACCCGGCTACGACCCGGCCGTCGAGGGCGACGACCGGGCCTGACCGGGCCTGACCGGGCCTCGCCCTAGGTGCGCAGGGCGAAGAAGCCGATCATCTCGTAGCGGTCACGCGGCAGCCGGAACAGGATCTTGCCCAGGTAAGTGCCCGGCACCACCTCGACCAGCTCGTCGCGGATGCTGCGGATGATGACGTACGGATTTTCCTTGACATCCGCGTAGTCGATCACCATGACCTGCACGTCCGGGTCCATCTTGCCGGCGTCCTGGTAGGTCTTGAAATCGAACGCGAGCTTGCCGTCGGCGGCGTCCTTCATTTTGTACAGCGGCCACAGCAGCTTCGAGGGAAGCTTGGCGTTCGACGTCATCCGGTTGTCACCGGTGCCGGCCGCCAGGTCGAACCGCTTGCCCTGCCACGGCATCCATAGGTTGGTGACGAAGCGGACAGCGGCGTCGACGACCTGGTTGGTGGTGGTCATGACGAGGATTCCGTTGGTCGGGCCGTTTAGGCTGGCCGGCGCGGTGCCGTTGCGGAAAATCGCGTCGAGTTGCGCCTCGGCGACCGCGCTGTCGGACTTAGCCTGCTCTTTGAGGTCGACGATCCATTGCCAGGCCTCCTCCGCCGCCTCCCGCTTCCGGAGGTCAGAAACGCGGGATTCGGCTGCTTCAATTGACATTTTATATCCTTTTCTGTGATCGGGACCCGTGGGTCATCCAAGGCGGAGCGCAATGGCCCAGATGTTAACGCCGTAACAACCGAATTGGAACAACTTTGGCATAAGACAAATTTGTCTTAAATGCGACATTTTTTGGTCTTGGAAGTCGACGAATTGGACGTGCGGTCAGTCTTTCACGGCACGCGTAAAGCCGGTTGACATCGCGGTTAGAGCCAGGTGTCTTCAGTGGTGGTCGTCAAAAACGCCTCCAAGTCGTCACGCCACTGGGCCGGCGTGGTCTTGTCCGGCTCGATTCCGGTATAGGAGCCGCGGTAGAACAGCAGCGGACGCGGCTTGATCCTAGGCACCTCAGACAGCGAGTTGACCGCGCCGAACACCACAAAGTGATCGCCGCCGTCGTGCACCGACGCCACCGTGCAGTCGATGTAGGCCAGCGACCCCTCAATGATCGGCGAACCCAATTCCGAAGCCCGCCAATCGATTCCGTGGAACTTGTCGGGCTCTCTGGATCCGAAGCGCGCCGAGACGTGCTGCTGTGCCTCGGTGAGCACATTGACGCAGAACCGGCCGCTTGCCTCGATCGCCTGCCAGGACCGCGAAACCTTGGTGGGGCAGAACAGAACCAGCGGCGGATCCAGCGACAGCGCCGCGAACGACTGGCACGCAAAGCCGACCGGCACGTCGTCGTGCACGGTGGTGATGATGGTGATCCCGGTGCAGAACTGACCCAACACGGTGCGGAATGCGCGCGGGTCAATCGGCGCAGCAGTCATCCCTCGAGGCTAGCCACGCATGCCGACGGTGAAGTCATGACCCCACAGGCTAACCGCGGTGCTCTCCCGGGCAACCCAGCCGTCGTCTTGGACTTTCCTGCCCTCACAACCGAATTCGATGTCGAAGCCGCCGGGCGTCTTCATGTAGAAGGACAACATCAGGTCGTTGACATGCCGGCCCAGGGTGGCCGACATGGGCACCTTGCGACGCAGCGCCCGGTCCAGGCACAGGCCGACATCGTCGGAGTTCTCCACCTCGATCATCAGGTGCACGATGCCTGACGGGGTCGGCATCGGCAGGAAGGCCAGCGAGTGGTGGCGGGGGTTGCACCCGAAGAAGCGCAGCCAAGCCGGCGCTCCATCGGCGGGCCGGCCGACTAGCTGCGGAGGCAACCGCATCGAGTCGCGCAGTTTGAAACCCAGCACGTCGCGATAGAAGTGCAGCGCCTCGGCGTCGTCGCGGGTGGTCAGCACTACGTGGCCCAGACCCTGCTCCTCGGTGACGAACTTGTGCCCGTACGGGCTGACGACGCGGCGGTGTTCCAGCGCGGCACCGTGGAAGACGGCCAGCGGGTTGCCGGACGGGTCGTTGAACAGAATCATCTCGTCCACCCGACGCTCAGCCAGTTCGGCGGCGGTGGCTTCCTTGTAGGGGGTGCCCTCTACCTCCAGCCGGTTTCGAATATCTTGCAGGCCTGCGGCATTCGCGCATTCCCAGCCGGCTTCGGCCAACCGGTCCTGTTCGCCGGGCACGATCACCAGCCGGGCGGGAAAGTCGTCCATCCGAAGGTAAAGGGCACCCTCCGGGGATATTCCTGGGGTGCCCTTGCCCTCGACCATCCCGAGCACCTTCAAACCGTATTCGCGCCACGCGGCCACGTCGGTGGCCTCGATGCGCAGATAGCCCAGAGACCGGATGCTCATCTCGCGCCTCCCAAGAAATCGAGTGTCAGTTTGTTGAACTCGTCGAACTTTTCCACCTGAGCCCAATGTCCGCACTGCCCGAAAACGTGCAACTGGGCCCGCGGAATGGTTTTCAGCGCCACCAGAGCGCCGTCCAGCGGGTTGACCCGGTCCTCGCGCCCCCAGATCAACAGCACCGGCTGGCGCAGCTTGTACACCTCGCGCCACATCATGCCGAGTTCAAAGTCCGCCCCGGAGAACGACTTCCCCATCGCCCGGGTCGCCTGCAGCGATTCCGGCGTACTGGCCAGCTCGAAGCGCTGGTCGATCAATTCGGGGGTGATCAGCTTCTGGTCGTACACCATCACTCGCAGGAACGCCTCGAGGTTCTCCCGGGTGGGGTCCATGGAGAACTTCCCCAGTCGCTTGACGCCCTCGGTGGGGTCAGGTGCGAACAGGTTGACGCTCAGACCGCCCGGACCCATCAACACCAACTTGCCGGCCCGGTCCGGGTAATCCAGCGCGAACCGCACCGCGGTGCCGCCGCCCAGCGAATTACCCACCAGCGGAACACGTTTCAGCTCCAGCTGGTCGAACAGACCCTTCAGGGCGCGGGCCGCGTAGTGATTGAACTGCCCGTGCTCGGCCCGCTTGTCGGAGTGCCCGTAGCCCGGCTGATCGACCGCCAGCACGTGGAATCGCTGCGCCAGCACCGCGATGTTGCGCGCGAAATTGGACCAACTCGACGCGCCGGGACCGCCGCCGTGCAGCAGCACCACCGCTTGGTCGTTACCGACCCCCGCTTCGTGGTAATGCAGCTTCAGCGGCCCGTCAACGTCGACTTCCGCATAGCGCGAAGTGGATTCGAATGTCAGCTCGTCAACGGTTGTCATCACACCATGGTGTCGCCGGGCGGCAACCCGAACTCGTTGTTCCCGAAGATCACGTAGGCCCGCTCGGGGTCGTTGGCAGCGTGCACCCGGCCAGCGTGCGCGTCACGCCAAAATCGTTGCACCGGAGCGTCATTAGCCAAGGCGGTGGCACCGGAGGCCTCGAATAGCCGGTCGATCGAAGCGATCGCACGGCCGGTGGCGCGCACCTGGTCGCGGCGGGCCCGGGCGCGCAGCTCGAACGGGATTTCCTTACCGGCCGACAACAATGCGTACTCGTCGGCGACGTTTCCGCTCAGCTGTCGCCAGGCCGCGTCGATGTCACTGGCCGCCTCGGCGATGCGGACCTTGGCAAACGGGTCGTCCTTGGCCTTCTCCCCGGCGAACGCTGCGCGCACCCGCTTACCCTGGTGCTCCACGTGTGCGTCGTAAGCGCCGTAGGCCATGCCGACAATCGGTGCCGAGATGGTGGTGGGGTGCATCGTCCCCCAAGGCATTTTGTAGACCGGGGCGGAGTTGGTCTGGTAGCCGCCGGCGGTGCCGTCGTTCATCGCCTTGTACGACAGGAACCGGTGCCGGGGCACGAAGACATCCGTGACGACGACGGTGTTGCTGCCGGTGCCTCTCAGCCCGACCACGTGCCACACGTCATCGATGCGGTACTCGCTACGCGGGACCAGGAAGCTGCCGAAGTCGACCGGGCGGCCGTCCTTGATGACCGGTCCGCCGAGAAAGGCCCAGGTGGCGTGATCGCAGCCCGACGACCAGTTCCACGACCCGTTCACCAGGTAGCCGCCGTCGACCACCACCCCCGCGCCCATCGGCGCGTACGACGACGAGATGCGGGTCCTGGTGTCCTCGCCCCAGACCTCTTCCTGGGCTTGCTGATCGAACAGCGCGAGGTGCCAGTTGTGGACGCCGAGGATCGAACTGACCCAACCGGTGGAACCGCAGGCGCTGGACAGCCGGCGCACTGCCTCGTAGAACAGGGCGGGGTCACACTGCAAGCCGCTCCACTGTTCGGGTTGCAGCAGGGTGAAGAAGCCGATCTCATCCAGTTCCTGAACGGTCTCATCGAGCAGGCGGCGCCGGTCCTCCGTGGCCTGAGCGCGCTCCCGGATGCGCGGCAGCAGATCATCGATGGCAGCTAGGACCGCCTGCGCATCACGCTGTTGAATAGTGGTCACTGACGTATGCCTCCTGGGAGTGCCGACTTACACAAAAGACTAGAACACGTTCCGATTCGTGTCGAGCAGGCTATTCCTACAGCTGGTAGAGATGCGAATCGGGTTCTCTATAACATGTTCTAGTTAAGACCGGAGAGAGGAGCGCTTTGACCGAGGCGGATCTGGACCAAGCACCCGACGAGCCGCTCGGTGACCATGTCCTGGAGCTGCAAATCGCCGAAGTCGTCGCCGAGACCGACGACGCGCGGTCGTTGGTGTTCACGGTCCCGAGTGATGCACCCGTCCCGCCCGAGCGGCTCCGTTATGCGCCCGGCCAGTTCCTGACGCTGCGGGTGCCCAGCGACCGCACCGGTTCGGTGGCGCGCTGCTACTCGCTGTCCAGTTCGCCGTTCACCGACGACGCGCTGACGGTGACGGTCAAGCGCACCGCGGACGGATACGCGTCCAACTGGCTGTGCGAGCACGCCCACCAGGGCATGCGTATCCACGTGCTTGCCCCATCGGGCACCTTCGTGCCCAAGACGCTGGACGACGATTTCCTGCTGCTCGCTGCCGGCAGCGGAATCACCCCGATCATGTCCATCTGCAAATCGGCGCTATCTGAAGGCAGCGGGCAGGTGACGCTGATCTACGCCAACCGCGATGACCGCTCGGTTATCTTCCGGGACGCACTCAAGGGGTTGGCCACCAAGTACCCGGACCGGCTCACCGTGGTGCATTGGCTGGAATCGCTGCAGGGCCTGCCGAGCGCAGCCGCGCTGGCGGCGCTGGCCGCCCCGTTCACCGACCGCCCGGCCTTCATCTGCGGGCCTGGGCCGTTCATGGAAGCGGCGCGTTTGGCCTTGGGGACGCTGAAAGTTCCTGCCCAGCAAGTGCACATCGAGGTGTTCAAGTCGCTGGAGTCGGATCCGTTCGCGGCCGTCAAGATCGAGGACTCCGGCGACGAGGCGCCGGCCACCGCCGTGGTGCAACTCGACGGCGAGACGCACACCTTGACCTGGCCGCGCAGCGCCAAACTGCTCGACGTGCTGCTGGCCAAGGGTCTGGACGCGCCGTTCTCGTGCCGGGAGGGCCACTGCGGAGCGTGCGCAACCACCCTGCGCAGCGGCAAAGTGAGTATGGAGGTCAACGACGTGCTCGAACAGCAGGACCTCGACGACGGTCTGATTCTGGCCTGTCAATCTCACCCCGAATCTGATTCGGTAGAAGTGACCTACGACGAGTAGTCGCAGGGTTAAGTTCTGCTTGCGTGTCAGGAACAGTCGGTGGGAAGGGGCGCAGGATGAAGCGGCTGATAGGGGCCCTGGCGCTGGCCGGGCTGATCGTGACGTTCGCGCCCGTACCGATGGCGGCGGCCGCCAGCAACACCGCTACCACGCTGTTCCCTGTCGACGACGCGACCCAAATCGAGACCCACAGCTTCGTCAATTGCCACGGCAACGGCAGCTGCGACTTCGTAGCGGGGGCCAACCTGCGCACACCCGACGGCCCGGCCGGCTTCCCACCCGGTCTGTGGGCGCGACAAACCACCGAGATCCGCTCCAACAGCCGGGTGGCCTACCTGGATGCCCATGCCACCAGCCAGTTCGAGCGGGTGATGAAAACCGGTGGGGGCGATGTGATCACCACCGTCTATTTCGGCGAGGGGCCGCCGGACAAGTACCAGACCACCGGCGTCATCGACTCGACAAGCTGGGCGACCGGTCAACCGATGACCAACGTGATGGTCTTCGTGTGCACCCACATGCAGGTGGTCTATCCCGGCGTCAACCTCACCTCGCCGAGCACCTGCGCGCAGACCAACTTCGCTTAGGTCTAGGGCGTTCACCGAGCCGGTAAATCTGCAGCGAAAGTGCGAGTAGGGGCCTGCAAAAATACAGGCTCGGTGAAGTACGGCCTCTCCCGCTGATCCTCGTTGACCACGCGCCCCTTTGGCTCACCGAGCCGGTAAATCTGCAGCGAAACTGCGAGTAGGGGGCCCGCAAAAATGCAGGCTCGGTGAAGCGCAGCACGTTAGCCGGCTAAACCCGGAGCCCTGTTGTGCTCGGGACGCCAACCACGTGCAAGAAGTGCCCGCCTCACGCGATCAGTAATGTCTTCGCCCGTGTCCTCGGCAACGACACGGATGACGATCCACCCCAGTTCCTCGAGCTTGCGTAGCCGCCTCTGGTCCCAGACGTAGCGCGGGCGTGAGGTCCGATGTTGGTCACCGTCATACTCGACCGCCACTCCGAACTCCGGCCAGCCCATATCGAGTACGGCAAAGGTGTGGTAGTTGACGACAATCGGGATCTGGGTGGTCGGTGTGGGAAACCCGGCGTCGATCAACCGCAGGCGCAGTTCGGTTTCCTTCGGCGATGCGGCCCCACCATCAACGAGATCCAACGATGCCCTCAACCCACGGATGCCACGGGCTGCCGGGTAGCGCTTCGCCAGCATGAGCACAGCCTCCGTAGGAAAGCGCGTCGCGCGCATCAGCGCGTCAAGGCGCGCTACCGCCTGGCCGCGGGGCAGCAGACGGCCCAGGTCGTACGCCGTCCTCACCAAGCCAGTGACCGGCAAGCCCGCGACACGAGTGATTTCGTCGTCCGCCAGCGTCTGCTCACGCGTGACGATGCCAACTGGGGGTCGGGTGTTGGACCAGATCACCTCGATGGGTTGATCGGTGTCGACCCACTGCGCACCGTGCAGCGCCGAGGCCGCAACACCGGCGACGACCCCGCGGCGTCGCGACCACAACCATGCCGCCTCGGTCCGCAGCCGCAGCGAAAGCTGTTGACCCGCTTCGGCGTACACGCCGGGAAAGATCGGCCGATACCAGCGCTGCAGCTCGTGTCGCGTGACCTCTCCGCGCTCGATCGCTTCGCTGCCTCGAAACACCGCGGGACCAACGGACATGGCCCCGATACTGCCCGCGGGGTCCGACAGCCTGCGCCGCACGACGGCGACGAAGTCGCCCTATCGCGGCAGCCCTAGCAGTCGTTCGGCGGCCACGGTGAGCAGGATCTGCTCGGTGCCCCCGGCGATCGTCAGGCAGCGGGTGTTGAGGAAGTCGAACACCGCGCGGTTGCGCACCAGGCCACCACCGTCGGACACGTCCATGGTGAATTCGGCCAGTTCCTGCCGGTAGCGCACGCCGATCAACTTGCGCACGCTGGACTGCGCGCCGAGATCCTTTCCGCCGACGGCCAGGACCGCGATGCGCTGATCCAGCAACGCACCGGCCTGCGCCAGCAATATCAGCCTGCCCAGCCGGTCCTGCTGCCCCGCATCAAGGTCGAGTACGGCCAATACCTTGAGCAGTTCCTCCATCGGATTGCCCAACGCGGTTCCGGTGGCCATCGCGATCCGCTCGTTCGCCAGCGTGGTGCGGGCAAGCCGCCAGCCGTCGTTGACCGTGCCGACGACCATGTCGTCGGGCACGAACACGTTGTCGAGGAACACCTCGTTGAACAGCGAGTCGCCGGTGATCTCGCGTAGCGGTCGGACCTCGATGCCTGGTGATTTCATGTCGACCAGGAAATAGGTAATGCCCTTATGTTTGGGCACGTCCGGGTCCGTCCTGGCCAGGCACACCCCCCAGGCGGCCTTGTGCGCGGCCGAGGTCCACACCTTCTGCCCGCTGAGCAGCCAGCCACCATCTGCGCGCACCGCTTTGGTGCGCAGCGACGCCAGGTCCGAACCGGCGCCGGGCTCGGAAAACAGCTGACACCAGAGGAAGTCACCACGCAGCGTGGCCGGCACGAACCGGTCGATCTGCTCGGGAGTGCCGTGCTCAAGGATGGTCGGCGCCGCCCACCATCCGATCACCAGGTCCGGCCGCTCGACGCCGGCCGCGGCCATCTCCTCGTCGATCAGCAGCTGCTCGGCGGGCCCGGCGCCGCGCCCGTGCGGCACCGGCCAATGCGGCGCCTGCAGCCCAGATTCGGCCAGGGCCACCTGTCTATTCTCGACGGGCAGCGCAGCCACCTCGGCGACGGCCGCGGCGATCTCCGCGCGCTGGCCTTCGACCTCGGTGAGGTCGATGGACAGCTTGCGGCGCACTCCGTCCAGGGTTAGCTCTGCGACCCGTCGCAGCCAGTTCGCCGGACCGCCCAGGAAGCGGCTGATGCTATGCGCGCGACGCAGGTAGAGATGCGCGTCGTGCTCCCAGGTGCAGCCGATCCCGCCGAGCACCTGGATGCAGTCTTTGACGTTGGCCTTGGCCGCGGCAATGCCGATACCGGCTGCGGTTGCCGCCGCAAAGGCGAACTGCCGGCCATCCGGCTCCGAGGCGGCGACCGCGGCGTCGGCAGCGGCCACCTCAGCCTGCTCGGCGCGGCACAGCATCTCCGCGCAGATGTGCTTGATGGCCTGGAAGCTACCGATGGGCTTACCGAACTGCTCGCGCACCTTGGCGTAGGCGACAGCGGTCTCCAGCGCATAGCGGGTGATGCCGGCGGCTTCGGCCGCCAGTACGGTCGCCGCCAGATCGCGCAGACCGGGAGCTTCCACCACCGTGGCCGCCACCGCGGTCAGCACCACCCGGGCCAGCGGCCGGGAGAAGTCCGCGGCCGGCAACGGTTCTAGCGTCACGCCGTCGGCGTCGAGGTCGACGAGCAGCCACTTCCGGTCGGCCGGGGCCAGCAGCATGCCACCGGTCGCTGCGCCCAGCGCCCAGTCAATGGTGCCGGAGGCCGTCTGGCCGTCGAACTTCACGTCACCCTCGAGCGCAAGTGCGCCGAAGCGTTCACCGCCCATCAGGGCGCCCAGCAGGTCGGGATCGGTAACGACGAGGGTGGCCACCGCTGTCGTTGCCACCGGGCCCGCTACCAGCGCCTTGGCCGCCTCCTCGATCATGGCGCACAGGTCGCCGATGCTGCCGCCGGCGCCGCCGTTGTCCTCGGAGACCGCGACACCGAAGAGCCCGAGGTCTGCCAGGCCGGCGAATA
>JALHRH010000036.1 GCA_022841565.1 Mycobacterium sp. | reverse complement strand
CGAACCCGTCGAACTCCGGGCCCCGCTTCATACGTCCACTGTGTCACACCGAGACAGATTGCGGTTCTCCCGGTGTCAGGCGGCAGGTCAGGAGGCACAATGTTGGGAATGGACACCCAGACGATCGAGCGCACCGACGTCCGCGAACGCACCGACGACGGGACCGGCACGGACACCCCGAAGTACTTCCACTACGTCAAGAAGGACAAGATCGCCGAAAGTGCGGTTATGGGTAATCACGTCGTCGCGTTATGCGGCGAGGTATTTCCCGTCACTCGGGCCGCGAAGCCGGGCTCGCCCGTGTGCCCAGAATGCAAGCAGATCTACGAGCGGCTCAAGAAAGGCTGATCACGCCTTCGGTTCGGTTTCCATCGCTGCGGTGTTCGGCTGCGGTAGTGCCGGATCGGCTGAGCCCGACAGGGTGGCGGTGCGACGGACAAGCCACTTGCGCAGTCGGTGTGCGTGCGTGGCTGGCGCCGGCCATTCCTCCTGAATGGCCGCGTTGAGTTCGGCGCCGATCATGACCGAGAAGCCACCGAAGAACGCGAATAACAGGAAAGCGATCGGTGTGGCGAGGGCGCCGTAGGTGTAGCCGGTGCTGCCGATCCACCTGAGGTAGAGGCGTAAGCCGAGAGTGGCGACCAGGAACACCACCGAGGCCAGCACTGTGCCCGGGATCAGCCGATGCGTGGGCAGCGGTACCGGCAGTGCCACCCGGTACAGGACGGTTACTCCCGCCATCAAGCCAAGGATTAATGCCGGGTAGTAGCCGTAGTGCAGGAGATTTTGCAGCCCCGCCGGAATGTGCTCGCTCACCTTGCGCGGACCCGCCACCGCGACCGGCGCGGTGATCACCACAAATGCCAGCATCATGATGTACAGGAACAACGAGAAGAAGCGCTGCCGCACCGGATGACGTAAGGGCGTCTGGTCGTGGGCCTCCACCACCGCGTCGACGAACGACGAAATGGCCGAGGAGCCCGCCCACAGCGAGATCAAGAAACCCACCGACACCACCTCGCCACCCGCGGTGGTGGTGATGTCGAGGATGGAGGGTTCGATGATCTCGTTGACGACATTGGGGGAGAAGAAGTTACGGGCTGTCGACAACGTGCTCTGGATGATCGAGTGCAGGGTGTCGGCTCCGAACAGGGGAGCCACCCACGCCAAGGCCCCCAGTATCCCCAGCAGCAGCGGTGGCGTTGAGAGGCAGGTCCAGAAGCCGGCTTCCGCCGATTCGGAAAAAATCGAATCGTCCCACGCCTTGGACAATGTTCTGCGGCTAATTTTCCAGACGTGGTGGCGGGACGATTTCAGCACCTGATTGCTCATACCCGTCCAGCATCGCCCATCGGGCCTCGCACGGGCGACATCCACCCTGGCGAGTTCGACAATTAGTGGCCGCTGACCTCTAGTACGGCCGCCAGCTCAACCAACTTTGCTTCGTGCTTGTTGGCGTGATGCTGGCAGAAGAGGAGCTCAGCGCCGGAAGGCAGCTTGGCGCGTACCCGGGCCGCCGCACCGCAGCGATCGCAGCGGTCTGCTCGAGTGAGCTCGGGACTGGTCAGAGTTGCGTTCATGGCTCCTCCGTTCTGGCGATAATTTCACTCTGTCAGACGTTCAGAGTTTCTGCCGTGTTCCCCGACCGTTATGAGGTGTGTCGTTTCTCACGAATATTTGCCCGCAATTGGGTCAGGATAATCACCGTGTCGGAAATTTCCGCTGTGCTGGTGCGTCTGTGCTCGCAGCAGGAATGGACATCGGCCCGCGACCGTGGCTGGTTGCCTCCCGAGTCCGCAGGCCCGGAGGCCGACGCGTTCGTTCACCTGTCGACCATCGAGCAGGCGCATCTGCCGGCCAACCGTCTCTACCGCGGCCGCCGGGACATGGTGCTGCTGTTCATCGACCCCGCGGTGCTTGAGGCGCCCATTCGGTGGGAGCCTGGCGTGCCCAGCGACCCGCAATCCATGCTGTTTCCGCACCTGTACGGTCGGCTGCCGGTGGACGCGGTCATCAAATCGGTGCCGTATCTGCCGGGTGCCGACGGCACCTTCCCGGCCCACACCGCGACTCAGGACCCGATGTAGGCGTCCGCCTCGATCTCCACCAACAGCTCCGGTGCGATCAACGCCGAAACCTCGACCATGGTGGCCACCGGACAGATCTCGCCGAATACCTCCGCATGCACGTCGCCGACTTCGCGCCACCGGGAGATGTCGGTCACGTAGATGCGGGTGCGGACGACGTCGGCCAGCGTCGCGCCGGCGTGTTCGAGAGCAGCTTCTATGCGGCGCAAGGCATCCCGGGTCTGAGCGGCGAGGTCGTCGCCGCTGCCGGTGGTGCCGGCCACCGCGACGAGCGGGCCAACGCGCACCGCCCGGGAGTAACCGACGATCGGTTCGAACGCGGAGTCCGACGGGAAGTTCTGGCGGCTCGCTGGCATGGGCGTCACAGTACGAGGGCTCTATGGCTTTACCCGCACCGCATCTGCTGGTAGCTGTGCTTGGGTGCGCAGCAACCGGCCTCTGGTGTGGTTCGCGGTTGCCCTCGCGGTCTCGGGTTGCTTTGGAGCACGGCACGCCTCCGGCCCGTCACTCAACGACGAAGTGAAAGTCGGCGAATTGGAGTTCACCGTGACGGCGATCAACCTCGGGGTGCCGACGACCGGTCACCGGACCGCGCAGGGCGTCTTCGTGGTCGTCACTCTCATGGTCGAGAACGTAAGCGATCGACCGCGGTCAGTGTATTGCCAAGATCAGACGCTCAAGGATCCCGCCGGCAGGCGATACGGGAACGCCCTGAACCTCGATTCACCCGCCGACCTGGTCATCGTCGGCCCGGGCACGAAAACTCTCATCAGGTGCGCGTTCGACGTGCCGAGTGGCACGCTGCCCGCCGCCATCGAACTGCGCGATTCGCCGTATCCCAAGGCCGTGGACGTGACGCTACTGGGCGGGAGTTGACCGCTAGTCGAGGTAGTCGCGCAGCACCTGCGAGCGGCTGGGGTGGCGCAATTTCGACATGGTCTTGGACTCGATCTGGCGGATCCGCTCGCGGGTCACCCCGTACACCTGACCGATCTCGTCCAGGGTGCGCGGCTGGCCATCAGTGAGCCCGAAGCGCAGCCGCACCACACCGGCCTCGCGCTCGGACAGCGTGTCCAGCACGGACTGCAGCTGGTCCTGCAGCAGCGTGAACGACACCGCGTCCACGGCCACGACGGCCTCACTGTCTTCGATGAAGTCACCGAGCTGGCTGTCACCCTCGTCGCCGATGGTCTGGTCCAGCGAAATGGGCTCCCGGGCGTACTGCTGAATCTCCAGCACCTTCTCCGGGGTGATATCCATTTCCTTGGCAAGTTCCTCAGGGGTGGGCTCGCGGCCCAGATCCTGCAGCAGCTCGCGCTGGATGCGGCCCAGCTTGTTGATGACCTCCACCATGTGCACCGGGATGCGGATGGTCCGGGCTTGGTCAGCCATGGCACGGGTGATGGCCTGGCGGATCCACCACGTCGCGTAGGTGGAGAACTTGTAGCCCTTGGTGTAGTCGAATTTCTCGACCGCGCGGATCAGACCAAGGTTGCCTTCCTGGATGAGGTCCAGGAACGCCATGCCACGTCCGGTGTAACGCTTGGCCAGCGACACCACCAGACGCAAGTTGGCTTCCAGCAGATGATTTTTCGCGCGGTCACCGTCGCGGCAGATCCACATCATGTCGCGACGCTGGGCGGCCGGCAGCTTCTCGCCGCGATCGGTCAGCTCCACCATCAGCTGCGTCGCGTACAGGCCGGCTTCGATGCGCTTGGCCAGCTCGACCTCTTCCTCGGCGTTGAGCAGCGCTACCTTGCCGATCTGCTTGAGGTAGGCGCGGACCGAGTCGGCGGAGGCGGTGAGCTCGGCGTCCTTGCGCGCCTGACGCAACGCTTCGGACTCGTCTTCGTCCCAGACGAAATCCCCGGAGGCTTTGTCCTTGTCGGTGGGCTCGGCGATCTCTTCTTCGTCCTCGACCGGAGCGGCGGTGACCACGGCGGCCGTGACGGCCACGCCCTCCTCCGCGTCACCCGCGTCAAGCTCGGTGTCTACGGCGTCGGGAACGACGACCTCGTCGAGGTCGTCCAGACCCAGGTCCACGGCTTCGATTTCGATGTCTTCGCCGGGTTCCACGTCGAGGTCGGTGTCGAGTGCGGTTTCGAGGGCGACGTCAGCCTCGGGCGGTGCGTCGTCGGCTCCCATCGGCTTGGTCGCCGCCGGTGCCTTGGCGGCGGCTTTCGCGCGGGTCTTTCTCGGAGCCGCTCCGGGCGCGCCGTCCACCGCAGGTCCGGCGGCCTTTGCGGCCCGCTTTGCCGGTGCGGAACCAGTGGCGGCCTTTGGCGCCGTGCGCTTGGCGGGAGACTTCGTGGCGGTGCGCTTCACCGGCTCATCGGTCGCCGCGCTTGCCTTGGTCGGTGCCACATACACCCCTTCGGTTGGACGCACTTCCGGTGGGTCTGGGCATGGAAGACCGAAAGTGTCTGTTATGTCGAATGTCGGCGTTTGATATCAGCGTGGGTATCGCGCGCTATCGGTTTGGGCGGCCGCCGACGACCATTGTAACTTCACCATGCCCTCGTACTGGCCGAGCGGACGAAATTCAGTGCGTCACGTCGCGGGTTGATGCCATGGCCGCGCCGACGATCCCGGCTGCGTTCTGCAGGGCAGCGGGCACGACGGGGGTCCGGTTTTCCAGTAAATGCACCCATTTATCGGCCTTGCGGCTAATCCCCCCGCCGGCGATGAACAGGTCCGGCCAAATCGCGTTCTCGATCGCGACCAGCACCCTGGTCACCTGCTTGGCCCACTTTTCGTAGCTCCAGTCGTTTTTTTCCTTCACCGATGACGCCGCCCGTTTCTCGGCTTCTTTGCCGCCGACCTCGAGGTGGCCGAACTCGGTGTTGGGAATCAGCGTGCCGTTGTGGATCAACGCCGAGCCGATGCCGGTGCCGAAGGTGAGTAGGACCACCAACCCTTCATGGCCTTTTCCGGCGCCGTAGTGTTCCTCGGCCAGCCCAGCGGCATCGGCGTCATTGAGAATCGTGACGTCCTGGCCCGCGAGTTCGGCGCTGATGATGTCGCGGGCGTTGGTCCCAATCCAGGATTTGTCCACGTTGGCCGCCGTCTGCACGATGCCGTGTGTGACAACGCCGGGATAGGTGACCCCAAGCGGACCGGTCCAGCCGAAAGCGTTGACGACTTCTGCGATGGTCTTGGCGACCGCACCGGGCGTGGCGGGCTGCGGTGTCAGCAATTTGATCCGGTCGCCGATCAACTGTCCGGTTTCCAGGTCCACGATCGCGCCTTTGATGCCGCTACCGCCGACGTCGATTCCGAAGCCTCGGCGCTGCGCCGTGTCTTCGCGTTCCTGCGCGGCCGTGTCGGTCCCAGAGACGGTGCTGGTCATCGAAATCTCCTCGGCGAGACTTGGCGAGACTTGGTTGGTCCGCTCACCTTATAGCGACGCTCGGCCGCAAACGGGGGAAGGCGGGTGGTTTCCGGTGCGGAGTCGGCGCCTGTGGTGCGATAGACCGGTGACATGCCCCGACCGACCCCTCGTAGAGCCCGCGCGGCTGCGCGAGGTGGCCGTGACGGTCGCCACCGAGGCGGCTGCGTTCGTGCGGCGCCGCCGCGCCGAGGTGTTCGGCCCCAGAACTGAACTCGCCTCCGATGCCTCCGATGCCTCCGATACCGATGCGGTACGCGCCAAGACCACCCCGACCGATCCGGTGACGGTCGCCGACACCGACACCGAACAGTTGCTGCGGGATCGGTTGGCCGTACTTTGTCCGGGCGACGCCATCCTCGGTGAGGAGGGCGGTGGGCCGCGGGATCCGATGGCCGCCGCTGCCGGCGCGGTCACCTGGGTGCTCGATCCGATCGACGGGACGGTGAACTTCATCTACGGCATTCCGGCCTACGCGGTGTCGGTCGGCGCACAGGTCGGCGGTGTGTCCGTGGCGGGCGCGGTAGCCGATGTGGTTGCGGGCCGGGTGTATTCGGCGGCGGCCGGGTTGGGAGCGCACGTCACCGACCGTCACGGTACGCACGAATTGCGGTGCACCGCCGTCGCTGAGCTGTCGATGGCGTTGCTGGGCACAGGATTCGGGTATTCACCGACGCGCCGGGTCCGCCAGGCCGAAATTGTGGCGCGGATGCTGCCGGTGGTACGTGATGTGCGTCGCATCGGTTCCGCGGCCCTTGACCTGTGCATGGTCGCGGCCGGCCAACTGGATGCGTATTACGAACATGGTTTGCAGGTGTGGGATTGTGCAGCGGGCGCGTTGATCGCCGCGGAGGCAGGCGCACGCGTGGTGTTGCCGCCGCCGGACGCGGACGGGGCTGGTCTGGTGGTCGCTGCGGCGCCCGGCATCGCCGACGCGTTGCTGGCGGCCCTGCAGCAGGTCGGGGCGCTGGATCCGATCCAGTGAGCCGTCAGCAGCTGTTGGCGTGGATTTTCGCCAGCAGCGCGTGATCTGCCGGCGCGGTGGCCCCGGGGCGCAGGGTAGCCAGGACAGCGTCTGTGTCGTCGTTGTGTGCCAGGGTGCTGAAATCGGTTCCAAGCGCGAGATCGACGGAGTCGTCACCGCGACTGTCGTGGAAGAGTTCCGTGCACGGAGCTACCAGCCATAGTGCCGCCGCGGTGGCTTGTCCCGCGGTTCCGAAACGGATCTGCCCCTGACAGTTCAGTCGGGTGCTGGCGTAGATCGGGTCGTTGGCGGACGTGGGTTGCGCGAAGCCCAAATCCTGTAGCGCACCGGCGATGTCGCCGGCCTGGCCACCTCGGCCGCTGGCATTGAGAACCCGGACCTTGGTGTCGCTGAGCTTGGCGGGTGTGACGTCGATCATCTCCGTCCGCGACACCTGTTCGCCAAGCTTGGTGGGCGCCTCTGTGCCGGGCGCTTGGGGGGGAGGGTTGCACACCGCGACCTCGCGGACGTCCGCCGGTCGTGTTAGGGCGACGGTCCACACCACGCCGGTCACCACCACGAGGAAAATCACGACAATGATGGCGGGGCGGGGATTGCGTCGCCGGAAGGGCCGACCGTGCTTGTCGAAGGCGGTGCCCTCGGTGATGTGTGCAACCACACATGCACTCTAATCGCACCGTAAACGCACCGTTTAGGGCCAAGTACAAGGGCCTTTCCGGCGGTGTGACGCAAATCACACTCAATTCACCCGTAATACGGGCACGAATAGTTTGGTGCACGCGTTCGACGCTGGTACAAAGCGTTCCTTGAGCTTTATGAGGGCCCTGAGGGGATAAGGACGGGGAAGAGATGCCTACCGACTATGACGCTCCACGGCGTACCGAGACCGACGATGTCTCGGAAGATTCGCTGGAGGAGCTCAAAGCACGACGGAACGAGGCGGCGTCAGCCGTGGTTGACGTCGATGAATCCGAGTCCGCCGAGTCTTTCGAACTACCTGGCGCTGACCTCTCGGGCGAAGAGCTGTCGGTGCGCGTGATTCCCAAGCAGGCCGACGAATTCACCTGCTCGAGTTGCTTTCTGGTGCAACATCGCAGCAGGTTGGCCAGCGAGAAGAACGGCGTGATGATCTGTACCGACTGCGCGGCCTGACTGCCGCACTCAGCTCCCTGGTCGCACTCAGCTTCGAAGCGCGGACAGCACCCGCTCCGGGTGACGGCAACTCACCAACCAGTACGGCGTCGGGTCGTCGGGATCATCGAGTACCAGCAATACCATCGGGCCGACCCAGGCGCGATGCAAAACGTAGGCTGCCGGGTCGAGTTGGCGGCCTAACGCCGCCGATTTGGCGGTGCGGGCTATCTCTGCCGATCGGGAGATCACAGTGATCGGCAGATGCGCGTCGCCCGCCCAGAGTTCGACACCGCCGTCATCAATGCCGTCATCAATGCCGTCATCAATGGTGACCCGGACCTCAACGCGGCCAAGCCAAAGCAACACTCCGGTCGTGACCGCGAACAGGGTTGCGAACGGTAACCAGTCGGGCAGGGAGCGCATGCCCAGGTTGACCTCGAACGCGATGATTGCCGCGAGCGCGAAACCCAGTGGCCACCACCACCAGGGCACCCACAACCGCTCGCGATATCGCACGCTTTGCGGCGCGACGCGCGTATCGGACACGCGGTCAAGGGTAGTCTGTGCCCCCGTGTCGACCACTCTGGCCGTAGTTCGTCTCGACCCGGGCCTTCCCATGCCCAGCCGCGCTCACGACGGTGACGCGGGCGTTGACCTATTCAGCGCCGATGACGTCGAACTGGCACCTGGTCACCGTGCTCTGGTGCGTACCGGCATCGCGGTCGCCGTCCCGTTCGGAATGGTCGGGTTGATCCACCCGCGTTCAGGCCTCGCGTCCCGCGTGGGGCTCTCGATCGTCAACAGTCCCGGCACCATCGACGCGGGATATCGCGGCGAAATCAAAGTCGCGCTGATCAACCTCGATCCCACCGCCCCGATCGTGGTGCACCGCGGCGACCGCATCGCTCAGTTGCTGGTGCAGCGGGTGGAGCTGCTCGAGTTGGTGGAGGTGTCGTCGTTCGACGAAGCCGGGCTGGCCGAAACGTCCCGCGGCGATGGTGGTCACGGCTCCTCTGGCGGACATGCGAGTTTGTGAGCGACGATGCAAAGCGGAGCGATGAGAAGGAGCGGCGCTGATGCCAGCTTTCGGTAGACGCACACGCAAGGACGACGGCGCTTCGGAACCACAGGCGGTCGAGCCACCCGTCGAGGACGGCGCCGCCGACGGTGACGATTCACTCGAGGGCCCATTCGACATCGAGGACTTCGACGACCCGGCGACCGCCGAGGTGGCCCGGCTCGACCTGGGTTCGGTGCTGATTCCCATGCCGGCGGCAGGCCAGGTGCAGGTCGAGCTCACCGAGACCGGGGTGCCCAGCGCGGTGTGGGTCGTCACGCCCAATGGACGATTCACGATTGCCGCGTACGCCGCCCCCAAGACGGCGGGCCTATGGCGTGAGGTGGCCAGCGAACTGGCCGACTCGTTGCGCAAGGACTCGGCCAAGGTCTCCATCAAGGATGGGCCGTGGGGGCGCGAAGTCGTGGGCAGCGCATCCGGTGTGGTGCGATTCATCGGAGTTGACGGCTACCGCTGGATGATTCGGTGCGTGGTCAACGGGCCGCACGAGACCATCGACGCCCTGATTGAGGAGGCGCGGGAATCGTTGGCGGACACGGTGGTCCGACGTGGTGATACGCCGCTGCCGGTACGCACGCCGTTGCCGGTGCAGCTGCCCGAGCCGATGGTGCAGCAGCTGCGCGAGGCCGCGGCCGCTGCGCAGGGTGCCGAGCAGGGCCAAGGGCAACCACCGTCCGATGAGCCGGCGGAGCGACGCAGCACTGAGGGATCGGCGATGCAGCAGTTGCGTAGCACCTCAACCGGCGGCTAACGCGCGCTGGCGTCGGCAAGCGCGGCCAGACACGCCGTCCCGAGTGCTGCTGGGTGCGCACCGATCTCGTCCAGTGTCACCGTGCGTAGCGCTGCCCGGGGTGCCGCGGTGACCCAGTCGACGCCGACCTGCAACGGGTGAATGGGATCGTCGACCGCGGCCACCACGCCCAGCGGCGAGATCAGTCCGATCAACTCAGCGCAGCTCGGTGCGACGTAGGACGCTGCCTCCTCCATGGCGTCGGGCAGCAGCGGCCACTGGACCGCCCATGACCGGGAAAGCTCGTCGGCCAACCAGGACGGGCTGGACAGCCGCATCTGTGCCGTGGTGGTTTCCAGGCCGTCGCGACGCAACTGCTTAGCCGTGTAGCGCGCGGCGAGCGCCGCGGGGGCGGTGCCGGGGTCCCCGTTCCAGGCCGGCAGGGCCGCCAGCACGGCTACGGTGCGCTCGGGGTGAGCCAGCGCCCACGTCGCGGCGACTGCGGCGCCGATCGACACACCACCGACCGCGATCGGCCCGTGCCGGGCTGCGTCGTTCAGGGCGGCCACATAACCGTCCACCAATCGGTGGGGCTGCGGAGCGGGGGTGACCAACACCGCACCAATTGTCGTTAGCGGGGTTGAAAATGCCCGGTAGACGTAGTCTTCGTCAGATCCGGTACCCGGCAACAACACCGTTGTGACACCGTGCAAGTCGACAACCACCTCCTCATAGTGCCCCGGTGCCGCAGGACACCCGAAGATCGGTGGGTCATCTGTCTGGCGTCTGGGAACCAACAGGTCTACGGTGACCGTTGGCATGGTGGAATGCTGATTTGAGGCAATGCTGATTCGAGACAAAGCCTTCTCAACGACGTCGAGGTGTCAGGAGTGGCCATGGGGGCCCAAGGTTATCTACGCCGGCTCACCCGTCGGTTGACGGAGGACCCGGAACAACGCGACGTCGAAGAACTCTCCGACGAAGTCCTCAGTACCGGAGCGCAGCGCGCGATTGACTGCCAGCGTGGCCAGGAGGTCACCATGGTGGGCACGCTGCGCAGCGTCGAGACCAACGGCAAGGGATGTTCCGGCGGGGTCCGCGCGGAATTGTTCGACGGTAGCGACACCGTCACGCTGGTGTGGTTGGGGCAGCGGCGCATCCCCGGCATCGAGTCGGGCCGCACCCTACGGGTACGGGGGCGGCTGGGCAAGATGGAGAATGGCACCAAAGCCATCTACAACCCGCACTATGAAATTCAGCGGTGATGACTTTCACCAGACGGGCGCGCGTCGAACTCCGGTGAGCGTTAGTCGCTTCAGCGCCGAGCGCTTTCTGGCCCAGGCCGGTGGCGTGAGCGGCCTCATCTACTCCTCGTTGCCGGTGGTGACATTCGTGATCGCGTCCAGCGTCGCCGGCCTGCTGCCCGCGATCGGCAGCGCGCTGGGTGCGGCGACTGTAGTTCTGCTTTGGCGCCTGGTCCGTCGCGACTCCCTGCAGCCGGCGGTGTCCGGATTCTTCGGTGTTGCGGTCTGCGCGCTGATCGCTTATCTGGTCGGACAGTCCAAGGGGTATTTCCTGCTGGGCATCTGGATGTCGCTGTTCTGGGCGGTCGTATTCGCGGTGTCGATCATCGTCAGGCGTCCGGTGGTGGGATATCTGTGGAGTTGGGCCAGCGGCCGCGACACCGGTTGGCGCGAAGTATCGCGGGCGGTCTACGCGTTCGACATCGCGACGCTGTGCTGGACGGTGGTGTTCGTCGCGCGTTTCGGGGTCCAGGGTCATCTCTACGAGCTCGGCAAGACCGGCTGGCTGGGGGTGACCCGGATCGCCATGGGCTGGCCGCTGACCGCGTTGGCGGCCCTGGTGACGTACGGAGCGATAAAGGCCGTGCTGCGCGCCATCCCGGTGCCGGAGCACCCGGTGACGGCCGGCGCCGAGAGTGACGGTGATCCCGGTTAACTGCCGCGAACTCAGGTGGTCGGCAACAGAAGTGCGCGGAGTTCCTCTTCCGCCTCGGTGATCGCGACGAACAACAACTCGTCGCCGCCTTCGAGGGGTTCGTCGCCTTCGGGAATGATCACTCGCGGACCCCGCAAAATGGTCACCAGCGAGACATCGCGCGGCAGCTGCAGTTTGCGTACCGGTTTCCCGCCCCAGGGCGTGTCGTCGGGCAGCGTGATTTCGACCAGATTTGCCTGGCCTTTGCGGAACTCCATCAGCCGCACCAGGTCGCCGACGGCGACGGCTTCCTCGATCAGCGACGCCAGCATGCGTGGCGTGGACACGGCCACGTCGACGCCCCACGCGTCGGTGAACAGCCATTCGTTGCGGGGGTCATTGACTCGGGCCACCACCCGGGGGACCGCGAACTCGGTCTTGGCCAGCAGGCTCAGCACCACATTCACCTTGTCGTCACCGGTGGCGGCGACCACAACATCGAAATCCTCGAGGTGCATCTGCTCGAGCAGGCTCAACTCGCAGGCATCGCCCAGTAGCCAGCGCGCCGCAGGGATGGCGTCGGTGTCGAGATGGTCGGCGTTGCGTTCGATCAGCGTCACTTTGTGATTGTTCGCGACGAGTTCCCGGGTGACAGAGCGCCCGACGGCACCGGCCCCGGCGACAGCTACCTTCATTGGCGCCACTCCTTGCCCCCGGCGCTGCCGGGGTCTTCGTCATCGGCGGGCTTCACTTGTTCATGTCCTCGGTCGGCGGCAGAGCCGCAATGGCAACAGCTTCGGCGGCGCGGCCGGAGATCGCGGCGACGTAGACCTGATCGCCGGCCTGCAGCACGGTCTTGGGTTCGGGCAGGATGCCGGTGCCGAACCGGATCAGGAACGCCACCCGCGCACCGGTGGCCTGCTCCAGGTCGGTAGCGCGGCGTCCGACCCAGTCTTCGTGCAGTACCACCTGCGCGACCGCGACGGTACCGGTGGGATCTCGCCATTTGGCCGTCTCGGTCTCCTGTGTCAAGGCGTTGAGCAGGCGATCGGTGGTCCACGGCACGGTGGCGATCGTCGGGATACCCAGCCGTTCGTAGACCTCAGCGCGCTTGGCGTCGTAAATTCGCGCGACAACGCGCCGCACGCCGAAGGTCTCCCGGGCCAGCCGCGCCGAGATGATGTTGGAGTTGTCGCCGGAGGACACCGCGGCGAACGCGTCGGCACCTTCGATTCCGGCCCGCAGCAGCACGTCGCGGTCGAAGCCCTGGCCGAGCACCCGGTCGCCGTCGAAGGCCGGGCTGAGCCGGTTGAATGCGGTGCTGTCGCGGTCGATGACCGAAACGTCATGGCCGATGCGGGACAGTCCGTCTGCCAGCGAAGAACCGACCCGGCCGCACCCCATCACAACCACCTTCACCTGGAGGTCCTTTCGATTGTGCCCTGCGCATCTTGTCTTGACCGGCGACCTAGGTTTGCGGGCCGATTTCGGTCGTGGCGAATCCCGCCGGGGATCTCGCCTACGGAACGGTACCGCCAAACCCGCGTGGGCTTACTCTTGGCTCTCGTGTCCAAACTTTCAACCGCTGCGCGCCGATTGCTCATCGGCCGGCCGTTCCGCAGCGACCGGCTGAGCCACACGCTACTGCCCAAGCGGATAGCGCTGCCGGTCTTTGCCTCCGACGCGCTCTCGTCGGTCGCCTATGCCCCCGAAGAGATCTTCCTGATGCTTTCGGTGGGCGGCCTGGCGGCGTACGCCCTGTCGCCGTGGATCGGGCTGGCGGTGGCCGCCGTCATGCTGGTGGTGGTGGCCAGCTACCGGCAGAACGTGCATGCCTACCCCTCGGGAGGCGGCGACTACGAGGTGGTCACCACCAACCTGGGTGCCAACGCCGGTCTCACGGTGGCCAGTGCCCTGATGGTGGATTACGTTCTCACCGTTGCCGTTTCGACAGCGTCGGCGATGTCGAACATCGGCTCGGCGATCCCCCTGGTGGCTCACCACAAGGTGTCGTTCTGTGTGGCCGCGATCCTGCTGGTGACGGCACTGAATCTGCGCGGGGTGCGGGAGTCCGGTCTGGCGTTCGCCATCCCCACCTACGCCTTCATCATTGGTATGGCCGGAATGCTGGGGTGGGGGCTCTTCCGGGTCTTCGTGCTGGGCAATCCGCTGAAGGCCGAATCCGCCCAATTCCATATGCAGGCTGAACACGGCCAAATCGCCGGTTTCGCACTGGTGTTCCTGATGGCCCGAGCCTTCTCGTCGGGATGCGCGGCGCTGACTGGTGTCGAGGCCATCAGCAACGGGGTGCCCGCATTCGAAAAGCCCAAGTCGCGCAATGCGGCCACGACGCTGCTGCTGCTGGGCGCCATCGCGGTGACCCTGCTGATGGGCATCATCGTGCTGGCCAAGAAGCTCGGAGTTCAGCTGGTCGCGGATCCCGCGCGGCAGCTGTCCGCGGTGGATTATTTCCAGAAGACGTTGGTGACGCAGCTGGCGGAGACGGTATTCGGCAGCTTCCACCTCGGGTTCGTACTGATTACTGCGGTGACCGCGCTCATCCTGGTGTTGGCCGCTAACACCGCGTTCAATGGGTTCCCGGTGCTGGGTTCGGTGCTGGCGCAGCACAGTTACCTGCCTCGCCAGTTTCACACCCGCGGCGACCGGCTGGCGTTCTCCAACGGAATCGGGTTTCTCACGGTGTCGGCGCTGTTGGCGATCATCGCGTTTCGTGCCGAGCTGAGCGCGCTTATCCAGCTCTACATCGTCGGGGTGTTCATCTCTTTCACGTTGAGTCAGATCGGCATGGTGCGGCACTGGACCCGGCTGTTGCGCACCGAAACGGACTCGGCGGAACGACGCCGAATGCACCGTTCGCGGATCGTCAACACCATCGGGTTCATGGCGACCGGCGCGGTGCTGCTGGTCGTGATGGTCACCAAGTTTCTGGCCGGGGCCTGGATCGCCCTCGTTGCCATGGGATTGCTGTTCATGCTCATGAAGCTGATCCGCCGCCACTACGACGGCGTCAGCCGCGAATTGGCCGAGCAGGCCGCCGAACACGGCGACGAGATCGTGTTACCCAGCCGCAATCACGCCTTGGTGCTGGTGTCGAAATTGCACCTGCCCACGCTGCGCGCTCTGGCATATGCGCGCGCGACCCGGCCGGATGTACTGGAGGCGGTTACGGTAAGTGTCGACGACGTCGAAACCCGCGAGCTGGTGCACGAGTGGGAGGAAAGCGATATCAGCGTTCCGCTGAAAGTGATCGCGTCCCCATACCGGGAGATCACCCGACCGGTACTCGACTACGTCAAACGACTCAGCAAAGAATCACAACGTACCGTGGTGACGGTGTTCATCCCAGAGTACGTGGTGGGACGCTGGTGGGAACAGTTGCTGCACAACCAGAGTGCGCTGCGGCTCAAAGGCAGGCTGCTGTTCATGCCTGGGGTGATGGTGACTTCGGTGCCCTGGCAGCTGACTTCGTCGGAGCGAATCAAAGCGTTGCAGCCGCAATCGGCCCCCGGCGATGCGCGACGGGGCATCTTCGATTGAACTTCGAATCCGCTTGCGGCGAGTTCACTCTGGTCACCGGTGCTCCTGCGAACGGCGGCAGTTGCATCGCGCACCACGAGGGTCGGGTGGTGTTCGTCCGCTATGCGTTGCCCGGCGAACGGGTACGGGCGCGGGTGACAGCGGATCGCGGATCTTATTGGCACGCAGAGGTTGTCGAGGTGCTCGAGCCGTCCGAGGACCGGACGGAGTCGCTGTGCCCGATCGCCGGTGTGGACGGCGCCGGATGCTGTGACCTGGCGTTCGTCGCTCCCGAATCGGCGCGCACCCTCAAGGCGCAGGTGGTGGCCAACCAGCTGGACCGGCTCGGCGGACACAGCTGGGCCGGGACGGTCGAAACGCTCTCGGATGCCGGTTCGACCGGTTGGCGTACTCGGGTACGGCTCGATGTCGGGGCAGACCGCCGCCCCGGTTTTCATCGGTATCACAGCGACGCGTTGGTCACCGACCTGCGCTGCGGGCAATTGTCCGCTGGGATGCTGGACGGGCTGTCCCGACCCGATTGGCCTGCCGGCGCCCACGTGCACGTCGTCGTCGACGACGACGGTGTGCGGCACGTGCTGCGCACCGTGCGGCAGCGTAGGCGCACGGTTTCCACAGTGCTCGAAGGCAACTATCACGCGGTCCAGCGGGTCGGCGCGCGTAGCTGGCGAGTGCCGGTGACGGCGTTCTGGCAGTCGCATCGGGATGCCGCGCGGGTGTACAGCGGGCTGGTCGCCGAGTGGGCACAACCTGCGCCCGGTGCGACCGCCTGGGACCTCTATGGCGGTGCCGGAGTCTTCGCCGCGGTGCTTGGCGCGGCCGTGGGGGAGTCGGGCCGGGTGCTGACAGTTGACACCGCGCGAGGGGCGTCGGGGGCGGCCCGTGCCGCCCTGGCCGATCTGCCGCAGGTCGAGGTGGTCACCGATTCGGTGCGTCAAGCGCTGGCCGCGCAGGCCAGGCGCGCTGAGGTCGCGGTGCTGGATCCGCCGCGCACGGGCGCCGGGCGCGAGGTGATCGATCAGCTGGCTGCGGCCGGCGTGCCCCGGGTGGTGCACATTGGTTGTGAGGCCGCATCTTTCGCCCGCGATATTGGTTTGTACCGGGGTCACGGTTATGCGGTTGCGGAGATCCGGGTGTTCGATGCGTTCCCGCTGACCCACCATGTGGAGTGCGTGGCGTTGCTGACGCGGTAGGACGCAAGCGCCGAGGCTGCGGTGAGCGCGCCACTTCTACGGTGAAGAACGCCACCGGTGCAGGTTCGGTGCCATCAGCGCAGACTCGACGGGCCTGGGCGCCTTCGGCTCGCGAGCGCCCATGACGCGTGGTGGCCGTATCTTGTTGCGGGGACTGTGTATAACCTAGCCATCGCCTGGTTACTGTTTCGCCGGTTCCAGGCAAAGTACGCGTCCGTCTGAGCGATCAAGCCCACACGAAATACCGCAGCCATAGATAAAGCGCTGACAACACCACCGAAACCACGGTAATCACAATGCCTTTGCGGGTGAACTCCCAAAACGAGATGGGATTGTCAGAGCGCTTGGCGATGCCGAGCATCACCACATTCGCGCTGGCTCCCACCGCGGTCAGGTTGCCGCCGAAGTCGGCGCCCAATGCCAGCGCCCACCACAGGGCGTCGGAGTTGGCTGGACCCGGCATCGCTGCGACCAGACCTGCGACGATCGGCGTCATGGTGGCCACGTACGGAATGTTGTCGATGACACCTGACACCGGTGCCGAGACGCCAAGGATCAGCATGACCGCGAGCAACTGGTTACCGCCGCTCAATTCGGCCGCTGCCCGGGCCAGGGTGTCGACCACGCCGGTCTTCACCAAAGCCCCGACCATGACGAACAACCCGACGAAGAACAGCAATGTCTCCCACTCGACGCTGGACAGATAGTTCGAGTGATGCACTCCCGAGATCAGGATGAGCAGACCGGCACCCAGCAACGCAGCCAGCGACGGCTGGATGTGCAGAACCGGATGCGCGATGAACACCGTGAAGACCAGCAACAGCACCGCGACGGACTTCAACAGCAACTTCGGGTCGCGGATGGCCTCGCGCTCGTTCAGCGACATGACATCGGCAACGCGATCGTCGTCGACTGCGAACGAGCCACGAAACAGCAGCGGCAACATCGCGACGAATACCAGCATCACAATGATCGCAATCGGAGCCATGTGTAGCAGAAAGTCGTTGAACGACAGTCCCGCTCGGCTGGCAATGATGATGTTGGGGGGATCGCCCACCAGGGTCGCGGCGCCGCCGATGTTGGCGGCGAAGACTTCGGCCATCAAAAACGGCGCCGGGTTGATCGCCAACCGATCACACATCAACAGCGTGACCGGCGCGATCAGTAGCACGGTAGTGACGTTGTCCAGCAGCGCCGAACCGACCGCCATCACCAGCACCAGCAAAATCATGATGCGCAGCGGTGAGCCGCGGGCGCGCTTGGCGGCCCAGATTGCGGTGTACTCGAAGACTCCCGTCTGCCGCAGCACACTGACGATGATCATCATGCCGAGCAGCAAAAAGATGACGTTCCAGTCGATTCCGGTCTCGTGGGAGTAGAAGACATCGTCGGCAGAGATGACCGGCAAAGTGACCACCACCGCCGCCCCCACCAGCGCCGCCACCGTCTTGTGCACCCGGTCGCTAGCAATCAGCACGTAGGCGATCACGAACACCGCTATGGCGATGGCGCTCATAGGCCGACGTCCGAGTCAGAGTGCGCGCAATAGGTCATCGGTCAGGCCCACACAAAGTAGCGCAGCCAGAGGTAGACGCCGGAAAAAACCAGCGACATCGCCGTTACCGCCACGCCCTTGCGAGTGAACTCCCAGAAAGAAATCGGGGTTTCGGCACGCTTAGCGATTCCCAGGATGACAACGTTGGCGCTGGCTCCTACGGCGGTGAGATTGCCGCCGAAGTCGGTGCCAAGGATCAGCGACCACCACACCACGTTGTGGTTCCCGGTTCCCGTTAAAGACGGGATGAGGTCGGCCACGATCGGTGTCATCGTCGCGGCGTAAGGCACGTTGTTGACCACACCACTGATGAGCACCGATGCGGCGAGGATCACCATCGTCGTCACCAGCGCGTTGCCCCCCGTCGCCGTCACAGTCAGTTGCGCGAGTTGCTTGACCACACCCGTCTTGACCAGAGCGCCTACGACGATGAACAACCCGGCGAAAAACAGCAAGGTCTCCCACTCGACGCTTTCGAGATACTCGGTGTGTTCCTGCCGGGAGATCACGATCAGAATGCCTGCTCCCAGCAACGCCACCAAGGACGGCTCCAGGTGTATTGCCGAGTGAGCGATAAAAGCGGCGAACACCGCCACCAGGACGGCCGTGCACTTGATCAATAGCCGGGGGTCGCGGATGGCCTCCCGTTCTTCTAGCGACATGACGTCAGCGACCCGCGCCGCATCGACGGTGAATGCGCCCGGGAAAAGGCGGGGCAGCATGACAAGCAAGGCGACCGTCACGATGACAACGATCGGCGCAACATGGACCAGGAAATCGTTGAAGGTCAGGTCGGCCTTGCTCGCGATGATGATGTTGGGGGGATCGCCGACCAATGTGGCGGTGCCACCGATGTTCGACGCGAAGGCTTCGGCCATCAAGAACGGCGCGGCACTGATCGCCAGTCGATCGCACACCAACAGAGTGACCGGCGCGATCAGCAGCACCGTGGTCACATTGTCCAACAGGGCCGACGCGACAGCGGTGACCAGGACCAGCAGGATCATGATGCGCAGCGGCGAACCGCGGGCGCGCTTGGCCGCCCAGATCGCGGTGTATTCGAAGACCCCGGTTTGCCGCAGCACTCCGACGATGATCATCATGCCCAGCAGCAAAAAGATGACGTCCCAGTCGATTCCGGTCTCGTGGGAGTAGAAGACATCATGGGAACCGATGATCGGCAAGGCGACCACGATCGCCGCGCCGGCCAAGGCGACCAGGGCCTTATTGACGCGGTCGTTGGTGATCAGCGCAAAGACCGACACGAAGACGACGACCGCGACGATATTCATCGGTTACCCGGGGTTTCCAGTGGCGTCGGTTGCGGTGCGGTCAACGCGCCAGGGCCGCCGCCAGCAGGCGCGATGCGGTGATCACGCCGAGCAACTGGCCATCTTTGACGACCGCAACCAGTGGGCTCCGCGACCGCGCCATGGTGGCGGCCACCTCGATGATGGTGTCGTCGGCGTTGACCGGCGGTACATCGACCAAGTGGTCCGGCAGCACGTCGCGTACCTTCTTGCCGCTCAGCTTGTCGGCAGCCCGGTCTGCCATTGATTCGCTCAGGACGCCGGCCAGCGAGGGATCGTCCTGCACATAGCGCGGCACAATGAATCGCACCACTTGCGAGGCGGGAAGTACGGCGTACGGCTTTCCGGATGAGTCGGTGACCAAGAGTCCCGGCAATCGGTGCTCGGCGAGGGTCCGCGCGGCGTCCAGCGCATTCGAATCGACGGTGACGACGGGAAACTCTTCGGCAAACTCCTCGGCGCGCATAGGCAGACGATACGACCGGACGAGCGCCACGGGGTGAGCGGCTTCGAGGATGGATGGCGTACTCCGGGGGTCATTGCGGGGTCGTTGCGGATTCGTGCCGACCAGGCTTCCCGGCTCACCGAGCAATGACGCTACCATCGGCTCGTTTGGCAGCACTGCTCCGGTTGCGGTCGCTGCGTAGACTAGCGAAATGCTGGAACAGATCCGCGGGCCCGCCGATCTGCAGCGCCTTTCCCAACAGCAACTCCGCGACCTCGCGCAAGAGATCCGCGAGTTTCTGATTCACAAGGTTGCTGCCACCGGGGGACACCTTGGTCCCAATCTCGGTGTCGTCGAGCTGACACTGGCGCTGCATCGGGTGTTCGATTCGCCGCACGACCCGATCATCTTCGACACCGGTCACCAGGCCTATGTCCACAAGATGCTGACCGGTCGCGCCCAGAATTTCGAGACCCTGCGCAAGAAGGGCGGCCTGTCGGGGTATCCGTCCCGAGCCGAGAGTGAGCATGATTGGGTCGAGTCCAGCCATGCCAGCGCGGCGCTCTCGTATGCCGACGGCCTGTCCAAAGCGTTCGAACTCACCGGACACCGCAACCGGCACGTGGTCGCGGTGGTCGGGGACGGCGCGCTCACCGGCGGCATGTGCTGGGAGGCCTTGAACAACATCGCCGCATCCCACCGGCCGGTGATCGTCGTCGTCAACGACAACGGGCGTAGCTACGCACCCACGATTGGCGGGGTGGCCGATCACCTGGCCACCCTGCGACTGCAGCCAGCCTACGAACAGTTTCTCGAGCGCGGCCGCAACGTCATGCGCGCTGTGCCGATGGTCGGTGAGGTCGCCTACAACTTCATGCACAGCGTCAAGGCCGGCATCAAGGACTCCCTGTCGCCGCAGCTGCTGTTCACCGATCTCGGCCTGAAGTACGTCGGGCCGGTAGACGGCCACGACGAGCGGGCCGTGGAGGTGGCGCTGCGCAGTGCCCGGGGCTTCGGCGCCCCGGTGATCGTGCACGTCGCCACCCGCAAGGGCATGGGTTATGGTCCGGCCGAGGCCGACGTGGCCGAACAGATGCACTCCACGGTGCCGATCGACCCGATCACGGGGGTGGCCACCAAGGTGGCGGGCCCCGGTTGGACGTCCACGTTCGCCGAGGCGCTGATCGACGTCGGCCGTAAGCGGCGCGACATCGTGGCCATCACCGCGGCGATGCCCGGCCCCACCGGGTTGTCGGCGTTCGGGGAGGCGTTCCCGGACCGGTTGTTCGATGTCGGCATCGCCGAACAGCACGCGATGACGTCTGCGGCCGGGCTGGCGATGGGCGGGATGCACCCGGTGGTGGCGATTTACTCGACCTTCCTGAACCGGGCGTTCGACCAGATCATGATGGATGTGGCGTTGCACAAGCTGCCGGTCACCATGGTGCTGGACCGCGCGGGCGTCACCGGCAACGACGGCCCGAGCCACAACGGCATGTGGGACCTCTCGATCCTGGGGGTGGTGCCGGGCATGCGGGTGGCCGCGCCCCGCGACGCCACCAGGTTACGCGAGGAACTCGGCGAGGCGCTCGACATCAGCGATGGACCGACAGCCATCCGTTTCCCCAAAGGTGATGTGGGCGAAGACATTCCGGCACTGGAGCGGTGCGACGGCGTGGACGTGCTGGCGGTGCCGGCTGGCGAGTTGAACCCCGACGTGCTGCTGGTGGCGGTCGGCGCGTTCGCGTCGATGGCGCTGGCCGTCGCCAAGCGTTTGCACAACCAGGGGATCGGCGTGACGGTGATCGATCCACGCTGGGTGTTGCCGGTGCCCGATCGGGTGCGCGAGATGGCGCTGCAGCACAAGCTGTTGGTCACCGTGGAGGACAACGGGGTGGCCGGCGGCGTCGGTTCGGCCGTCTCGGCGGCGCTGCGTGCCGCCGAGATCGATATCCCGTGCCGCGATGTCGGACTGCCGCAACAGTTCTACGAGCACGCGTCCCGCGGTGAAGTGCTGGCCGAGTTGGGTCTCACCGAGCAGAATGTGGCCCGGCGAATCACGGGTTGGGTTGCGGCACTGGGGACTTCGCCGGTGGAGCAGTCCGAGATCAGCGAACAGCTGGACTAATAGGTTTCGCCGCCGGTGCGCGGGGCCCGGGTCACAGCCGCGGCCAGCACGGGGACGACCAGCTCGCGCTGCCACGGGCGCGCGTACCTGGTGCGCAGGTACCCGTCGGTGATGGCGACCGGGTCGTTGCCGTCCGCGACGAGTGCCTCCCACTCCCAGCACAGGCGGCGCACCAGTTCTGGTGAGATCAGGTTCTCGGTCGGGATCCCCACCTGCTGCGACAGGTTCGCCATCGCCGCGCGGACGACTTCCAGCCGTGCGGCCGCGTCGGGTTTGCGTTTGCTCCAGCGGGCTGGCGGAGGCGGTCCGACCGTTTGCTCCGTGACGTCCGGGGGGTCCTGATTCTGCCGGGCGGCCTCCAGCGCCGATAACCACATCGGCGCGCTGCGGCGCTGATTGCGCCCGCCGAACACGGGCAACGCGACCAGTTCGTCGATGGACGTCGGATCGGCCAGTGCTGCGTCGATGATGGCCGAATCCGGCAGGATCCGGCGCGGCGCGATGTCGCGACGCTGCGCGATTCGGTCGCGGGTGATCCACATTTCGCGGACGGCGGCCAGCGCCCGACGGTCGTGCACCTTGTGGATGCCCGAGGTGCGACGCCAGCGGTCCCGCCTGGTGGGTGCCGCTCCCGCCGACTCCTCAGAGGTCCGCAGATGTTCGAATTCTTGTCCGGCCCAGTCTGTTTTGCCTTGCTGAGCCAACACCTGCGCGATCGCGGCGCGCAGTTCGATGAGCAGTTCCACGTCGAGCGCGGCGTAGTTGAGCCAGGCCGTCGGCAGCGGGCGTTTGGACCAGTCGGCGGCGCCGTGTCCTTTGGCCAGCCCCAGGCCCAGCAACCGCTCGACCATGGTTGCCAGATTGACGCGTTCGAACCCCGCCAGCCGTCCGGCCAGTTCGGTGTCATACAGCGCCGGCGGGCGCATGCCGACCTCGGCCAGGCAGGGCAGGTCCTGGTCGGCGGAGTGCAGGATCCATTCGTCTTGGCCAAGCACTTCGGCAACCGGGCGCAACACGGTCAGCGGATCGCCGCCGTGGCTGACCGGGTCGATGAGCACGGTTCCGGCGCCGGACCGGCGAACCTGGATCAGGTAGGCGCGGTTGGAGTAGCGGAAGCCCGAGGCGCGTTCGGCGTCCACGGCGAACGGGCCGTGGCCGCGGTCGAGCTGCTCGGCGGCCGAGGCGATGTCGCTGGCGGTGACGGACAGATTTGGCATGCCCTCGACCGGGTGTACGAGCAGCGGAACTTCGGGTTCCGTGCTGCCCGGTGGATCGGCCTCCGCCGGAGACGGGTCGGGACACATGTCAGGCGCGTGACCGTGAACTCAGATCGGTGACACCCGCCGGCGGCAGGCCTGCGGCGTGTTCGAGGACGTCGCAGAACGCCTTGACGTGGCTGCCGACGTCCGGGGTGGTGGCAGTCCACGATGCGCGCAACTCCAACTGGTGGGCGCGGGGCGGACCGGAGATGTCGCCGTAGCGCACCGAGGTGGTCGCGGTGACAGTTCCGCCCAGGGCCGTCATGTGCTTGGTGTGCGAGTCCAGCGCTTCGGCCAGCCAACTCCACGCGACTTCCGGCAGCAGCGGGTCAATGGCCTCATGGGAGTCCAGGTCCGCTTGGATATAGGCGACCAGGCGGATGGTGCCGTCCCAGGCGTCGGAACCCTCCGGGTCGTACAGCAGGATCAGCCGACCAAACGCGTCACCCTCGGAACGCTCCGGAACGACTTCCAGATCCGGGTGCTTGACCTCGGCGCCCAGCGCGTAACTGAACGGGGCCAGGCGCTGCGGCGGACGAATGGGGCCCAGCTCGATTTCCGGCCGCACGGTGACACCGTTCATCGCCGCTACTGCTTCGCGGAACGGCTCGGGTTCGACGGCTGACGTCACGAGCGCCACTCGCTCCCGCAAGCGGGAGGTACCCCCACACCGCAGCTGCGGTTTGCATCGTCGTTGGCGCGCGTCACAGATTTCGACGGTAGACCTATCCGCCGAGCGGCGTGAACAGGCGCGCCGATTGAGCCTCAGCTCGGCCGACCGGTGTCAAACCGGGCGGGGCGCTTCTCACGATGCGCGGCCAGCCCTTCGCGCACGTCGGGGCCGCTAAAGCCGATGAATTCCAGGCCGAGTGACGTTTCGAAGGCGGGAGCAAACATGCGGTACCAGTGGTTGAGGCTGCGCTTGGTCCAGCGAATCGCGTTTTGCGCACCGGCGGCCAAGTTCTCGGCCAGGCGAGTTGCGGTGGCCAGCACGTCCTCGTCATCGACACAGCTCGAGACCAGGCCGATCCGTTCGGCTTCCGCGCCCGAGAGTGTCTCGCAGGTGAGCAGGTAGTACTTGGCTTTGGCCATCCCGACCAACAGCGGCCAGCAGATCGCGGCGTGATCACCGGCGGCGACGCCGAGCTTGGTATGCCCATCGATGATTTTCGCTGTCCGGCCCGCCACCGAAATGTCCGCGAGAAGCGCCACCACCAGCCCGGCGCCCACTGCCGGTCCCCGGATCGCCGACACCACCGGCTTGTCGAAATTAACCAGGTTGAGCACCAGATCGCGGGCCTCGCGCATGATGCGGAGGCGGCCTTCGTAGTCGCCTATTGTCTCCTCGATCAGGTCGAAGCTGCCGCCGGAGCAAAAGGCCTTGCCTTCCCCGCGCACCAGGACCACATTGACCTCGGGGTCGCGATCGATCACCGGCCAGATGTCGGCCAGATCGCGGTGCATCTGTGCTCCGACCGAGTTCAATCCGGGCGCGTCGAGCACCAGGTTCAGGATTCCGTTGTCGCTGGGCTCGCAGCGCAGGCTGGGAAAGTCGGCATAAGTTGCGGGCATCTTTGACATCGGCGTTGATGTTACGCAGTGGCCGTGCCGACGTGCGCTTCTGGCAGCATTGAGCGCGATGAACACGATCCGTCGCGACCTGCCTGCGTCGCCCTATCTGGCCGCGGTCGCCGGCCGCAAACCCAGCCGGGTCCCGGTGTGGTTCATGCGGCAGGCCGGCCGTTCGCTGCCCGAGTACCGGGCCCTGCGTAAACAGCACAGCATGCTGGCCGCCTGCTTCGAGCCGGAAGTGGCCTGCGAGATCACCCTGCAGCCGGTTCGCCGCTACGGTGTGGACGCCGCGATCCTGTTCTCCGACATCGTGGTGCCGCTGCGCGCCGCCGGGGTGGATCTGGACATCGTCCCCGACGTAGGTCCGGTGATCGCCGACCCGATACGCACCGCTGACGATATCAATGCCATGAAACCCCTTGACCTGCAAGCGGTTCAACCGGTGTTCGATACCGTCGAACTGTTGGTCGCCGCGCTGGGCGAGGTGCCGTTGATCGGGTTCGCCGGGGCGCCGTTCACGCTGGCCTCCTACCTGGTCGAGGGTGGACCGAGCCGCAACCATGCCCGGACCAAGGCGATGATGCTGGCCGAGCCGGCCAGTTGGCACGCGCTCCTGACGAAGCTGGCCGATCTCACCATCGCGTTCCTGGGCGGCCAGATCGAGGCCGGGGTGGACGCGATTCAGATGTTCGATTCGTGGGCGGGAACGCTGTCGCTGGCCGACTACCGCCAGTATGTGCTGCCGCACAGTTCCAGGGTTTTCGCCACGCTGGCCGAATATGGCGTGCCGATGACGCATTTCGGGGTCGGGACCGCCGAACTGTTGGGCGCCATGTCCGAGGCGGTGGCGCCCGGGCGCGCCCGCGTGGTCGGCGTCGACTGGCGGACGTCGCTGACCGATGCCGCGGGCCGGGTCGCGCCCGGCACGGCGCTGCAGGGAAATCTGGACCCGGTGGTGGTGCTGGCGGGTTGGGAGGTGGCCCAACGTGCAGCGCGTGCCGTCGTCGACGACGGGCGGCGGGCCGTCGACGCCGGGGCGACAGGGCACGTCTTCAACCTCGGTCACGGAGTGCTACCGGAAACCGACCCTGGTCTGCTGACCGATCTGGTGGCGCTGGTCCAGTCGCTATGACCCGCTCGTACTGCGTTGTGGGCGGCGGAATTTCGGGGCTCACGGCGGCGTATCGGCTGCGGGCCGCGGTCGGCGACGATGCCAGCATCACCCTGTTCGATCCCGCCGATCGCCTCGGTGGCATCCTGCGCACCGAGGTGGTCGGTGGCCAGCCCATGGACCTGGGTGCCGAGGCGTTTGTGCTGCGTCGGCCCGAGATGCCGGCGCTGCTGGCCGAGTTGGGCCTGTCGGCCCGCCAACGGGCCACCACCGGTGTGCGACCGCTGATCTACAGCGGCCGGCGGCTGCACGCCCTGCCGTCGGACACGGTGGCCGGGATCCCGTCGTCGGCCGCGGCGGTGACCGGGCTGGTCGACGACGAGACGCTGGCGCGCATCGAAGCGGAGCCCTTGCGGCCGCTGCACTGGACCCCGGGCAGCGATCCCGCGGTCGGCGACCTGGTGGCAGACCGGTTCGGCCAGCAGGTGGTGACCCGTTCGGTGGAACCACTGCTGGCCGGTGTGTACGCG
>JALHRH010000035.1:17515-26203 GCA_022841565.1 Mycobacterium sp. | reverse complement strand
TAGTCGGGTCCTCGGAACTGTCCCGCCGTGAGAGCGAGCATCAGCCCGCCCAACACGGGCGCACTGTTCATCGCGATCTGTCCCACACCCGCCACCTGAGACCTCCTTCGGTTCCGCGAGATTCCCCGATGAGGATTGCCGAAAGCGGGGATCGGATCAACATGTGTCGGCGCGCCCGCTACAGTCAAAGAATAATCAGACACCTGTCCATCATTGCGGCAGCTGCCGCCTAGATCTTGTCCGTGGACCGTTGATCATGCCGACCGGGGCATGGATGCAGACCGGAGGACCCCTGTTGCCTAGCAGGTACGCTGCACTCACCCGCGATGAGCTCAGCACGCTGGTGCCGGAGTTGCTGCTGATCGGTCAGATGATCGATCGTTCCGGAATGGCCTGGTGTATACAGCAATTCGGGCGCGCAGAGATGCTGCAGATCGCGATCGAGGAATGGTCGGCCGCCAGCCCGCTGTACACCAAGCGGATGCAGCGGGCACTGCGCTTCGAGGGCGACGACGTCATCACCATCTTCAAAGGCCTCCAACTCGATATCGGCGCGCCGCCGCAGTTCATGGACTTCCGCTACGCGGTGCACGACCGTTGGCACGGCGAGTTTCACCTCGATCACTGCGGCGCGTTGCTCGACGTCGAGCCGATGGGCGATGACTATGTGCGCGGAATGTGCCATGACATCGAAGATCCGACTTTCGACGCAACCGCTCTGGCCACCAATCGGAGAGCTCAGGTGCGGCCGATCCATCGGCCGCCGCGGGTACCCGCCGACCGGCACCCGCACTGCGCGTGGACCGTGATCATTGACGACTCACATCCCGAGGTGGGCTTCATTCCAGAGTTGGAGATCGTCGGGGCCAGCAAGGCGGCGAATACCGAACTCGATCCGATCGACGATGCCGAGCAGGGCCAGTCCGACTACTCCGGGCCACTGCAATCAGACTTCGATTTCAGTGCTTTTTCGCATTCGGCGCTGGTCCGCCTTGCCGATGAAGTTTGCCTGCAGATGCACCTGCTGTACCTGTCGTTCGCGCTTGCGGTAAACAAGCGCGCCGGCAACGACACGGGCCTGGCTCGCTCGATCGCCACCAAGCAACTCATCGGCTTAGCGGGGCTGGCGGCCGAGCGGATCCATCGCGCACTGAGTGTGCCTTCGGGGGTGAAGGGTGCGCTGCGCGTGATGGAGTTGCATCCGCTCTTCAATCCCGCCGCCTACGTCCACGCCGACTTCGAGCGCGATCGCGCGCATCTGCGGCCGTCGCCGGCCCACGACGACCATGCCTGGCCGACGTTGGTGTCGCCCGACGAGGTGGGCCCCCTGCAGGCAATCGTGTCTGCGGTAGATCCGCACCTACAGGTTGCTGTGACGGGCACGCCGACCGAATGGACGGCGGTAGTGACCGAGACTGACACGCCGACAAAGGAACTTCCCGAGGTGTCGGTGGCCAAGGTGAGCGGCGGCTCGACCTTCGTCTTCCAACCGCGCAAATCGTTGCCGCTGACTGCCGTGTGACCCGCACCGCCACGTCGGGCGACGGAAGCCTCAGTATGAATTCGACCGCGTCATCGAGTTGATCCGCAGTCGTTGTCGGGCTGAACTCATCAATACGGTCACCGCCGACGCTTTCAGCCTTATGGTGATCGTTACGGTCGCGGAGCACGGCAGTAGCGTTGGCGCTGTGACCGACCGGCGCCGCTGGGACGAGCGGTACGCGCGAGCGGGTTCGCCCCCCGTCGAGGCTGTGGTGCCCCCACAGTTCCTGCTACCGCACACCGATCTCATCCCAAACGGGGGTAGGGCACTCGACATTGCCTGCGGACAAGGCGTCGGTTCGGTATGGCTGGCGAGCCGCGGACTGCAGGTGTGGGGCGTGGACGTCTCCGGCGTTGCCATCGAACAGGCACGAGATCTTGCCTGGCGCAGCGGGTTTGCGGTGCGGTGTCGATTCGACGTTGTCGACCTCGATGCGGGCTTGCCGCCAGGACCGGCTGTTGACGTGCTGCTCTGCAACAAGTTTCGCGACCCGCGTCTTGCCGAGACATTGATCGAGCGGCTGGCACCAGGCGGGCTGTTGGCGATCTGCACGCTCAGCGAGGTTGGCGCCAGCCCTGGCCCATTCCGCGCCGCCCCCGGTGAGTTGACCGCGACGTTCGGCGCGCTGGACGTGGTTGACGCGGGCGAAGGCGGTGGCTTCGCGTGGGTGGTGGCACGCGCCTGACGGTCACGACGTGTGACTCGCTTGGTCGGTTGGCGCCGCGTGTGCCCGTGCTGCCAAGCGAGATGAGGTGGCCCTTCAGCGTTTCAACACAGCAACTTTGAGCTGACTGCACGCGAGACCGGGAGCCGTCGGTGAAGCCCTGATTCTGCATCCAACATGACGTCGACGGCAACCACGCCTGCGCAAACAAGATCTTCGGCGGCACAAGCGAAATCAGGAAGGAAATCATCAGTCGTTCGCCGTAGCAGGCAGCCCCGTCGGCGTAGTGTCATGACTATGGCGCGGCGCGTGCTGGAAGCGGTGATCTACGAGCGCGAGCCACCAATCGCGCGCATCATCCTCAACCGGGTGCACAAGGCCAACACCAAAGACGCGGTGCTCGTCACCGAAGTAGACACGTGCCTGCGAGAAGCCGACCGCGACAGAGAAATCAAGGTCGTCATCCTCAAAGCCAACGGCAAGGGTTTCTGTGGCGGCCATGTGGCCCGCTGGGGACCCGACGAGAATCCCTACCCCGACTTCGGAAACACCTTCGGATCTCTACAAGGGCACCGCCGATCTGTTCCTGTGGCCGACGCTGTATCTGTGGGAGTTTCCGAAGCCGACCATTTCCCAGATCCACGGCTACTGCATGGGCGGTGGGATCTACCTCGGTCTGCTGACCGACTTTTGTGTGGCTTCCGAGGACGCGTATTTTCAGATGCCCCTGGCTCAAAGTCTCGGCGAGCCGGGTGGTCACACCATGATCGAACCGTGGCTACTGATGAACTGGCATCGCACCATGGACTGGCTGTTGTTGTCCCCGACGCTGTCGGCTCAGCAGGCGCTCGAGTGGGGCCTGCTCAACCGGGTGGTACCACGGGAAGAGCTCGAAGACACCGTCGAGGAGATGGCGCGCAAGATCGCCGAGATTCCGTTGACCACGCTGATGGCCGTCAAGAACAACGTGAAGCGGGCGTGGGAGCTGATGGGTATGCGGGTGCACCTGCAGGTCAGCCACATCCTCACCAACATGGTCGGCGCGGCGACGGATGTCCAGGCACGACGCGCCGAACTCATGCAATCCGGCATGAAGCCGCGCGATTTCGTCGGTCGTGACGACGCTGGCACGCCCTCATCGTGAAGCCAGGTTGACGTTCGCCTCCTAGTGTGAAGCTGGCTTCACATTAGGAGGCTGGATACCGACCACGTTTATCCCGATCCGGCGCGGCCCCGGACGCCGAACAGCAGCCCACCCAACCCGCCGGTGCCTCCGCCGAGGCTGCCCCCCGGACCGGTCCCGCCATTGCCGCCGGTGCCGCCATCGCCGATCAGTCCGGCGTTGCCGCCGGGTCCACCCGCGCCACCTCCAACGGTCGTGCCGGGTCCGCCGAACCCTCCGTTACCTCCGTTGCCGAACAGTCCTCCGCCCAATCCGCCACGCCCACCGTTCCCCCCGAGGGTCTCGCCGGTCCCGCCGGCCCCGCCGGCACCGCCTTGACCGAATAGCAACCCACTGTCGCCGCCGGCGCCGCCGTCGCCCCCTCCAAACCCGGACCCGCCGGCCCCGCCGGCCCCACCGCCGCCCCCGAACAGCCCACTCAGCTGACCACCGGTACCCCCTGCGCCGCCTGCTCCTCCGACTGCCGCGGCTCCGCCGCTGCCGCCAACCCCGCCGAGTCCGCCGCTGCCGAATAGCCCGCCCGCGCTTCCGCCGGCCCCACCGACCCCGCCGACTCCACCGGCGAACACGGTAGCCGTCGTCGCCCCACCGACCCCACCGACCCCGCCGTTGCCCCACAGCCAGCCGCCGGTTCCACCGGCACCCCCGGCGCCGCCGGCGCCTGTGGCCGAACTGCCGCCCACTCCGCCAGCGCCACCGGCACCGATCAACCCGGCAGCCCCGCCGGCCCCACCCTGTTGCCCGGTACCGGCCGCACCGGACCCACCGGCCCCGCCATTACCGAACAACCACCCCCCTGCACCGCCGTTCTGGCCGGTGCCTGGGGCTCCGGCCGCGCCATCGCCGATCAGGGGACGCCCGGTCAGTGCCAGCACGGGCGCGTTGATCGCGCCCAGCAGGTTCTGGATGGGGGCGGCGTTGGCGGCCTCGGCGCTGGCGTAGGCCCGCGCACCAGCGTTCATCAAGTCCACGAACTGGGCATGAAACGCGGCGGCTTGAGCGCTCAGCGTCTGGTAGGAGCGGCCGTGAGCAGAAAACAGCGCCGCAATCGCGGCCGACACCTCGTCCTCAGCCGCCGCCAGCACCCCCGTCGTCGATGCGGCCGCGTCCGCATTGGCCTGGCGTAGCGCCACATCCAGGCCCGACAAGTCCGCCGCCGCAGCGGTCACCAATTCCGGCACCGCGATCACAAACGCCATGAGACCCCTCCACACTAGTCAGCAACCCGACTGAAGGTCGCGGCCGTCAGCGGGCACTGCGACCACCAGATAAACACATTCAGTCCGTGTCACCAGATCCATGATTGACGGTGGAAGATTAGCGCTATCGGCTTGCTCTAGTAGAGAAAAATGAAAACATTGGCAAATGTAAAATTGATGGACATCGCGCGCCGTATTGGTACGGTTGTCAAACAACTATGCTATCCGAACGCTCGTCCCATAACAAAGATTGCTGTGCGCCGTTCGCATTCAATGTGAAGTCGCACTTGATCAGTTTGTCGATCGAGGCCACAACGCTATTAGAGAGCGTTCCGTTCCAATGAGCAGACTCAACCTCTCCCCGTTCCTGCAGCTAGAGCAACTGCTCAGCTGAGTTCCCGGCGATCTAGACGGCATGCAATATGCGTGTACCAGGTCAGGAAACTAGGCTAGCCAAAGCTAGAGAAGGCAGCATTTGGTAGGTTAGCTGTGCAAAAGTTAAGTGCTAGGTTGGCTTCGGTTGCAAATCGCGCATGACAACGATGCGCAGAACGCCTGAGAGCCATTGCAACAACAGGTCTTCGAGATGGAATCGAATCGTTTCTCGCCATTTGCCATAGTCAGCGCCTTGAACGGTTACGTCAATGCATTGCGACAAATTGAGACGGGCCTCACCACTCGGCGGGGCGAACGATCTCAGCCTCCGGACCCCCACCTGTGACGACGCGGTGAAAACGCGGTCGGCGCCATCTCACCGTGAGAAAATGATCTACGTCGAACGAGGCCGGGTGCGCGGGAGCCCAACCGCGGTGAGGCAGCTCCGCTACGTCGTGGGACGCATCGGCACGGGCGTCCCCGCTCAGCCGGACCGGGTGATGGCGCCCCGTACCCGCAGGCGGGTCTTGCCAGCGGCCCCGGATTTGCCGCGCTTGCGATCGCTACTGGCGGCTCGCTTCGCCGGCGACCTTGCGGCCTGCGGCGTGACGGGCGGCGACGTAGCCGAAAACCATGGAGTTCGCAATGCTCGCACCGGCGCCCGGATAAGTTCGGCCCATGACCGTGGCGGTGGTGTTGCCGGTCGCGTACAGGCGTTCGATGACCCGATCCTGCTGGTCGAGGACCTGAGCGTGCTCGTTGGTGATCACACCACCGCAGGTTCCCACGTCCGCGGGGAAGACCCGGGTCGCATAGTAGGGCGCCCGGTCTAGTGGCCCGATTGCCGCGTTGGGCCGGTATCCGGGATCGCCAAGACAGTCGTTATACGCGGACTGCCCGCGCCCGAAGTCGGGATCGAGCCCCTTGGCCGCGAACGTGTTGAACCGCTGGACGGTTCGGACCAACTGCGCGGCCGGCAGATCGATCTGGCGCGCCAGGTCACTGAGCGCCCCGGCCCTATGGACGGCGCCGTTCTCGATCAACCGTGGGGGCAGGTGTTCTCGCTTGACCGGGTTGGTACCCGCGACGTAGCGGCGCACGTACCCGTCGTCGAAGATCATCCAGCACGGCACCGCCTTGTTCGCATACATGGCTTTGCCGACCTCCACGTAGGAGTTCGACTCGTTGCAGAACCGCCGGCCGCCGGAGTCCACGTAGATGGCTCCGGGGCGCTGCCGCCCCGACCCTAACGAGGCGGCGGCAGCGCCGCCGTTGGCGATGAACACCGAAGGCAGCCACCAGGCTTCGTCGAGCAGATCGGTCTTGGCCCCCATCCGCATCGCGGTCTGCAGTACCTCGCCGGTGTCGCCGGCGTTGGCGATCGACCACTGTCCTTCGTTGGGTTGCTCGCCGCCGTATCGGCGTCGCATCTCGGGATTGTGGCCAAAGCCCCCGGCTGCCAACAGGACTCCGTTGCGCGCCTCGACGTTCTGCAACACCCCGTCGCGGCGGATGCGGGCTCCCACTACGCGGCCATCCTCGACGATCAGATCGTCCATGGCGGCGTTGATCCACAGCGGTGGCTGGCCGTCGCTCAGGTCGATGAGCACCTTGAGCATCTGGCCGATCAGTGATGCGCCGTTGGTGAGGATCTGGCGACGGGCAATTCGAGCGGCTCTGGTGCGCGCGAAGACCTTGGCGGCTACCGCGAACGCGCGAGGTGATCTGTTGAAGTACTGAACCGAGCGCAACTCGTTGGTCAACACCACGTACCCGTAGTTCTGGGCCAGCGATGGCTGTACCTTGTCGTGCCAGGCGCCGAGTTCGGCGGCGTCGAACGGCATACCTTCGACCCCACGGCCGGACTCGTTCCCACCCTTGTGGTTTGGGTAATAGTCGCTCCAGCCGGCGCAACGGATCAGCCGAACACCTTTGCGGAGAAGAAAATTGATCATCTCGTAGCCGGCGGTCAGGAACATCTCCCGGCGCGCCAGAGAGGAGGGCGCACCGACGTCGCCGACGACGTCGGCGAGGTAGGCCAGACCGTCCTGGTGCGAGTCCGCGATCCCATCGGCGCGCATCAAGGGATTGTTGGGTAGCCAGACGATGCCGCCGGAGAGTCCCGTCGAACCGCCCACCAGCGGCTGCTTTTCAACGATCAGCGGCTGCAGACCGGTGTCCAGCGCGACCAGGCCCGCCACCATGCCGCCACCGCCGCTGCCGACGATCAGCAAGTCCACGCTGCGATCCCACCGGGTATTCATGGTGCAACGCCTCCCGGTGACGTGCCGACGTTCGCGGTGAAGCCGAGGTCGACGACGGGCACGTCAATGGTGGTGTTGGTCTTCTGGATCGCCGGCACCAACACCTGGTACGGCAGGTCGGCCAGGAAACCGTCGACCACCCGCTCGAAGTTCGAGATCAGACCTTCGATCTGGCTGGACAGGCGCATGTACTCGAATCCGCGTGAATGCAGTCCTTTTTGCTGCCTAGGCAGGTTGGAGAAGTCCTGGGCGGGGATCGGCGGCCAGCGCGGGTCGTCGGGTGCCATGGGATCCGGTGGGGTCGGTATGCCGGTGAGCTGCTCCGGCGGGATACGGGTGAGCGACCAGATCTCGAACAGGGTCTCTTCGGCACCGAGCGGACGGATCCGGTAGGAAGCGGCGCTGCTGTATTGCGGCAGCAGGAAGTAGTGCGGGAAGCAGAACCCGATAGCCTCGACGATGCCGCGGCGCTGCAGGTCGTTGAGGTCGGGCATATCGCAACCTCGAGCCCTGTGCCAGGCAACGACAGCGTCATTGAGGGCACTTCTCCACACCGCTAACGCCTCGGCGCGATCGGTTGGCAACTGGATGTTCTGCAGGCCCTCGGCGATGCGGATGTCGTTCTCGTGGGTCATCCCGGCCATACCCTCGCCGAGGGTGCGCATGAAGTACAGACTGCTTTGAATCAGACCCGGCGGTTCGGCCGCGGTGGGCTGGGATGATGGCAGCAACTGCGGATGGGTCTGCGGAACGTGATAGCCCTCCATGAAGGCGGCCGTCGCGAGCTTCCAATTCACCGGCAACCGACACGACTGCCACCACTCGGTGCGCAGCGACTCCACCTTCCAGGAGTCATAGACCGTGGCGAACGGCTCAAGGCAGTCGCGTAGCGGCGGCGCGTGGTCGTCCAGATTGATCCACGCGCATCCGCCCCACTGCTCACATCGCACCGCCGCCAGCGCCAGATCTTCCGGGCTCAGGTTGTGCTCGTCGAATGCCTCCGCGCGTAGCACAAACGTGTTTTGACCATCGATGCCCCAGCACCACCCGTGGAACGGACACGCGAAGGTGCGACGAGATCCGTTGCCCTCTATCAGCTTTACGCCGCGATGACGGCACGCATTGTGGTAGGCCCGCACGTGCTGAGCGTCAAGGCGCACGACGATGATGGATTGGTCAAGGATTTCGTATTCGACGAAGTCACCGACCTTGGGGATCTCCTCGAGTCGGCACGCCATCTGCCACACCCGCGGCCAGAACTTGTGTGTTTCCAGCTCATAGAACTCCGGATCGTAGTACCGCTGCTTAGGGATTCGGTCGACGTCCTGCACCGCCCACGGCACCGGTAGCGGCGCCCAATTGACATCCATGACTTTTCTCCGTCGGTTACCCGTTCACACCATCCGGGACATTCGTCCCTGCCAGTAACTTGTCGCGGATACGCCGCTTGTGACAGCTTT
>JALHRH010000035.1:0-17505 GCA_022841565.1 Mycobacterium sp. | reverse complement strand
GGGCATTTGTGGCGGCCAGCTGGGTTCGGCAGTAGTCGATGAGCTCGGTTCCGGTTCGGCGCTCGGCGCGATACCGGCCACCGGTTGCACGACGGCCCTGGACCTACCATTAGGTCGTCGTGCCGGCACCGTCGGTCGAGGCGGCGGCCGCGGCCTGGCGTCGGGCCTGCTCGGCCGGCAGCACCCTATCCCGAAACACCGTTTGGATCAGCTCCTGCACGTCCTTGCTGAGCGAGGCAAGAGCGACAAGGTCATTCGAGCTCTGCCAGTGCACCCTCATGCCCATCAACTCCCAGGCCCGCTTGAGGTTGGCCTTGGTGGCCAACAACGTCGTCATCGGGGCCTGGGCGATGTGGCGGGCGATGGCTTCGACGCGGTCGTCGAGTTGCTCGCGCGGCACCACCTCGTTAACGAGTCCGACCTCCAACGCCTTCTTGGCGTCGATGACCTCGGCCAGGAACAGGTAGTAGGCGGCGCGGCGCCAGTTCATGAACACCCAAGGCTCGATTGAGCATTCGCCAGAAGGCATACCGAAGCCTTGCAGCGGCGGGTAGGAGAAGTAGGCGTCCTCGGAAGCAATCACGATGTCGGTGGTGAGCCCGTAGTGGGTCCCCCCACCGACGCAGTACCCGTGTACCTGCGCGATCGTGGGCTTGGAGAACTCCCACAGGTTGAGGATGGGCTTGACGAACAGGTCGCTCTGCGGTTTCCACGGGGTGCCCATCACTTTGGCGGCCTCGACGAACGACGGGTAGTCGACGGCGTTGTTGCCGATGGCGTGTCCCGAGCAGAAGCCCTTACCGTTGGCCTTGAGGACCAGCACCTTGATGTCGTAATCACGGTCGGCGTCCAGCAACGCGGCGTCGACTTCCTCGGCCAGCTTCTGGTCCTGGGCGTTGGCCTTCTCCGGCCAGTTCAGCGTGACGCGTGCGATGGGCCCTTCTTTCTGGTAGATGATTCTTTCCCGGGTCTCGTGGAGATTCATACCCTTTCAATACCTTTCGTGAGTGATGACGCCGATTTCCGCCCCGATGTCGTAGGTCGTCCCGATCCGGCCGGACCAGTGCACGGTGCCCGAGACGCCGGCTTCGATTTCCTGTTCCACCTTCTCGGTCGCGATCACGTAGATCGGACTGCCTTCTTCCACATACTCGCCGCCGTCCACCAGCAGCTCGGTGAGTTCGGCCTCCGAGACGGCGACCGACACGCTCGGAATCCGGATCACGAAGTCAGCCAATCGCTCTCGCGTCCTGAAGAGTGAGTTGAGCGGCCGCCACGATCTGGGCCGGCGCAGGGTAGACCTAGGCCTCGAGCGCTGCGGCGGCCGGGTTGGGGACGAACCTGGCGCCGATACACGGGACGGGGGCAGCCAGTCCACCACGCCTTTGCCGATCAGATCGTGCAGCCCCCGGTAGATGGTCACCAGTTGATCGTCGGCCCGTAGCGTCACGTTCATCGCGGCTGTGATGGCTTCCTGGCCGCGCGATGGCCAGTACACGCACATGAACTCACCGGTGCCGATGCCCCTGGACAACCGGTCGTTGGCCGTCTTCATCAAGACCGTCAGCCCATAGAGGCGACGCTCGTTCACCTGCTGCCTCCGGTTCCGTCGCAAGACCGGGCTACGAACCCGCCCAGGGTTTGACCTTGAGGTATCCGCCGGCATCAACCCGCAGCTGCTGACCGGTGACGTAACGGGCCGCGTCAGAGGCCAGGAACAGCACGGCTTCGCCGATGTCTTCGGGTTCGACGTAGGGCACCGGCATCGCCTGGACCAACGCAAAGACCGGTTCGGCATCCGCACGGGTGGGGTCGGCTAGGTCGGGCCGGAACGCCCGGTACATTGGCGCACTGTGCAGCATGTCCGTGTTGACATTGGTGGGGTGCACCGCGTTCATCCGGATGGAGAACGGTGCCAGTGCCCGCGCGAAGTCGTTGACGTAATGCGCCGCAGCTAATTTCGCGAACGCGTAACCGGCGCCGCCGGGCCCACCGTCGATTCCGGTGGTGTTCATTGAGGCCATGAACGCGGCGTTGGATCCGATCACGATGATGGACGCACCGGCGTGCAGATGCTTGAGGCTGACGTGCACCAGGTTGAGCACGCCGCCCAGATCGACGTCTACCGCATCGGCAAAGGCCTGCGGTGGCAGGCCCGCATTCAGCGGGCAGATCCCGGCGTTGGCGACCACGATATCGAGATGGCCCAACTCGGCAACACCCTCGTCGATGGCGGCCGACAGGGCGGCCCGGTCGCGAACGTCGGCGACCGCCGAACAGACCCGCCGTCCCTCCTTCTCGACCAGGCTCGCGGTCTCTTCGAGATCCGCGGGGCGAGCCAGCGGATACTCGTTGGTCTCGATGTCTTCGCATAGGTCCACCGCAATGATGTCGGCGCCCTCGGCGGCCAGCATCCGAGCGTGGGATCGCCCTTGGCCCCGCGCGGCACCGCTGATAACGGCTACTTTTCCGGTTACTCGGCCCACGTCCCGCCCCTTATCCCGATGCCTGCTTGCACGAATGGCGTTGTGGCCCAACGCCCGTCGTCAATAGTTTTCGAGGATCTGACCAGTGGTCGACTTCCATCGCATCTCTTCCACAGACAGCCGAACTCGAGCGGGCAGGGCTGCGGTCGGGCTATCAATATGGCTTACAGTAGCTAGAATATCTAAAATAGCAAGGAATGGAGAAGGCCGAACCGAGGGGGTTCACGATGCCGGGCATGCTCACCGGTGTTCGGGTTGTCGAGCTGGCGTCCTGGACGTACGTTCCATCCGCCGGAGTGGCTCTAGCGGATTGGGGTGCCGACGTCATCAAGGTGGAAGGCGTTGCATTCGGTGATCCCGGGCGAGCGTTGGTCGTTGGCGGTTTCACCCGCCAAGCGGCGCGCGCCGATATCGACTTCATCCTGGAGCTGAGCAACCGGGGTAAGCGCAGCATTGCCATTGACATCAAGACAGACACCGGCCGGGAGTTGTTCGGCCGGCTGCTGGCTTCCGCGGATGTGTTCTTGACCAACTGGCTGCCCGGCGCCCTCGAACGGGCCCAGTTGACCATCGGTGACATCCGCTCGTTCAATCCCGACATCATCATCGCCAGGGGCACCGGTCTGGGAGTGCGCGGTCCGGATCGTGAGCGCGGCGGCTTTGACGCCGCCACCTATCTGGCGCGCGGCGGGGTCGCCTACACGCTCACCCCGTTCGGCACCGACAACCCGGCCGTGCAGGGACCCGCATTCGGTGACTTGCAGGGCGGGGCGACATTGGCAGGCGGGGTTTGTGCCGCCCTGTTCCACCGCCAACGCACCGGCGAGCCGAGCATCGTCGACTCCTCCCTCCTAGCCCAGGCAATGTGGGCGATCGCACCGTCTATTTCGGTTGCGGATCTGTTCAATATCGACGGAATCCCAGGCGCACCAACAGGATTAGCCATCAACCCGCTGGTGGCCCGCTATAAGACCAAGGACGACAGGTGGATTCAGCTGGTGTTCCTGCAGCCCGACAAGTTCTGGGCCGGCTTCTGCCGGCGGATGGGTCTGGCTGAGCTGGTCAACGATCAACGATTCGTCCCTTCGGCAAACCTGATCGCCAACGCCGCCGAAGCAACAGCTATCTTCGCCAAAGCATTTGCTAGCCATGATCTCGCGCACTGGCGGCAGGTGCTGGCCGACGAGCCGGGCGTGTGGGGTGCCTTGGCGACCCCACGCGAAACCCTCAACGACCCACAGGTGGAACCCAACAGCTACGTGATCACCAATGTCGACGACCATGGCGAGGAATACCGGATCGTCGCTGCGCCTGTGCAATTCAACGAAACCCCGCCGGGTCCCAGCCGCGCGCCCGAACACGGCCAGCACACCGAGGAGATCCTGCTCGAACTCGATGTGGATTGGGACCAGATCGCGCACGCGAAAGACGTCAAAGCCATCCTCTGATCTCGCGGCACGACGACCACCGAAAATGTACCGTCCGAAGATGCGATCGCGATACTCTTTGCCCAAGTTCGATACGGTTGGGCGGAGGCATTGTGTCGTTTCTCATCGCGGCGCCGGAGTATCTGACAACGGCGGCTTCGGCTTTGGGGCACCTCGGGTCGTCACTGAATGCGGCCAACGCCGCCGCAGCGGCTCCGACGACAGCACTGATCGCGGCCGGCGCCGACGAGATATCGGCCGCCGTCGCAACGCTGTTCGGCGCGCACGCCCAGGCATACCAGTCGCTGAGCGCCCAGGCGGCGACGTTCCATCAGCAGTTCGTGCAGGCCCTGTCCTCGGGTGCGGGCACCTACGCACTGGCCGAGGCCGCCAACGCCACGCCACTGGCGGCACAATCGGTGGCCGAGGACTTGCTCAACCTGATCAACGCCCCCTCCGAGCTGTTGCTCGGGCGACCATTGATCGGCAACGGTGCCGACGGGCAGAACGGTACCGGGACAAGTGGCGGTAATGGCGGGTTGCTGTGGGGTAACGGCGGTACTGGGGGCTCCGGCGGTAACAATCAAGGTGGCGGCAACGGTGGCAGTGCCGGCCTGTTCGGCAACGGTGGTAACGGCGGTGCAGCTGGAAACTCGACCGTCGCAGGCGGCGCCGGCCCCAACGGAGGCGTCGGCGGTAACGGCGGATTGCTCTGGGGCAACGGCGGTTTCGGCGGCGCGGGCGGCAACGGCGGCGGCCCGGTCACCGGCAGCATTGTCGGCACCAGCGGTGGCATGGGTGGCAAGGGCGGCGGCGCCGGTCTGTGGTACGGATTCGGCGGGGTCGGCGGTGCCGGTGGGGGCGGCGGAGCGGCACCGCTGCCTGGCCCCGGGCAAACCATCCCCTCCGCCGGGGGCGTCGGCGGGACCGGTGGAGCCGGCGGCAATGGTGCGGCTCTGTTCGGGTACGGCGGTGCCGGGGGAGCGGGCGGGTCGGGCGGGCTGAGCGATGCGCTGACCACTAGTGGCGGCGGGTACGGGGGACAGGGCGGCAATGGCGGCCAGAGCGGCCTGCTCTACGGCGCCCCCGGTGTCGGCGGCGCGGGCGGCGCCGGCGGGGCAGGCGCCGGCAACGTCAGCAGCTTCGGCGGACACGGAGGATCGGGGGGAAACGGCGGCCCCCTCGGGTTATTCGGCGACGGTGCGGCCGGTGGAGCCGGTGGACCGGGCGGATCCGGCGGGTCGGGCGCGCCGGACGGCGGCAACGGTGGCGTCGGTGGCCTCGGCGGCGAAGGTAGTGACGGAGGGCTGATCTACGGCGTCGGCGGTTCAGGTGGCGGTGGCGGCATCGGCGGCAATGGCGGGCCCGGCGCCGTCGATTCCGGCTACGTCGGATCAGGCGGCTTCGGGGGTACGGGCGGGAATGCTGGACTGCTCGGTGCCGGTGGGCTGGGTGGCAACGGCGGCGGAATCGGCGGCACCGGCCGCACGGCGGCTGCGGTGGTAACCCAGCAGCCGGTCGGAGGCCTGGGCGGCAACGGCGGCCGCGGCGGCGTCTTGATCGGTACCGGCGGCACCGGCGGTAACGGCGGCGCCACCAGCGCCGGAGGTGTGCTGTATGCGGCCGGCGGCGCCGGTGGCCTGGGTGGTTGGGTGTTCGGTACCGGTGGCAACGGCGGCAGCGGTGGGGCGGGCGGCGCAGGCAGTGTCGCCAACGGCGGTGTTGGCGGTAACGGCGGCTACTTGTTCGGCAGCGGCGGCGCGGGCGGGACAGGCGGCTCCGGGGCCGGCGCCATCGGTGCCGGTGGTGCCGGCGGCGGCGGCGGGTTGTTGTTCGGCAACGGTGGTGCCGGCGGCAGTGGCGCACCAGGCGGCGCGGGCTCCGGTGGTGCCGGCGGCAACGCGATCCTGATCGGCAATGGCGGTAACGGCGGGGCGGGCACCGGCGGCGCACCCGGTGGCGCCGGTGGTAGGCGTGGGTTGCTGCTCGGGCAGAACGGGGCCACCGGACCCAGCTGACGCATAAGAGGCTTGAAACGGCTTGCAACGGCTTGCAACGGCTTGAAACGGCATTGTGCACACGTTTCGGTGGCTCGGGCGGCACAATGCACAGACTGCGGACTCCGTTGGGATCAGGTTGCGGCAATTGGGCAAAGGTTCAGTAAGGTGACGGCGTGATTGCCGGTCGCGAGCAGGGTTCGGATAGGCAGGTGAGGCTGGATGCGCAGGGCCGGCTGCAGCGCTACGAGGAGGCATTCGCCGATCTCGATGCGCCTTTTGCGTTCCTAGACCTCGACGCGTTGTGGAGCAACGCCACCCAGATGCTCGCCCGGGCGGGTAGTAAGCCGATTCGGGTTGCGTCAAAGTCGCTGCGGTGCAGGCCGATACAGCGGGAGATCCTCGATTCCGATCAGCGTTTCGACGGGCTGATGACATTCACGCTGCGGGAGACGCTGTGGCTGGCCGGTCATGGTTTTCAGAATCTGTTGCTCGCCTACCCGAGCACCGACCGTGCCGCACTGGGTGACTTGGGCAAGATCACCGCCGCGGATCCCGATGGTGCGCCGATTGTGATGGTCGACAGCGTCGAGCATCTCGACCTGATCGAAAGTGCGACGCACCAGCCGGTGCGGTTATGCCTGGATCTCGACGCCGGCTACTGGACCGCGGGCGGTCGGGTGAAGATCGGCCCCAAACGCTCGCCGTTGCACACCCCCGAGCAGGCACGCGCCCTCGCGCAAGAGATCGCGAGGCGGCCTGCCTTGAGGCTGGTCGCGCTGATGTCCTATGAGGGCCACATCGCCGGGTTCGGCGATCAGGTCGCCGGCAAGCGACTGCAAAACGCACTCGTCGGTTGGATGCAGCGCCGGTCGATCGCCGAGCTGCGTGAGCGGCGCGCCCGCGCCGTGGAACTGGTGCGGCAGGTGGCCGACCTCGAGATTGTCAATGCCGGTGGTACCGGCGACCTACAGCTTGTCGCCCAGGAACCGGCGATGACCGAGGCCACCGCGGGATCCGGCTTCTATGCGCCGACGCTGTTCGATTCCTATTCGTCGTTCACCTTGCAGCCGGCGGCGGTCTTCGCGCTGCCGGTGTCTCGGCGACCGGATGAACGGACAGTGACCGCACTGGGCGGTGGCTACCTGGCCAGTGGGGTCGGCGCCAAAGACCGGATGCCGACGCCCTACTTACCGGTGGGACTTGCGCTGAATTCGATGGAGGGCACCGGCGAAGTCCAGACGCCGCTGACCGGAGACGTGGCCCGCGCGCTGCAAATCGGCGACAAGGTGTATTTCCGCCACACCAAGGCCGGCGAACTGTGTGAGCGGTTTGACCGGCTACATCTGGTTCGCGGCGCCGCGATCGTCGATACGGTCCCGACCTACCGGGGTGAGGGGTGCACGTTCCTTTGATGCGCATAGAGGAGTTGTCATGACCGCCATCACCGCCGGGCCCACGGAACTCGAGACGTTGCGTGAGGTCGTCGAGACGCTGGCGCCGATCGAGCGGGCCGCCGGCGGGCCGGGGGAGCACGAAGCGGCCGTTTGGATTGTCGAGCGCCTGCGCACCGCAGGAGCACGACAAGCGCGCATCGAAGAGGAGCAGTTCTACGACGGCTACCCGCGACTGCACGCCAAACTGTCTGCCGTCGGGGTAGCGGCCGCCGCCGCGGGTCTGATCAGCCGCCGTTTGCGCGCGCCCGCGGCGCTAGCCGGGCTGAGCGCGGGGCTGGCCATCGCCGACGACTGCTCCAACGGCGCCCGGGTGGTGCGCAAAACCCTGCACAAGTCCCGAACCACCTGGAATGTGGTGGCCGAAGCAGGTGATCCGGAGGGCGAGCACACCGTGGTGGTATGCGCCCACCACGATGCCGCGCACAGCGGCAAATTCTTCGACTCCACACTGCAGGAATTTGCCGTCGCGCGCTTCCCCGGGATCGTCGAACGCATCGACACCTCACTGCCCAACTGGTGGCCCACGATCTTCGCGCCCGTCCTGTCCGGTGTCGGTGCCCTGCGCGGCAGCCGCGCGATGATGCTTGCCGGAGCCGCGATGAGCGCGATCGGAGTAGCCGCCTTCGCCGACATCGCCCGCAGCCCGATAGTTCCCGGGGCAAACGACAACCTCTCGGCGGTCGCCCTGCTGGTGGCCCTGGCCGAGCGGCTGCGTGACCGGCCCGTGCCGGGCGTGCGGGTGCTGCTGGTCTCGTTGGGCGCCGAAGAGCAGTTGCAGGGCGGCATCTACGGTTTCATGGAACGGCACAAGCCGGAACTCGACCATGATCGCACATACTTTCTGAACTTCGACACCGTCGGCTCACCGGAGCTCATCATGCTCGAGGGCGAGGGCACTACCGTCATGGAGGACTACTTCTACCGACCGTTTCGCGATCTGGTGGTGCGCGCCGCCGAACGCGCCGGTGCGCCGCTGCGACGCGGCATGCGATCACGCAACAGCACAGACGCCGTGCTGATGAGCCGCGCGGGCTACCCGACCGCGTGTTTTTCCTCGATCGACCGCCACAAGGCGCTGTCCAACTATCACCAAATGTCCGATACGCCAGAAAACCTGGTGTACGAGACCGTAATTCACGCCGTTACGGTCGCCGAATCCGTAGCACGGGAGCTGGTGCGATGAGTGTGTGGAAGAACTGGGCCGGGGACCAAATCTGCGCGCCGGCGGTGATCGAACGGCCCGCTTCGGAAGCCGAGTTGACGGACATCGTCGTGCGGGCGGCCGGCAGGGGTCAGCAAGTCCGCGCGGTAGGGAGCGGCCACTCGTTCACCGACTGCGCCTGCACCGACGGCGTCATGATCGACATGGCCGGTCTGCAGCGGGTGATCAATGTGGATAAGGCGAATCGGTTGGCGACGGTCCAGGGCGGCGCCAAGTTGCACCCGCTCTTCGCCGAGCTGGCGGCGCACGGGTTCGGCATCGAGAACCAAGGCGACATCGACAAGCAGTCGATCACCGGAGCGACCGCAACCGCGACACACGGCACCGGAGCGAGCTTCAAAAACGTTTCGGCACAAATTGTTTCCGCACGCGTGGTCACCGCCACCGGCGAGGTGTTGGAGGTCTCCGAAGGAGATGATTATCTGGCGGCGCGGGTGTCCCTCGGCGCGCTGGGCGTGATATCGCAGGTCACCCTCAAGGTGGTGCCATTGTTCACGTTGCACCGCGAGGACGCGTTGCGCCCGCTGAGCACGACGCTGCAGCGACTCGACGCCGATGTCGATGGCAACGACCACTTCGAGTTTTTCGTCTTCCCCTACGGAGATACCGCGCTGACCCGCACCACCCGGCGCAGCAACGAAGCACCCCGGCCGGGGCCGGTGTGGAAGAAGAGGCTCGGCGAGGGATTCGAGAACGCCGGCCTCAATGTGATCTGCCGCACCGGGCGCCGATTCCCTAGCGCGGCACCGCGCCTCAACCGTCTTATGACAAGCCTGATGTCCCCGTCGAGCGTCCAGGACCACGGCTGGAAGGTTTACGCCAGCGCGCGCGACGTCAAGTTCACCGAGATGGAATACGCGATTCCGCGTGAGCATGCGCAAGTTGCGGTCCAGCGCGTCATCGACCTGGTGCGTCGCCGCAACCTGCCGATCATGTACCCCCTTGAAGTGCGGTTCAGCGCTCCCGACGACGCGTTCCTGTCGACCGCGCACGGCCGCGACACCTGCTATATCGCGGTGCACCAGTTCAGCGGGATGGAATTCGAAAGCTATTTCCGCGCCGTCGAAGAGATCATGGACTCCTACGAAGGTCGCCCGCACTGGGGCAAGCGGCACTACCAGACCGCCGCCACGTTGCGCGACCGCTACCCGGACTGGGATCGCTTCATCGCGGTCCGCGACCGCCTCGACCCCGACCGCGTCTTCGGCAACGACTACACCCGGCGGGTGCTCGGAAGTTGAGATACCGCAGTTGACGAACGACCCCACCTGTGGGGACCAAAGTCATTGGCTGCCAGGATGGTGCTGACGTAGGACGTTGCCGGTCGTAGGTTTACGACCGGGAGCGAACATGACTGAATTCTTGCGCTACAGTGACGCCTTCACCTGGGCGATGGAAAGCGATCCTCGGTTGCGGTCGACCGTAGTCACCGTGGTGCTGCTGGACCGGACGCCGGACTGGGGCGAAGTACGCGACCGTTTCGACCTGATCAGTCGAAAGCTGCCCATGTTTCGGCGACGCGTGGTGGAATCACCGCCCCCGGCGCCTCCCCGGTGGGAGCACGACCCGGACTTCGACCTCGACTACCACATGCGGCGCACGGCGGTCTCCGGATCCGGCACGCTCGACGATGTACTCGAAATGGCCCGCCTGGCCGAGATGCAGGACTTCGACCGGGCCCGGGCGCTGTGGGAGACCACGTTGGTCGAGGGCCTGCAGGACGGTGGGGCGGCCGTGATCTGTAAGTTCCACCACGCCCTGACCGACGGGGTGGGTGGTATCCAAATCGCGATGCATCTGTTCGACTTGTCCGAGGACCACTACCCGCACCAGCCGCTTCCGGCCGAGCCGCGGGTGCCTGCCACAACGTGGCTGGACGGCTACCGGGACACTTTGCGCTACAACACTTCTCTGCTGGGACACGCGGTCGCCGGCACAGCCAGACGGGCGCCCCGACTGATGTATGAGAGTGTCCGGCGCCCGAGGGCGACGGTGCGGTCAGCGGCAGCCAACGCCGCGTCCATCTACCGGACCGTGCGCCCGCTCAGCAGGACCGGGTCGCCGTTGACAACCGAGCGCAGCCTGATCCGTCGTCTCAGCGTGCACGACGTGTCGCGGCCTCAACTGCGGGAGGCGGCGCATCGGTGTGGCGGCGCATTGAACGATGCATTCGTCGCCGGCGTGGCGGGTGGGTTGCGTCGCTACCACGAGAAGCACGGCGTCGCGGTAGGCGACCTGCATGTGACGATGCCGATCAGCTTGCGGACCAAAGCCGATGACATGGGCGGCAACAAGATCACGCTAATGCGGTTCGACGTACCGGTCGGCGAGCCCGATCCGGCGCGCCGAATCATGGCGATCCACAACCGTGTCGGCGCGGTGCGCAACGAAAGGTCGCTGCCGTACACCCAATTGATCGCCGGAGTGCTCAACATGATGCCGCGGTGGTACATCGGCTCGGTGTTGCGCCATGTCGATTTCCTGACCAGCGATGTGCCAGGCATCCCGGTACCGGTGTTCCTGGGCGGTGCCGCCGTGCGGGGTCAGTATGCTTTCGGTCCGACCATCGGCTCCTCGGTCAACGTCACGCTGTTGTCCTACGTGGACACCTGTGCGCTGGGTATCAACGTGGACACCGCGGCGATCCCCGACTCCGATGCCTTCCATGACGCCCTGGTCGCCGGCTTCGACGAAGTGTTGTCGCTTGCGGACTGATCGGTATCGGCACCCTCACAGCTCCGTATCGAAATGGCCGGCGCTCTGGCGCAATTGCGCGGACCCGCAAATCATTGCACGGTGCGCCGATTGTGGCGCGCCTCCGGCGAGATGACTTCACCTGCAAGAGTTTCGCTGGTGATGTATCGGTCGGTAGGAGGTGGGAAAGGTATGACGGCAAGCTGGGCTCCTACCCAGATTCCATCTGATTCGAACTCGGGTCGCATTCTCGACACCGCGCGAGGCATTCTCATCGGTCTGCGCCGGTGTCGTTCCGGCATGGCCTTCGACGAGCTACACGGCGCCGCCCAACGGCACCGGATCCCGGTATATGCGATGGCTTGGGCGCTGGTGCACTTGGCTGGGGAAGGGGAGGAGACACCCAGTTTCATCGAAGCGCAGTCCGCGGCCCGACGCGAATGGGGCGAGCTCTTCGCCGGTTCGGCCGTATCCGCCTGCTGAGCGGCGCCGACGGACAACCGCGTGGCCGCGGTAATGGGAAGTATCGCGGCCTCTCGGACTTTGGGTCTATTAACGTGTCCACGCCGAGGATTCGGCGGCGGCGCGCAAGGCGGCAATGATCTGCTCTTCTTTTTCCAAAAATCGCTCGGTGGGAGCGGGTACCGAGATCGCGATCACGTTGTCGCCCACCGATCGTCGCGCGATGGCGGCCGCCGAAATCCCGGCCGTGTGCTCGTCACGATCGAAAGCGATTCCAGTGGAGCGAATTTCGGTGATTTCGGGGCGCAGCGCGTCGGCCACCGCCGGGGGCATCCGAGACAAAGCGGCCTGCGCGTCGGCGTCGTCAAGTGCGGCAAGTGCGGCCTTGCCGTTGGCGGTCCCGGCCAGTGGGAAGCGGACCCCGACCGCCGAAACCGCGCGTAACCGGTGCGACGACTCGATCTGGTCGACGAACCACATTCGCTGGCCCCGCAGCACCGACAGGTCAACCGTTTCCCCATCGGTGGCCGCGGCCACCCGCTCGATGGTCGGCCGGAAGATGGCAGCGATGTGCGCACCCGTGGCGCTGCCGAAACCGAGTAACCGGTCGCCCAGGGAGAAACGGCCATTCGAATCGACACTGACCAGGCCGACCTCTACTAGACCGACCAGCAGCCGCCGAACGGTCGACTTCGCCAACCCCAGCCGCTCGCCGAGATCGACCAGACGCAGATGTCCCGGCTCGGCCGCGATTTCGTCCAGGGCGGCTGCGGCACGGCGCAACACTTGGATGCCCTCGTCACGATTGGTCGGCGAAGTCCGTTCCGTTTGCCCCACGCTTCCACTATAGTGGGCCGCATAGCGGACTGTGAAGAGCCGAAATAGGGATCAAGGAGTTGTAGATGAGCGCGCTACCTGCCGGACGACACTTCTTCCGTGGCGATGACGGGTACGAACCCGCTCGGCGCGACAGCGTCTGGCATCAGCGGGTGCCCGACCGCTATCCCGAGGTGATCGTGCAAGCTGTCGGCGCCGACGACATCATCGCGGGTCTCGGCTACGCCAGGTCGAACGGCCTCACAGTCAGCATCGTCTCAGGTGGCCACAGCTTCGCGGCCAGCCACCTGCGCGACGGCTCCGTGCTGCTGGACGTCAGCCGCCTCGACCACGCGACGATCGATGCCGAGAAGGGTCTTGCGGTGGTCGGCCCCGGCAAGGGCGGCAGTCTGCTGATGGCCGATCTGCAGGCGCAGAATCTGTTCTTCCCCGGCGGTCACTGCAAGGGCGTCTGCCTCGGCGGCTATCTGCTGCAGGGCGGGTACGGCTGGAACAGCCGGATCTACGGTCCCGCGTGCGAGAGTGTGGTGGGGGTCGACGTCATCACCGCCGACGGCGAGCAAATCCACTGCGACGCAGATAATCACGCCGATTTGTACTGGGCAGCGCGTGGTGCCGGACCGGGGTTCTTCGGCGTGGTCACGTCGTTCTACTTGAAGTTGTACCCACGTCCGGCGGTCTGCGGCACGAGTGTGTATCTCTACCCGTTCGAACTGGCCGAGGAAGTATTTACGTGGGCCCGCGCAGTCAGCGCCGAAGTGGATCCCCGCGTCGAGTTGCAGGCAGTCGCCTCCCGCGGCGAACCGAACATGGGCATCGACACCCCCGTCATCTCGTTTGCGTCGCCCGCGTTCGCCGACTCCGAGGAGGAGGCGGCGCAGGCCCTCGCCCTGTTCGGCACCTGCCCCGTCGCCGACCAGGCGGTCCTCAAAATACCTTATATGCCAACGGATTTGCCCACCTGGTATGACGTGGCCATGAGCCACTACCTGGCCGACCATCACTACGCGGTGGACAACATGTGGACGTCCGCGCCCGCTGAGGACCTGTTGCCCGGCATCAAGACCATCCTCGAGACACTGCCGCCGCACCCATCGCACTTCCTCTGGTTGAACTGGGGTCCGTGCCCGCCCCGCCAAGACATGGCCTACAGCATCGAAGCCGATATCTACCTGGCGCTCTACGGCTCCTGGAAAGACCCCGCTGACAGCGCGAAATACAGCGATTGGGCGCGATCGAATATGGCCGCGATGTCCCACCTGGCAACGGGCATTCAACTGGCCGACGAGAACCTGGGCCAGCGGCCCGCTCGGTTCGCCACCGATGAGGCCATGGCCCGGTTGGATAAGGCGCGGGCCGCCTACGACCCCGACGGGTTGTTCAACAGCTGGATGGGACGAATCTGATGACCAAAGACCTCTACCTCGGCTATCGGGGTAACGACTCGGACACTCCGTTCGGAAAGTTCTTCAAGCCCGAAATGGCAGCGCTGCCAGAGCATGTGGTGGAAGCGCTGCAGCACGGGCCGCAGGGCGGGATGGCCCTGCTCGCATACGAGAACGCGGCGAGCGTCGCCGACGACGGCTACCAGCAGACCGAGAACGGCTACGGAGTCCTGGAAGACGGCAGCTACCAGGTCTCGGTACGCACCGATATGCCCGGCGTCACGCCGGAGATGTGGGCGTGGTGGTTCGGCTGGCACGGATGCGACAGTCGACGCTACAAACTCTGGCACCCACGAGCCCACTTGTCCGCCGCCTGGAAGGACGGCGACGACGCCGGCCGTGCGGGACGCCAACGCTACATCGGCCGTTGGTCGCTGATCAACGAATACATCGGCTCGTCGATGCTTAGCGGCGCAATACAATTCGTCGAACCGGCGGCCATGGGCTTGCCCGCCGACGGCACCGATGCCGTCGCGGTCTGTGCGCGGCTGGGCTCCGGCGATGCACCCGTGGACGTCGGCTGGTTCATCCACCACATCCGGTCGACGCCGGCCGGATCCGAGATGCGATCGCGCTTCTGGATGGGTGGACCGCACATCGCCGTGCGCAAGGCTCCTAACGTGGCATCCATTGCGGTGCGCCCCATCGCCTCGCGAATTTTGGGCAATGCCGAAACCAGCGGACGTAACCTGCTGGTGCACTGCGCGCAGGAGATGAACCACCTGGCCGGATTCCTGCCCGAGCTCTTCGAGAGCTTTGGTGACGAGTAACGGTCTAGGGACGCTGGTCGAACGCCGGTGCAACGAATTTCTGCACCAGCTGTCGCTCGGCCGCGTCGTTTTCGGCGGGCCAGTACATCAGCGACAGCACCACGCGAATCACCCACTTGGGGGCTTGCGGATCGCCACCGGTCAACCCGGCTAGCTCGGTAGCGAACCTAGCCGTCAGCGGCGACTCGGCGAGCCAGCCGACTTGGCGGGCGCCGCCCCGGATCGAACTGACCATGAGCTGGCACAGCGGGTCGGCCCGGATCTGCTGCAGCGTCAAGATGATCGAGTCGACCAGTCGCTCTGCTCCGCTCAGCGGCTCGACCGCCGAGCGCACGGACTCAACGATGCGTTCGGCGGTCCGTCGGACGACGGCGTTGCGGATCTCGGTCTTCCCGCCAACGTAGCGGTATATCGTCGCGCGCGAGCAATGGACTTTCGCCGAGAGCCTGTCGATGTCAGGTCCATCGAGTCCATCGTGGGCGATGAGTTCGGCTGCGGCGTCGTAGATGCGTTCGGCGGCAGCTGCCCGGCGTTCGCCCCCGACGAGCCAATCATCAACAGGCACTGGTCGCGTGTCCTTCCCGTCCGCAGACAGTTATTTCTAATGGTGAGACGAAGCTAACACTTTTCCGCAACGTCGCCGCAGGTCAGAATGCCCCGCTGAGACAAGCCCACATCAGGTGGTTCACAGGGTCATTTCAACTTCTGCCCGGATCGTTGACCTGCATGTTTACAGGCGTCAAGGTAATGCCGCAAGCGCTTGTCGAACCGGCTTACCGCTGACGTCAACAGTTGTCGGCGACCGGAAAACAGTTGGGCAAGAGCTGAGCCGGGGCATCCCGATGCCCCCAATGCCGTGTGCAGCCACCCGGCGTGGTGCCAAAGAAAGAGGTTGCGCGATGAGCTTCATGGTGTTGCCGCCGGAGATCACTTCGGCTCTGATATTCACCGGCGCCGGACCGGAGCCTTTGCGGGCGGCCGCAGCGGCCTGGGGAGGTCTAGCCGAGGAATTGGACTCCGCCGGGGAGTCGTTTCGCGCCATCACAGCAAATCTGATCGGCGGGGCGTGGCAGGGGCCGTCGTCGGCCGCCATGGTGGCCGCCGCCGCTCCGTATTCGGCTTGGCTGTCGGCGTCGGCGACCGGGGCGCAGCGGGCGGCAACGCAGGCGGCGGCGTTGGCGGTTCAGTTCGAGGCTGTCCGGTCGGCGGTGGTGCGGCCACTTGCGGTTGTGGCCAACCGAAACGATCTGGTAGCGCTGGTGATTTCGAATCTGTTCGGACAGAACGCTCCGGCGATCGCATCGGTCGAAGCCGCCTACGAGGCGATGTGGGCCCAGGACGTATCCGCCATGGCCGCCTACCATGCGGGGGCTTCCTCGGCGGTGTCTGCGTTGGGATTGTTTGGTCAGTCGTTGCCTGGTGTTGCGGGGTTGCCGGGTGCCCTTGCGCAGGCAGCGCCGTTGAGTCTGGGTGCCGGCAATGTGGGAGGCGGCAATTTCGGCAACGGAAACTTCGGCGCTGGCAACATTGGTGGCGCGAATCTGGGCAGTAGCAATTTCGGTTTGGGAAATTTGGGCAGCGGCAACATCGGTGTCGCAAACCTCGGAAACTTCAACATTGGATTGGCAAACAGCGGGAATAGTAATTTCGGGTTCGGGAACACCGGTAACAACAACATTGGTTTCGGCCTTACCGGTAACGGGCAGGTGGGCTTCGGGTCGCTGAACTCGGGCCTCGGTCGTCTCGATATCTTCAATTCGGGCACCGGAAATGTCGGTCTGTTCAACTCGGGTACCGGCAATGTCGGTATCGGCAACACCGGCTCGGGCAACCGGGGATTCTTCAACTCCGGCCTGGGCAACTTTGGTATCGGCAACGCCGGGGATTACAACACCGGCATGTTCAACCCAGGGTCTTTCAACAGCGGTTTGTTCAATGTCGGAAATGGCAACACCGGCAACTTCAACGCCGGCAGCTTCAACACCGGCGACTTCAATGCCGGAGATGTCAACACCGGCAGCTTCAACACCGGTGACATCAACACCGGATTCTTCAATTCCGGTGACGTCAACACCGGCCTGTTCAACACCGGCAACATGAACAACGGCATCGCCTTCCGCGGCACCGGCCAAGGCGGGCTGCGCTTTGCCATCACCACGCCCGATCTGACGTTGCCGCCGATCAACACCCCCAGCATCGACATACCGCCGCTGACCCTGCCCTCCATCACCACCGGCAACCTGCCGATTCCCGCATTCGATCTACCCGGGATCACCACCCCAGCGATCACGGTGCCGGGCTTGACGCTGCCCGCGATCACCGTGCCGGGCTTCGACCTCAACAGAGTGGGGCTGGGCGGCTTTGACACCCCCACGCTGAACATTCCCGGAATCACTCTGCCCACCCTCGCTGTGCCGGGGTTGACCCTGCCCGCGATCACCGTGCCCGGCTTCACCCTCAACAGAGTGGGGCTGGGCGCCTTTGACATCCCTCTCCTGAACATCCCAGGAATCACGCTGCCCACCATCAATGTGCCGGGGCTGACCCTGCCCGGGATCACCGTGCCCGGCTTCACCCTCAACAGCGCAGCCCTAGGTGGCTTCACCTTGCCCAAGATCACCATCCCCGGCCTCACCCTGCCCACCATCGGCGTGCCGGCATTGACCCTGCCCACCATCAGCACACCCCCCATCACCGTGCCGGGACTG
>JALHRH010000034.1 GCA_022841565.1 Mycobacterium sp. | reverse complement strand
TCGGTGGCGCCGGGGGGCACGGCGGCGCCGGAGGCTTCGGCGGTGACGGCGGCAGCAAAGGCGGCGCCGGCGGCGACGGGGGACACGCCGGCAACGGTGGCAATTGGAGTGGCTTCTTTGCCGGCGGTAATGGCGACGGCGGTGACGGCGGTGACGGCGGCGCCGGCGGCCGCGGCGGTAACGGCGCTGTCGGAGGCGACGGCGGCAAAGCCGGCAATGGCGGCACCGGAGGCCTCAGCGATTCGGGTCGCGGCGGGGACGGCGGGGACGGCGGTGACGGCGGTGACGGCGGCGACGGGACAAGCGCCGGTGGCCTCGGCGGCGACGGCGGCATCCGCGGTATCGGTGGTTTCGGCATCAGCGGCTCCGGCCTCGCGGGCAAGGCCGGCGGCAGCGGCAGCGCCGGCAGCGTAGTGCCCTAACGGACTCAACGCTAGCCATGCCAGTTCCGAGCGTAAGTCGGTCACATTTTCGATGCACGTGGATGGCTCTTGCGGCAAAGACGACCGCCACCAAATGTTGATAGCGCATGCGCTATCAACATTCGAACTAGGGTGTACCTCGGATTCTCGTTACTAATGTGTCAGATGAGACTCGAAGCCACCAGCGCTGTGCAAGTCAGGCAGAAAACCCGCACAACGCCACCGCAGGCTACGGCTGCAACCGCTCGACCACCCCGCCGATCACCCGAATGCGGTTGTGCAACCGGCTTTCCCGGCCCTGCCAGAACTCCACAACCTCCGGCGCTATCAGGTACCCGCCCCAGTTCGGCGGCACCGGGATCTGCTCGGTGTCGGCGAAGCGGGCGGTCACCTCGGCGAGCTGGTCGAGCAGCGCCGCCCGGGACGCGATGGGCTGGGACTGCCGTGAGGCCCAGGCGCCCAACTGCGACCCGCGCGGACGCTGGGACCGGGAGTCCTGCGTCAACTGCCGATCAATCCGGCTCACCCGCGCCCCGGACGTGGATCTGGCGTCCCAGCAGAGTGGCGTTCACTGCCGAACGTCATCCCAGCGTGGCGTTCAGTGCCGAACGTCATCCCAACGTGGCGTTCGGAGGGATACCCGACGCCCGGTACCGGATGAATGCCGGCGCGACAGCGCCCCGACCACGACGTCCACAATCACCGGCCGCTATGGTGCCGAGCGCGCGCCACGGCGGCGTCTGGGGCAGCGGGTGGCGGAGCACGCGGCAGTGCCGGCTTCCTCCTCGGCTCCGGCGGCAGCGGCGGCGCCCGCCGCACCGGTGACACCGGCGGCACCGGCTTCGGCAGCCCGCCCGGCGGCACCGGCGAGCTGCTACTCGGCATGAATCAACGGGACGAAGGATCCTGACCAACGTGCCCCCGGTCACGGCTAGCAGAGAAGCCGCAAGATCCGCCTCCATGCGTGCAAGTCGCGCGACCACTAGAGATCACTCACTTCCAATGGCTGACCGAGAAACCGGTACACGTGCCAACGCGCTGGTTAGCGTCCTATTCTTGGGCAATGACGGCGTGCGGGTCATGCGACACCGTCCTGCGCGATAACGCAAGGTTTTGCGACGAGTGCGGTGCGGCAATCGCGCTTTCGGGTGTCACCGTGAAGTACAAGCAGGTGACGGTGTTATTCGCCGAAGTGGTGCGCTCAATGGATTTCGCCGCTGCCGTGGACATCGAGCGGTTGCGCGAAATCATGACCGAAGTCGTAGAGCGTTCGGCGGCGGCAGCGCGCCGTTACGGCGGGATCGTGGAGTACAACGGCGATGGCGTGATGGCGCTGTTCGGAGCCCCCGGCCGGGAAAGGGCCAGGCGCGACGGCCGAGACGCGATACCCCTGATGCGTGAAGCCGTCGATGTACTGCGTGGAAAAGCGCAAGTCTTTGGCACAGGCGATGGCCGAGGTCGAGGATAAGCGGTGCTGAAATGACAACGTGCGGGACGTGCGGCACGAGGCTGCGGGAGAACGCCAAGTTCTGTGACGAGTGCGGCGTCGCCGTCGCTGTTGCGGCTGATACCGCCAAGTACAAGCAAGTGACCGTGCTGTTCGCCGACGTGGTGCGCTCGATGGACCTGGCGGCCGTCTTGGACATCGAGCGGCTGCGCGAAGTGATGACCGAGCTGGTGCAGCGGTCGGCCGCGGTGGCGCAGCGCTACGGCGGAACGGTGGAGTACAACGGCGACGGCGTGATGGCGCTCTTCGGGGCTCCCGTCGCCCTTGAGGATCACGCCCTGCGCGGGTGCCTTGCCGCCCTTACCATCCAGCAGGAGGCCGCCGCCCTGGCGGCCGAGGTGGCCCGCCGCGACGGGGTGACGCTGCAACTACGGGTGGGCCTGAATTCGGGCCAGGTCATCGCAGGTGATATCGCGCTGGGGTATGCCGCGACCGGGGAAACGGTCGGCCTGGCACAGCGGATGGAATCCGCGGCGCAACCGGGCGAAGTGCTGCTGTCGCAGTCGACCGCTCGGCTGGTCGAACATGCCGCTGTGCTGGGTGAGCCGGAATGGGTGCGCATCAAAGGGGCGGACGAGCCGGTGCCGGCGCGACGGCTGGCAGCCATTTGCCGGCGGGATGCTTCGGCGGGACGGGCTGAGGCCAACCTGGTCGGCCGGCGCTGGGAGATGGCGGCGCTGGACGCCATGGTGGAACGGGCCATCGGGGGATACGGCGGCGTGGTGACGGTGGTGGGACCGCCCGGCATCGGCAAGAGCCGGGTCGCCCGCGAGGTCGCGGCACGCGCCGGTAACCGCGGGGTCGAGGTGTTCTGGACGTTCTGCGAGTCGCACGCGTGTGACGTCTCCTTCGGCGTGGTGGCACGGCTGTTGCGCGCGGCCAGTGACTCCGCCGACCTCGACGGCGACGCCGCCCGGGCGCAGTTGCGGGCCACCGTGCCGCCGAACATCAACCCGCAGGACCTGCTGCTGCTCGACGATCTGCTGGGCATCGCGGACCCCGACGTACCGCTGCCTCAGATCGACCCCGATGCGCGGCGGCGCCGGTTGACCGTGCTGGTCAATACCACCTCACTCGCGCGCACTGCGCCCACGCTTTTCATCATCGAGGACGCGCACTGGATCGACGCGGCCAGTGAGTCGATGGTGGCCGACTTTCTGACCGTCATACCCCGCACCCCGTCGATGGTGCTGATCACATACCGCCCCGAGTACCACGGCATGCTGACGCGGGTTCCCGGAGGGCAGACCATTTCGCTTGCCCCCCTCGCCGATTCGGACACCGCAGCCGTACTGGACGAGTTGCTGGGATCTCATCCGTCGGTCTGTGACCTGGCACCAATCATCGCCGACCGAGCTGCGGGAAACCCATTCTTCACCGAGGAGATGGTGCGAGAGCTGGTACAGCGCGGAGCGCTGGCCGGCGAGCGCGGCAGCTACGTCTGTTCCACCGGTGTCGCCGAACTAAGTGTGCCGGCCACCGTGCAGGCGGCCATCGCGGCCCGCATCGACCGGCTGGACCCCGGCGCGCGGCAGACCTTGAACGCAGCTTCGGTGATCGGCGCCCGCTTCGAACCCAACCTGCTGTCGGCGCTGGGCATCGAGCCTCAGGTCGAGGAGCTGCTGCGCGCGGAACTCATCGACCAGGTGCGATTTGGCCGGAATGCCGAGTACGCCTTCCGTCATCCGCTGATCCGCGCGGTCGCCTACGAATCACAGCTGAAGGCCGACCGCGCCGAGTGGCACCGGCGACTGGCGACGGCCATCGAGTCGACCAGCCCGGTAACAGCCGACCAGAATGCCGCGCTGATCGCTGAGCACTGGGAGGCCGCCGGCGATCTGACCGCGGCGTACGCCTGGCATATGCGCGCCGGCGCGCGGTCGGCCAACCTGGACGTCGGCGCCGCGAGGGTCGATTGGCAACGGGCAATGCACATCGCCGACCTGCTTCCCGCCGACGGACCCGATCAACGAGCGATGCGCATCGCACCCCGCAGCATGCTGTGTGCCGTCAGCTGGCAGGCAGTCCAGGAGTCCCGAGGACTTTTCGAGGAACTGCGGGAGTTGTGCACCGCGGCCGGGGACAAGGTATCCCTGGCCATCGGCATGACCGGGCTGGAAACCGAGCTGATGTACGCCGGGCAAACCGGAGAAGGTGCGAGGCTGGCATCCGAACAGATGGCGTTGCTCGCTTCGATCGAAGATCCTGCTCCGACAATAGGTTTGGCGTTCATTGCGTTCAACAACTGGTTCGATGCCGGTGAGTTCGGCGAAATCCTGCGGTGGTCGCAAACCGTGATCGAACTGGCTGAGGGTGACCCGACGAAGGGGGCCGAATTCGGCTTCGGATCGCCCCTGGCGGCAGCGCTGGCATGGCGCGGTGTTGCTAGTTGGTGGGTGGGTCGTCCGGGCTGGCGGCGGGATCTCGCCGACGCGTACGAATTGGCCCGGCAGAGCGATCCGACAACTCACGCAATGGTCGCGGGCTGGACCTACGGTCTGCCGATAACCTACGGGGTGTTGCGCCCGGACGACTCCGCGCTAGCCGACCTCGAGGCGGCGGTGCAGACCGCTGAGGGGTCGAGCAATGCCGCTCTGAGCATCGTCACGTACGGACTCGCGGTGGCGCTGTTGTACCGGGACGCCGCCGCCGACCGCGACCGCGGGCTGGAATTGATGATGCAGGTCCGCGAGATGTGGTTGCGCGAGCCCATTCCCTTCCTGGTTCCGGTCGCCGAGTTGTGGATCGCACGGGATAAGGCTCGCCGGGGCGAATTCGACGCGCCTATCCTGATGATGCGCAAGACGGTCGACGAGTTGCACCGGGCGGGTCGGCGCTTCTTCGAACTTCTGGGCATCGGCTTTCTGGTGGAGACCCTGCTGGAGCGTGGTGCAGACGGCGACGTTGCAGAAGCGCAAGAAGCGTTAGAACGGTTGGGACAGCTTGGCGCACCGGAGGATTGGGCGATGCGTGAGGTCACGCTGCTGCGGTTGCGCGCGCTGATGGCTCACACCCTCGACGACAGTGCCGGCTGCCGGGATGTGGTGAGCCGCTACCGCGCGACCGCGAAATTATACGGATACGAGGGTCATTTGGCCTGGGCCGAGGCGATGCGAAGACGTGCCGCCGCGGTCTCACGCAGCATCGAGCGCACGTGAGAGGTGGTTGGCCAACGCCCTCGGTGTCGGATGGTCGAAGACGGCGGTGGTGGGCAGCTTCACGCCGGTCGCCGACTTCAGCCGATTCCAAAGCTCCACCGCACCAAGCGAATCGAACCCGAGCTCGCTGATGAACTCCTGGTCGGCGTCCACCGCGTCGACAGCATCGTGCCCCAGCACCCGGGCTGCGCTGGACCGGACGATGGTGAGCAGTTCCTGCTGCCGTCCGGCAGTATTCATCGCCGCGAGGCGCCGGCGGAGATCGCACGGGGACTCGGCCGCGGCATCAACATCGGCCGAACGCCGTGCCGCACGGATCAGACCACGGAAGACCGGTGGCAAGGTACCGACGGCCGACCGCGACCGGATGGCGGCGAGATTCAACTGGGCCGGCATCACGAACGAGCACGGTTGCCACAGCGCCGCATCGAAGAGCGCAAGGCCGTCCTGCGCGGACATCGGTACGAAGCCGTTGGCGGCCATCCGCTCCCGATCACGCTCGTCGAGATGCCGTGTCATCGCGGTCTCCTGTGCCCACCATCCCCACGCCATCGAGACACCCGGCAAGCCGAGCCGCCGGCGATGCAGTGCGAGCGCATCGAGAAACGCGTTCGCAGCTGCGTAGTTGCCTTGGCCGGGGGATCCGAGAACACCGGCTGCCGAGGAAAACAGCACGAACGCAGACAGATCGGCGGCGGCAGTCTGTTCATGCAGGTTCCATGCCCCATCGACCTTAGGACGCAGTACTGCCTCGAGGTGATCGGGTGTCTGCGCGGTGAAGACGGCGTCGTTGAGCACCCCGGCAGCGTGGATGACGGCGGTCAGCGGATGATCGCCGCCAACCCCGGCCAGCAGTTCGCGCACCGCTTCGCGGTCCGCCACATCGCACGATTCGATCCGCACCGAAACTCCGAGGCCGGTGAGTTCGGAATCTATTGCGGCGGCGCCATCGGACGCGCGACCGCGTCGGCTGACCAGCAATAGGTTGCGTACACCATGTCGAGTCACCAGATGACGGGCGAGCAGCCCGCCAAGAACACCCGTACCGCCGGTGATCAGCACGGTGCCGTCGGGATCGAGCGGTCGCGGCACCGACAGCACCAACTTGCCGACATGTCGGGCACGGCTGAGGAACCGGTAGGCGTCGTGCGCTTGCCGCATGTCCCAAGAAAGCAGCGGAAGCGCCGTCAGTGCGCCCTTTTCGAACAACTCCACCAGGTCCGTGAGCATGTCGCTTATCAGGTCCGGGCTGACGTCGTCGATGAGGTCGAAGGCTCGATAATCGACGCCGGGATACCGCACCGCCACCTCGCCGGGTTCGCGCAAGTCAGCCTTGCCCAACTCGACGAACCGCCCTCCGCGTGGCAACAGCCGCAGCGAGGCGTCGATGAATTCGCCTTTCAGACAATCGATGACGATGTCGACGCCAGACCCGCCGGTGACCTCGCCGAACTTCTCCTCGAATTCCAGCGTGCGCAAGTCCGCGATGTGCTCATCGTCGAAACCTAAGCGTCGCAATGCATCCCATTTCCCGGTGCTCGCTGTCGCATATACCTCGAGACCCCAGAGCCTGGCCAACTGAACCACCGCCATGCCTACCCCACCGGTGGCGGCGTGCACCAGGATCCGCTCTCCCTCGCTGGCGTTCGCGACGTGCGTCAGCGCGTAATACGCGGTGAGGAAAACCGCGGGAACCGTCGCCGCCTGCTGGTATGACCAGCCGGCCGGAATACGCGCGACCCGGCGGTGATCCACGACGGCAACCGGTCCCGCACCGAAGAATTGACCCATCACCCGATCACCGGGCACGAGCCCAGGCACTCCGGGGGCGACCTCGAGAACCACGCCGGCACCTTCGAGTCCGACGTCGTACTCCGCAGAGTCACCCAGTGCGATCAAGACATCCCGGAAGTTCACGCCACAGCAACGCAGACCCAGACGCACTTCACCTGGTTCCAACGGACGCTCGAAATCGGGTGAGGGCCGCAGGGCCGCGTTGTTCCAATCCAGCGTCCCCCTTTGGAGGGTCGCAAGCCGCCACGCACCCGACTGGACGAGTTCGGCGCCCTGAATGTTTTTGACGCGCATCAGCCTCGGAGCTGAACACGTACCGGCACGGAAGGCGAGTTGCGGTTCGTCTCGAGTGACCGCTTCGGTAATCGCGGTGTCGACATCGGCCCAGTCATCGAGGTCCACCAGAAGAATTCGTCCCGGGTGCTCAGTCTGCGCGCTGCGCAGTAGGCCCCACACGGCAGCCTGGCCGAGATCGGCGATGTCTTCGCTGGAGTCAATCGAGACCGCTCCGCGGGTGAGGACCACCAGTCGTGCGTCCGCGGCGCAACCGTCGTGCGCCAACCAAGTCTGTACGTCGTCCAGCACCTTTGCCAACGTGCGGCGGGCACCATCAGCGCCGCTTCCCGTAAGGGTTGACGGACAACGTAATACAGCAACCTCACCGGTCTGGGAGTCGCTGATTCTCACGCAGCCCGACTGCAGGGTGGTCCAATCCATGCAGTACAGACCATCGGCGCCGGCTGTGCCGACACGCAGCTGACCGGGTGAAATCCCCATCAGGACCAGCGAATCGATACTTCCCACCACCGAACCCTGGTGGTCCGTCAGCACCACGGTAACCCGGTCGTCACCGACGACCTCGATCCGTGCCCGAAGCCGGACGGCCCCTACCGCATTCAGCGACACCCCCAGCCACTCGAAAGGCAATCTGGTCAGATCCGACGCGGGCAGCATCCCGCTGGCGCCGATGCCGTGCAGGATCGAATCGAGCAGCACCGGGTGCAGCCCGAACCGGCTCCCCTCGGTCTTCGTCGGTTCCGGCAGTTCGGCCTCCACGAACACCTCGGCGCCCCGCCGCCACACCGAGCGCAGCCCGCGAAATGCCGGACCGTATTCGTAGCCATGAGCGGCGAGCGCGGGGTACGCCTGCGAGACGTCGATCGGGTCGGCGTCCACCGGCGGCCACTGCATCTCCGGCTCACGGATGGCGGCGGCGGGCGGCGAGAGGATGCCCTCGGCGTGACGGATCCACGCTCGCTGCACACCGTCGTCGACGCGTGAGTAGATCCGGACCGGACGTTCGCCCCGCGACTCTTCTGCACCTACCACGACTTGCAATGCCACATAGGCGTGTTCACCGATGACCAACGGCGCATGGAGCACCAGTTGGTCAACCCGCGGGCACCCGGCACGGTCACCCGCGTGAAGGGCGAGTTCCATCATCGCCGCTCCCGGCAGGAGCACGGCCCCGTGCACCTTGTGGTCTGCCAGCCAGGGATGGGACGTTAGGGACAGCCGTCCGGTGAAGATGATTCCATCCGAATCGGCTTGGGGCACTTCCGCCCCGAGAAGTGGATGCTCCGCCGCGGCGACACCGAGACCCGCCGCGTCGACGGAGCCGGGTGTCGGGTCCAGCCAGAAGCGCTTGCGCTGGAATGCATACGTGGGTAGGTCGACCAGGCTGGTGCCGATGTCGCCCAACATGCCCGCCCAGTCCGGCGACTTCCCGCTGACGTGTGCCTCGGCAACCGACGTCATAAACCGGTGCATGGCGCCTGCGTTTCGTCGTAGTGTCGCGACGACGTTGCAATCGGCGGCGTCCTCGGGCAGCGACTCCTGAATCCCGTTGATCAGCAGAGGATGCGGGCTACATTCGATATAGGTGCGATAGCCGTGCTCCCAGGACCACCGAACCGCCTGCTCGAATAGCACGGTTTGGCGCAGATTGGCGAACCAGTAGTCTCCATCAAGACACGAGGTGTCCAACTCAGCGCCGGTGACCGCGGAGATGAACGGGGTATCAGCAGTCTGTGGACGCAGCCCGGCCAGTGCGGCGCGCAGACTGTCCCGCAGTTCGTCGACATGGGCTGAATGTGAAGCATAGTTGACCGGAATCCGGGTCGCCTGTACATCATCCCGCTCACATTCGGCGAGCAGCTCGTCCACTGCCGCCGCTTCGCCGGAGACCACAGTTGAGCATGAACCGTTCTGCGCTGCAACGGATATCGACCGGCGCCAGGGCTCGATCATGGCACAAACCTGTTGGACCGGCCGTGGCAGCGCGACCATGCCGCCTTTGCCGGCGATTGCCCCGATCGCCTGGCTACGCAGTGCGACGACCTTCGCGGCGTCACGCAACGAGAGGGCCCCGGCGACGTACGCCGCCGCCACCTCACCCTGGGAATGTCCCAGCACGGCATCCGGATGCACGCCCAGTGCCCGCCATTGCGCAGCGAGCGAAACCATGATCGCGAACAGCACGGGCTGCACGACATCGACGCGTTCCAGGCTCGCGGCACCGGGGACGCCCCGTACCGCGTCTAGCAGTGACCAGTCGGCGAATTCGGCAAGAGCCGCATCGCACAGCCGCATCTGATCGGCGAACACCGGCGCCGAGTCCAGCAGTTCGGCACCCATGCCCAGCCACTGCGAGCCTTGGCCGGGAAAGACGAACACCGTTCGCCCAGGCGGAGTCGCCTTGCCCGTCACCACATTCGATGCAGGCGCACCAGCGGCGATCGCCGTTAACCCGTTCAACAGTTCATCTCGTTCGGTTCCGAGCGCCACCGCACGATGTTCGAACATCGCTCTCGATGCCACCAGCGAGTAGGCCACGTCACTCGGATTCAATTCGGGGTGCTGCTCCACGAAGCACCGCAACCGGGCGGCTTGTTCGGCCAAAGCTGTGGATGACTTCGCCGACAGCACCCACGGCGTCACCGGCAGCCGCTTTGCGCTTGACTTCACCGCGGCGAAGTCCGGCGGCGCCTGCTCCACTATCACGTGGGCATTCGTGCCACTGATACCGAATGACGACACCCCGGCCCGACGTGGTCGGCCGGCGTAATGCCCGTGGTCGGGCCAGGGACGTGCGGAGGTGACCACCTCGATGGTGCCCGGCGACCAATCCACCTGCGGGGTAGCAGAATCCAGGTGCAGGGTAGCCGGCACCGACCCGTTTCGCATCGCCTGCACCATTTTGATCACGCCGGCCACGCCGGCGGCCCACTGGGTGTGGCCGATGTTGGACTTGACCGAACCGAGCAGTAGTGGCCTGCTCGCCGAGTGCGCGTCGCCGTAGGTCGCCTGCAGGGCTCGCGCTTCAATCGGATCACCGATCCTGGTCCCGGTGCCGTGTGCCTCGACCACGTCGATGTCACATGCGGATAGCCCGGCATCCTTCAGTGCCTGCCGGATCACCCGCTGCTGCGCCGCACAGCTCGGAGCGGAGAGGACGTCGGTAGCCCCGTCCTGCCCGACGGCGCTACCCCGAATCACCGCCAGCACGGGATATCCGCGGCGACGCGCACGCGACAGGCTGGTCAGCACCAGTACCCCGGCGCCTTCGGCGACACTGAACCCGTCCGCCGCCGCGGCGAACGGTTTGGACCGGCCATCGGCGGACAGCGCACCCTGCCGGCCCAGACCCACCCACACGCTGGGTGAGCACACCACCGTCACGCCGCCCGCCAGCGCCAGGGTGCATTCACCCGAGCGCAGTGACCGCACTGCGAGATGCACCGAGACCAACGACGACGAGCATCCGGTGTCGACGGTCAGCGCCGGACCCTGCAGTCCCAGTGTGTGCGCGATGCGACCCGACGCGACGCAGACCGGGGTTCCGGTCGCCAGATACCCTGCAAATTCTTCGGTCTCGTCATAAATGCGCGGGCCGTATTCCTGGACGCTCGCCCCGATAAACACGCCGGTGTCGCTGCCATGCAATGAGAGCGGGTTGATCCTTGCTCGTTCCAGCGCCTCCCACGTTGTCTCGAGCAGCACCCGCTGCTGCGGGTCCATGGCCTGGGCCTCACGTGGACTGATTCCGAAGAACGCCGCGTCGAAGTCGGCGGCGTCGCGAAGAAATCCGCCCGCTCTGACATGTGTGGCTCCCGGTGCGCCGGAATCAGGCCCGAACAGCACGGCCAGATTCCAGCCGCGGTCGGTCGGAAACGATGAGATCGCCTCCCGTCCCTCAATTATCAATTGCCAGAGCTCCTCTGGTGACCCAACGCTACCCGGATACCGGCAACCCATGCCGCAGATGGCAATGGGTTCGTCGTGCGGACGCAGGGGCGCACCCGCCACCGTTTCGTCCGTTGCTGTGTTCATCGTCGTTTCTCCTGCGCTGGCATGGCTGAGGATCGCCACGGGTCGACCTGCCTGCAGGGAATGGTCATCGCTCGGTGGGCCTGGTCGTTCAGTACTGCACTACTGCAATACCCGGCAGACCCGAGTCCTCACTCTGTTGAGTAGTGCCCGGGCATGCGGGTTTTCAATGCAGTAGGGCTCTACTGCAAGCGCCGTTGCCCACGCGAGCGACGATCACTGTTCAGGGCACAACTGCAAAGGAAGGAGGCCATCATGACGGTGATCGCACCAAGTGCACCTCGAGGAGTGCGCGGGCGCGTCATCGATATTCTGGACACGCCGGTGGGTGACGGCATGGTGCGCGGGTTCGCGCGGGTCAACCCCCAGGACCCCGTTTTTTTCGACCATCCGCTCGACCACGTACCGGGAATGCTGCTCGCGGTAGCGATGCTGGAACTGGCAGAGCATGCTTCGCTGCTTGATCCCGAGCGCATCGTGTTCACGTTGACCTTCACCAGATTCTGCGAACTCGGCGCCCCAGTAGAGGTGACAGCGCAGCGCGAGACCCGCGGTGCCCTTCGCCTGGAGTCGGTCCAGGACGCTCGCGCCGTCGCGAAAGCCTCGCTGGCGCCGAGCGATATCCGGCCCCCGGCGCAGTACGCTCCGGTTCCCGCCCTCCGCGATGACCCGGTCGACGGTGAGTTGGTGCATCGAACCGACCTTCGCAACGTCGCGCTCGGCCCGCTGACCGTCGAACAGGGCAGGGTCTGGGCCCGGGTCCGGGAGGAGTCCGCTATCCGCGAATTACGAACGCGGACGCGCGGAATAGCGTGCGTGCTCGAGGCGGCGCGCCAGTTCGCCATCGCGATCCTGCACCGCTGGGGAGGGCAGCCGCCCGGGATAAAGATGATCTTCGTCGGGTTGACCTCGGACCTGCCCACCGCGGAGTGCGACGCCGTGCACGCGTTGTCGTGGGAAATCGCACCGCCCGACCAGACTCACAAACTGCACATCGACGTTCATGCGTCGGACGGGCGGGTCGGTTCGGTTCTCATCGTGAGCCGGTGCGTCGACGGAGACCAGTATGCGCAGCTACGCGCCGGCTGATGCCGGTACCGATCGGACCGTCACCTACGTTCTGCGAGTGCTGCTGGCGGTGACCATCCTTCTCCTCGCCGGCGCCGTGATAGCCCAAGCGACGGCCGGGAGGATGGCGGCCACGATTCTCGTCACCGCATACGCTGCGTGGATACTGACCGAGGCGCGAATCACCGCCGGAACACCGCGTCAGTCGGCGGCGGAGAATCGGACCCTGATCCCTTATGCTGCCGCCCGGGTCACCACGGCTCTCACCGCGGCGTACTCGGCACCTGCGGCATCGCCCGCAGTAGGTTGCGTCCTGGCCGGCATGTTCGTCTCAGGTATCGCGTTACGCGCCTGGTCAATCCGTGAACTAGGCACCGCGTACTCCCACCGCGTGGTCAAGGTCGCCGACGGTGGACTCGTCTCTTCCGGTCCGTACCGCCTGCTGCGTCATCCCGCATACGCCGGGATGTTGCTCGCCAATCTTGGTTTCGTGTCGTATTTCCAGAGTGCGGCCGGCGTTGTCGCTTTCACTCTACTCGTCGCCGCGATCCTCTGGCGCATCACGGTCGAAGAGCGCGTGCTCGCGGAGGTACCTGGATACGCCGAATTCGCCTGTGCACGAAACCGACTCGTCCCGGGAGTGTGGTGATGATCAAGATCGTCCGTGCCGCGGCCGAACTCGCCGAAGCAGATCTGGTCGGGCATAAGTTTGCGCGCCAACAACGCCTTCGCGACGCCGGACTCTCGGTGCCCCCGTTCTTCTGCATCGTGATCGACACGCCCTGGACAGCAATCGCGGACGCGGTCCGACCCTTCCCGGGTGTGGACGCTGACGTCAAGCGGCTGACCGAGTGGGCCAAGGCGGCCAGTGGCGCTCTGCAACGCGTGCCACTCTGTCCGCAAGTGCAAGGTGAAATCCTGGGCGAGTTCGACCGACTGGGGGTGCAGGACGTTGCCGTTCGGGCTTGCGCCATCGGGCGTGGCGGCTGCCCGGGCGAGGACGATGCCACCGACGCGTTCGCGGGCCTCACCGAAAGTCAGCTGTACGTAGACGCCGATGCGCTTTTGCACAGCATAACTGTCTGCGCTGCATCGATTTTCAGTGTCCGGTCGGTACTCTACCGGGCACGGCGAGGAATCGACCCCCGCCTGCTCAGCGTCTGCGTGGGCATTCAGCGCATGATTGACGGCCGGCGCTCGTTCGTCGCGTTCACCCATGATCCGGCGACCGGTGCCCGCGGAACGGTCGTCGCCGCGGTGCATGGCATCGGCGAGGGAGCTGTTGCCGAGCGCGCCGACATCGACCACTTTTTCGTGCGCGCAACCGCAATCGAGCGGGATATCGTGCACAAAGAGCGGATGCTGTGCCGAGCGCCGGCCGGCGGGGTGGTCCTGCGTCAGGTTCCGGCTGAACTCGCCGATAGACCGGTGTTCTGCGATACCGAAGTCGCCGAGATCGCGGCGTTGGCCGCAACGGCCGAGCGGCTCTTCACCGGGCCACAGGACATCGAGGGGGTCGTCACGGCCGACGGGGCCGTCCACCTCGTGCAGGCGCGTCCAGCGGCACAGCCGAAATCCGTCGGCCCATCTGTTGACTGGACGAATCACAACCTGACAGAAAGCTTTCCGGGTGTGACGACGGCGATGACGTACTCGCACGCGCGAACCTTCTACCGGATGAGCTTTCGCGACTTCTATCGCAGTGTCGGAGTGCCCGAAGCCGAGCTGCAAAGACGCGAACATCACCTGCGTCGCATGGTCGGATACCTCGACGGGCGCATCTACTACCGCCTGGATGCGTGGTCTGAGCTGCACAGTCAAATTCCCGGCTGGGACATTCTGCGTCCGTTGTGGGAGGAATCACTCGGACTTCACACACACAACGCCGTACCGCGACTCTCGCTCGATCGCCGAGCGGTCGCCGGTCTACTGATGCGGATACCCAGGCTGCTCTGGGCAGCCATTCGGTTCCCCGGCCAGCTGCGACGTTTCTTGGCCTGGTGGGATCACCAGCACCTGGCGGGAATGGAGCTCGACGGACTGTCGCCCGACGAGGTCGTCACCGTCTACCGACGAATCTGGTCCGAAGCGGAACGCCGCTGGGGCGTTACGATTTTGGCCAGCTACCTCGGGCTCGCTGTCTACGCCGCAGCGATCTGGCTGGCCCAACGGTGGACCACGATCACCGACGTCGACCCCGCAGCGCTGCTACCCGGCGGGCCCTCGAACCGCACCCTTGAGTCGGTGCACTCCACGGTGCGGCTTGCCGAGCACATCAACGCCGTGCCCGAACTTCCACAACGGGTGCTGTCCGCGGATCCCCTTGAGACGTGGACCGATATCGCTGGTGGTCGCTATGGCGACGCGATCGCCGGCGCCGCCCTGACGCACCTGCGGCGGTACGGCGACCGGGCGATGAACGATCTCAAGATCGAGGAACCCACGGCGCGCCAGAAGCCGGAATTGCTCATCGAGTCACTGCGGCCGTTTGTCGCCGCGCACGCGTCGCTGGAACGTACTCTCCGGCAAGAGGTCACCGCGGCACGTGCCGCGTGCGACGAACTGCGGCGGGTTTGCCCGCGCCGGTCGCGGCGTGTGATCCTCGAAAGCGCGTTGCGCGCTGGACGTTTCCTATTCCGGGCGCGAGAAGACACCCGATTCTGTCGCACTCAGCTGTACGGCTTCTCTCGGGAGGTGATGAGGCGCCTCGGCGCCGACCTGGCGGCCGCGGGTTACCTGGATGCTCCGGAAGACTACGTCCATCTGGAAGCTGAGGAGTTGCTCGCCGTGTTCGATGGCACCTCGACGTGCGGCGATCTCCGCGGCTTGGCGCGGTCCAGGAAGACCGCATACCTGAAGTCGTGTGACCGCCCGGCGCTTGCGGCGCGCATCACCACCGCGCCGCCGCCCTTGGATATCCTCGAGCTTCGGCGGGGTGCGGAAGATTCGTCGGTAGCCGAGAGTCCCGGCAGCATGCTGGCCGGTCTGCCATCCAGCACCGGGATCGCCCGTGGCCAAGCCAAATTGGTGATGCGGCCCGATATCAACCCCAGTGACTGCGCTGGGCGGATTCTCGTGGCGCGCGAAACCGACCCCGGTTGGCTACCACTGATGCTCAACGCATCGGGGCTCGTCGTGGAGCGGGGCAGCATGGTCTCGCACACCGCGATCACCGGGCGGATGCTCGGGATTCCGACGGTGGTGGCAGTCCCGATGGCCACTTCCGTCATATCCGACGGGGACGACATCGAGATCGACGGACGGTCGGGCACCGTTCGCATTTTCCAAGAAGCGGGTTGATGCCATGCGATTGCCGTTGAACGACAGTCCCGGAATTGCGCTACCCCAGCGCTATGTCGATATGTTCCGCGACCGGCCGACACTCGATGTCGAGTTACCGGACGGCACCGCCGCTGTTGCCGTCACCCGTCAGTGCGACGTGCGAACCGTGTTGAGCGACAGACGCTTCAGCCGAGCGCAGTTCCCGGCACGCACGCTGTGGGCGACTACCGGGTCGTCTCTTGCGTTGGTGACCAGCGATCCTCCCGAGCATTCCGTTCGCCGCCGTGCCATCCAGGGCTGGTTCACCAGGCGCAGCGCTTTAGCCGCCCGGCCGCTCATCGAGCGTGTCGCCGATCAACTCATCACCGACCTGCTCGAGAACGGGCCGCCCGCCGACGTCTACGACCGGTTCTGCCACCCGTTTCCCAACCTGGTGCACATGAACGTGCTCGGGCTTGACGTCGCCGATCTGCCGTACCTCGCTCCGCGGATGACTGTGGCATGGTCTTGTGGTCACTACAGTGCCGACCGCGTCGCGAAAGCAACTCTGGACCTACGCGAGTACTTCGAAGGTGTCGTGGATCAGTCGCGACGTCACGCCGGCACCGGCGGATTGATCGACGCGCTGGTCCACAACGGTTCCGGGGACCGCCTGCCGGACGCGGAGATCGTCGCGCTCTGCATGGGACTGCTCATCTCCGGTGCCCAAACCACCGGCTGCCATCTGGCGATGGGCCTGATCGAGATACTCCGGCATCCTGGGCTCGCTGAGACGTTGCGCGACAATCCCGGCCGAATTCCCACCGCCATAGAAGAGTTGCTCCGTTGGACGTGGTTTGTCGGAACCGCCGGACGGGCGCACGTCGCGATGGCCGACGTCCAGTTGCGCGACCGGCTGATCGCGCGCGGGCAGATCGTCGTCCCGATACTCGACGCCGCGGATCGCGACCGGGACGTGTTTGACGACGCTGACCGCTTCTGTCCGTCCCGGAAACCAAATCCTCACTTGGGATTCGGCTATGGTACGCACCGCTGCGTCGGTATGTTCTATGCCCGAATCGAACTGGAAGTCGGCCTGCGCGTGCTGTTAAGCCGATTGGACGGACTAGAACTAGCCACGGACTCTGATTTCGACTGGCGCACAGGAATGTTCACCCGCGGAGTATGGCACCTGCCGGTGACGTGGCGAGGAGGCAGACGGTGACCACCGCAATTCGGATTTCACATTTCCTGCTCGACCGCTATCCGCCGGTAGCTTCCAGCGTGCACGCGCTCGCGTTCGGCGCCGGCGGAGTCGGCTTGTTCGCCGCCCTCGCCGGAGAACGCATTGCGGCCAGTGCGATTCCGCTGTTGGTGGTCGTTGCCGTAACGCTGTTCGCCGACCTGCTGATCATGAGGGTGCTCGACGACATCCGCGACCAGGATTACGACCGGATGGCTGACCCGCAGCGGGCGTTTGCGTCCGGAGCGGTCTCCCTGCACGACCTGGGCGCCATCGTCACAGCGTGCGTACTGGTGATCGCGGTGGCGAACCTGTTCTTCCCCGCCGGGATGCTGGTCATCACGGTACAACTCGTGTATGTCGCGCTGTTGATGGTTGTCGGGCAACGGTTCCCGGCCACTCGCGGCGACAACCTGGTTCTCAACGTGCTGCTCGGCTTACCGGTTCAGCTGCTGCTGTACGTGTACCTTCTTGCGGCGTTCGCGGACATCCGGCCCGGCGCCTCGCTGCTCGCTCCGGGGTGTCTGGGCACTCTCATCCTGACGCTGTGCGCCGGCCAGGTCGAGTTCGGCAAGAAGCTGGTTCGCCGGCCCGCCTCCGGCGAACGAAGCTACACGAGGTCTATCGGCTACCTGACGACGTTCCTGCTGACGACCGGCACCGGACCGGCTGCGGTAGCCCTGTTCGCTCTGACCGCACCGGTATCGCCGCTGTCCAAAGCGCTGGTCACGTTGCCTGCCCTGGCGGTCGTAGTATTCGGCTTGCGGTACCTTCGTCACGATGAGAACCGATGGCCCGCAACCGTTTCCACCCTCGGGCTGAGGGGTACGCTCGTCGCCTTCGCAATCGTCGGAATCATGGGCTAGTCGGGGCTAGTCGGCCATCATGCGGTTGTCGAACTTCTTCATCGAATCGATCGGGCTCTATCTGCCAGAGTCGTACAGCACCGAGTCGGCGGAGGCCGACGGGTGCCTCGATGCCCAGACCCGGGTGAAGAACGGGTGGACCGGCACGGCGGTGGCCGGCGACATCTCCGCGCCCGACATGGCGGTGATCGCCACCCGGGAGGCGCTCTCCCGGTCCCGCTACACCGGTGCGGACCTGGCCCTGGTGTTGTACGGCGGCAGTGGGATGCAGGGGATTCCCGGCTGGCCCGCCCATCATTACCTGCAACGCCGGGCCGTCGGAGGGACCGCGCCGGCCGCGGGTATCGAGGCCGGTTGCAATTCGACCCTGCTCGGGTTCTCGCTCGCGGCGGGATACCTCGGGCTGACGGCGGCCCCTGGGGCCGCGCTGATCGCCGGCGCCGACAACTGGGGTGCACCTGAATTCGACCGGTATGGGTACGCCGACGGCGCCACCGACCGGGGGTCCGCGCTCGGCGACGCGGCGAGCGCGGTCATCGTCTCCACCGAGACCGGCTTCGCCCGCGTCGAGTCCCTGGTGAACGGGAGCCTGCCCGAGTTCGAGGGCATGTGCCGGCTTCCCGGTCCGCTCTTCCCGCTGCGTTTCGACCTTGCCGAAGCAGCCGATGTTGCCTCGCGGACAAGGAGTTTCATTCGTCGCTATCCCGAGAAGCTGCCGAAGCTGATGAGCGACTTCGTCCATGCCCGCAACGATCTGATCGTTCGCGCGCTTGCCGACGCCGATGTCGGCATGTCCGACGTCCGCAGGGTGACACACGTCTTCTCAGGAACCGGCAGATATATCGAGGCGCTCCTCGCCCCATTCGGAAAACCCACGGAAGCGGGGATGCTCGAGTTCGGTCGCGGTCTGGGCCACCTGTCGGTGTCCGATCATCCTGCTGCGCTCACCCACCTCCTCGTCACCGGCCAGCTTGGCGTCGGCGACCGGGTTCTGATGGTGAACAACGGCGCCGGCATGTCCATCACGGTGGCCGTCATCCGCATCGAATGCGTGCCGGACTGGCCTGCGATCGTCCGTCACCCCATAGTCCGCCGGAGCAGCGCATCCGAGCCCGTTGGGATCCCGGTTCCTGCGTTGCGGCGCCGTTAGGCTAAGGCCGCTGCGAGTCGCTTGGCATTCATGTATGCGACCGCCTCGATCGAGATCATAGGATTCACACCGGTCGCGGTCGGCAGACACGACCCGTCGGCGACGATCAGATTGCGCACCTCCCACGTCGCGCCATCGGGATCGGTGGCCGAGGTCGCCGGCGAACCACCCATCCGGGCGGTCCCCAGTTGATGTGTGGTGTAGCAGGTGAAATGTCCCGGTGCCCAGTTAGATTCGGCGCACTGTCGCAGGTAGCCGGCAATCGATCCGACACTCGACCGGTATTCCAACCGGTTGGTGTGCTGGGGCCAAATCCGGTGCGCGCCGCCCGCGGCGGCGATCCGCATCGCACCCATCACCCCGATTTGGAGGTGTCGGCGGTCGACACCGCTGACGCGGTAGTGAATCCGCGGCTGACCAGTGGGTGCCACGCTCACGTGCCCGGAGCCGTGATCGCGTACGACCACGAGAATCGTTGAGGTGCAGTGCAGGCGGCTCCGGTCACGCGAGAAGTCAGCAGCGCCGGTCCACGGTCCATATGCGAGCATCCACGGCGACAGGGGTTGACCCACATACCGCACGCCGTAGCCGTCGCCATCCAGATCGCCGTGCTCGGACGAGAACGGCATCGACGACTGGTCCCAGGACTCGACGCCGTCTGCATACTCAGCGAACACCATCAAGTGTGGGTGCAGCCGGAGATGACGTCCGATATTCGGATTCTGCAGCCCCGACCGGATGAGCAGCGCGGCCGTGCCTGTGGCAGCACCGGCCATAACGACAGCGCTGGCTCGGACCCTCACCGCGTAGCCGTCGATCGAGGTCGCCGCGACGCCGATGGCCTTGCCGTGTCGGACGAGCACCGTGTCGACGTTGACTCCCAGCATCATCCGGGCGCCATGTTTCGCGGCGTCGTGCAGCCACGTCGGTTTGACGGCCTGGCCCGCGCCCAGTGGGCACCCCGCCGGGCAACTCCCCGTCACTTTTCCGGTGTCGCAGCCTCTGATGAGGCGCGGGACTGACGCCGAGTGCCAACCAAGCTCACCAAGTCCCCTCGCCATCGCACTGTTCACCGTGACACCGGGTTCGGTAGTGGCACCAAGCTTTTCGCAAACTGCGTCCAGCGCCTGATCATATTCGGCGGCCGCGAACTGCCGGGCACCCCAATCTGCCCACTCGGCCCGGATCGACGCGGAAGTGCGGAACGCCGCAGTGTGGTTGACGACCTGTTCTCCGCCCCGGCATGAACCGCGGAGCACGGCGACGCTGTCCGGGTCGGATCCGGGAATCGGTCCGAACCGGTTCGCGACGGCCTGCCAGGCGAGGGTATCCGCTGTCGATGTGGTGGAATCAGCTGCAGCAAGGACGATCGCGTCGATACCCGAAGCTGCCAGCACAGCTGCGGCAACGCCCGCCGCCGGACCTGATCCCACTATCACCACGCCGCAATCGACTTCGGTATCGCGGGTTATTCGAAGCGGCTCCAGGCGAGGCCGTTCGGGCGCCGTCCCTTCGGCCGGCGCGGGGTAACCGCTGGCCGCCCAGGTCTGTGAGGACTCGGTTGACGCGAGGTGAGCCAGCAGTCCGACGGTCTTCAGCGACGCGAAGGCGCGGCGCCGCCCTGCCCGATCGAGACCGCCGCCCGGCCGGCGCCACGCGCGAAGCAATGCGTCGAGCTCAGGGCATTGCGCCGCAGTCCCGTTGGCCGTCAACCATTCGATCAAGCCCTCAGCGGCCACGGAATCGCTGTGGTGTGACGCGGACTCGACGTCCGGTAAGTCACGTCCCATGCGTCGTCAACTGGTGCTCAGGTTCCCGCCCCGTCGCCGCCGGTGCGGTGCTGTGCCACCGGGGGGACCACCAATTGGCGCGGCCCATCAGCTTCATCGCGGCGGGCATGAGTACCCCGCGGATAAGGGTGGCGTCGAACAGGATGGCCAGTGTCAGTCCAAGGCCCAGTGACTTGATGAACGACACCTGAGCCGTGGCCATGGCCATGAACACCACGGACATGATCAGCGCCGCCGCTGTGACGATGGGGCCTACCCGTTGCAGGCCCGACATCACGGCGAGGTCGGTGTTGCCATGAGCGCGGTACTCCTCGGTGATCCGCGACAACAGGAAAACCTCGTAATCCATCGACAGGCCGAACGTCAGGCAGATGATGAGGATCGGCGTCGGTGTCGGCAACGTCCCGGTGACGGTGAAATCTCCGACCAGCCACCTCAGGTGACCCTCCTGAAAAATGAAGACCATCGCGCCCAGCGTCGCGGACAGGCTGATCACGTTGAGCACCAACGCCTTCAGCGGCAACACCAAGCTGCCGGTGAATACGAACAACACGCTGAACATCGCCACCACCATCAGCACCGCCACCAGCGGAACTCGTTCCAGCAAAGCATCTTTGGTGTCGAAGTTTTCGGCAGTTAGCCCACCGACATGCACAATTCCCGGGGCCGCAGTCCCCCGGATCTGATCGAGCAGCCGGTGGGCCCCCTCGCTGTAAGGGTCGACGTCCGGCAGTACGGTGAGATAGGCGCCGTCGCCTTGCGACACGGGCGGTTCGCCGATGCGTTGCCCGCTCGCGTAGCGGGTGGCCGTCAGCTTGACGGTGGCTACGTGCGGCAACCGTGACAGTGCCGCCGCGTATGCGTCGAGTCGTTCTGCATCCCTCGACGATTCCAGTACCACGTCGATTGCGCCGGCCGCCTGTGCCGGAAATGCCGAGCGGACCGCGTCGCCGACACGCCGGCTTTCGATCGTTGTCGGCAGCGACCGGTCGTCCGGGAAGTTGAGGCGGATGCCGCTGAAAGGCGCCGCGAGTATCAGGGCCAGGATGAGCACCGCGCCCCCGGTCGCGACCGGCCGCCGCATCACCAGCCGCGAACTGCGAAACCAGAATCCCTCCTCCTCAATCCTTTTCGCCTCTGCCGCAGGCCGCCTCAGCAGCCGCCGAATCGCCGGACCCACATTGAGCGAGTCGATCCGCGGACCCAGGATCCGCAACATGGCGGGCACGACCACGACGGCGCACACCGTAGCGAGCAAGATCACTCCCACGCAGGCATAGGCGATCGAACGCAAGAACATCATGGGGAAGAGCAGCAGGGCCAGCACGGACAATGCCACCGCGGTGGCCGAGAATACGACGGTGCGGCCGGCGGTTCGGACCGACGTGATGATCGCATCATCGAGGCTCGAAGCGCGTGTCCTCTCCTCACGGAATCTGGTGAGTACCAGGAGGCTGTAGTCGATCGCGAGGGCGAGACCCAGGATCGTCGTCACGTTGAGCGCATAGTTGGAAACTGGTGTCAGATCCGACAACAACGCGAGCAGGCCGAGTGAACCCACGATCGACAGGGCGCCGACAATCAGGGGCAGCCCGGCCGCGACGAGACTGCCGAAGACCAGCGTCATCAGCACCAGGATGAGCGGCATCGCGATCGCCTCACTGGTCCCCAGGTCGTGGTTGAGTTGGTCGGTCACGTCGACGTAGCTGACGACCTCGCCGCCAAGTTCGAGGCGCAACGCGCCGCGCTCGGTGTCTCGATACGTGGCGATGAGACGGCGGGCCGCCGAGGCGAATTCGCGTTCGTCGCCCGTAACGTGCGCCAAGATCAAAGCCTTTGTGCCGCTCCTACTGCGGAGCATGTCGGACTTTCCCGGCCCCCAGTAGGAACTCACCGTCGTGATACCGGGCGTAGCGGCCAACTGCGCAGTGAGTGCCTGTCCGGCCGCAACCGCCTCGGGGTCATCGACAGATCTGTCGCCGTTGACCGTTGCGAGAATAACCAGGTTTGGTTTGCCGACGTGAAAACGCTGCTCCAACAGGGCGGCTGCGCGCTGCGATTCAGATGAGACGCTGTAGAAGCCGCCGCCGGACAGTCGCTCGCCTATGCCTGACCCGTAGACAAGCGCACCGACCATGAGCACCAAGGTTGCCGCGAGGACCGACTTCGGCCGGGTCACGGCCAATCGCGCAAGCCGTTCTAGCATGACTGCCTCCTGAATCGACGGCTCCGGGATCCGCGGCGGGACGCCTTCACTTGAGTACTCGAGACCAGCACGCGGCCACGCGGTGAACTTGCTCATCGGTACCGCGGACCTGCTCAACGACAGAACGATTCGGCCCGTATCGGGTCGCCACCCAGCCGATCCCGCGTTCGTAGTCGACCCGCAGCAGTGTTCCGTTCCGGGTCCGTTCATGGCCCGTCGCATGGGGCGCGATCCACGTCATCACCGTTCCTCCACCTTTTCGTTTCGCGACAGAACGTGATTGAAATCGTCACCCAGTCGGGCATGGAGCGGACGCAGTAGAGCGCTACTGCAATCCCGAACAGACTGGGGTGCGGGCTACCGAATCGATGTCACTGGCTACGTGCGCGGCGGCAATTCATCAGGGCCGCCAGCTCGTCGCGAGTCGTGGTTCCGGTTTTCGCCATCGCCCGGTAAATGTGGCTTTCGACCGTGCGTACGGAAAGAGACAACCGCTCGGCGACCGCTCGACTGGTCAGCCCCTCACCGATGAGCATCACGATCTCACGCTCGCGACTGGTGAAGGGCAGGGGTTCGGCGGCCTGGCGCAGCGCCGGCGTCCAGGCGCCACCACAGTGCTTCGCAAGGGCTTCCGCGCGAGTTGCGCATCCCAGCGCCGATCCCCGCAGACCGTGGCCACGATAGACGAGGGCAGCATGGGCAGCGGCGTCGATGGCAGCGACGACATCGCCGATACGCTCGAATTCTGCTGATACCAGCGTCAATTCAGCGGCATCGCTGGCGGCCAGGGCTGCTGAGAACCGTGCCGCGACGGCGACGCGAGGTCCCTCGACGATCGCCTGGAGTTCGTGCAGTCGTGCGGCGCCCGAATGATCGCCAAACTGTGCCGCGGTCTGTAGGCACAGCACTTCGGCGGCGAATTGGCCTTTCGCAGCGGCCCGTTCGGCCGCCGACAGCAGCTCGCCGATCGCCTCGCTGAGCGCACCCTGACCTGCAACCACCCACGCACGCGCCAGGGCCCGTTCATCGTTCAGCGACCGGAACGGGCGTCGCTGCTGATCCAGAGCGGCGAGCGCCGTCGCGGCCTCCGCCGTTGACCCGCTGATCGCCAGCGCGACGATCCGCGAGATCCGGTAACGGTATCCCCAGCCGAGGGCGTACGTGGCGGACAGTCCTAGCACGGCCTGTTTCAGTAGCGAATCTGCAACAGGTAGGCGTCCGGCACCGAGGGCGGCCCGACCGGCGATTGCGGCGCCCAGCAACTGCGCCGACCCGGGCAGGTCGGCAGCTTGCCGCCGCACGTGCCCGGCCACCTCCTGGGCATCACCGACCCGGCCCGCCAGCAGCAGTGCACCGACGTGCGAGTCCACGATGTTGAACCGGACGTGGGGAATCTCGAAAGAGCGTGCGGCCGCCGCGATCCCCGCCTCGACGGTGGCTTCGGCTTCGGTGACGCGCCCCGCATCGGCCAGGATAGTGGCCAGGACCCAGGCGATCTCGGCGCCGACGACGGCCGGCAACTCTGCGAGCACCAGGCCTTGCGACGCATCCAACGCTGCCTGAGGCTCATCGGTCGCGAACCAGTACACCGTGAGGAATGCATCGATATAGCCGCGGTCGCCCGGGGCCGCACTGTGCGCGGCGTCGTCAATGATATCTTTGGCCCGGTCCGGGGAACCCAAGGCCCACAACATGTTGCTGGCCCGCAGGAATGCGAGCCGGACGCGCTCGCTGCCGGTCAACCGGCCGGTATCGAGTCCGGCCAGCACGTCTTCTGCTTCCTGCCCCCGGCCCGACCACGAAAGCGCATGTGCGCGGATAAAACTCGCTTCAACGTTGGCACCGGCTCGAATTGCCGCCTCGGCCAACCGATTCGCCAAGGGTAGATCCGCCAGCCAGACCGCGCCGTGGGCCGCCTTGGCCAGTAGATGCGCGTCCGGGTCGAGGTCGGAGTCGACGGTCAGCGTGGCGCGACGTACCACGACGTGAAGATCGTCGCTGTCGGGGGTCGCCGCGAGTTCGTTGGCAACGAGCCCACGCAGCCGCCGCAGCCGGGTCGGCACGGCGCGGCGGCGCCGGACCTCGCCGTACAGCGGATGCGCCAACCGCACCTGCACGTCACCGTCAACCGGCTCGAGCGTAATGAGCGCCCGCGTGTCGGCCTCCTCGATCGCCGCCGGATCAGCGATGCGCCGCAGATGTGCCAGCTCAATGGGCTCCCCCACGGCAACCACGTCGAGCACATCGCTTACCGGGGCGGGCAAGGCTCCCATGCGCAGCTCGATCAGCTCGATCAGGCCGGGCGGCATGACAGGATCGCCGAGCCAGCGCCAGTAGCCGTCCTGCAGCAGGAGCCGGCGATCGGCCACCTCCTGTTCGACGATGTTGCGCAGATACAACATGTTTCCGCGGGTGAGATCCCAAAGCTGCTGCGCCGCAGCGGGGTCCACCGGGCCGTTCAAAGCGGCTGACAGCAGCTTCGTCGTCGCCTCGATCGTCAGCGGCCGCAGGTCGAGTCGGGAGAATTCGCCGATTGTCCATATTTCTTGCACCGCGGCGGGAATCGGTTCGCCGTCACGCAAGGTGAGCAACACCTTCGCCCCACCGCGCTGCACGACTTGATGCAGAACGAATATCGACAAGTCGTCGAGCAACTGGACGTCATCGACGGCCAGCACCACGGTGACGCCGGCGGGCGCGGCGGTCAGCGACTCCGTGACTCCGCGCAATAACTGCAGGGTGTCGGTCACACCCGGCGTCGCCCACGCCGCGAACGCGCCCAGTGGCACCGCGCGCGCCGCTGACGCGCCAACCGCCCAACGGGTTTCACACCCCCGCGAATCGGCGACCGAAAGCGCTTCGCGAACAACCCGGCTCTTCCCCACGCCCGCTGCGCCGCTCACGACGACTCCGGAAACACCCGGCGTCCGCAAAGCGGCGTCGATGGTCCGCATCTCCTCCGAGCGGCCGACCAGCGGCCACGACAAGCGCACGTCCAGCAGCGTACGTGGAATCACCGCAGGCAGACGGGCTTTTTACGGCAACTCGTCGAAATGTGTCTGCGCATCGCGCCAGAGCCGCAATCAACCGTCCACACTGGGTACTCCGCAACTACCACCCCGGTTTCGGCAATAGCGGCCGCTGAAAAGCCGATGAGCCCATTCTCACCCCACCAAGCCAAATGGCAGCAGACCACTGAGCAAATGGCGGCGGCGGGCCGCGCCACCACGCCGGGTGGAATTGGCGGGTCCGGAGGAACAGGTGGTACCGGCGGGTTGATTTTCGGCGACGGCGGCATGGGGGTGGCGGGGATAAGGCGGGGCGCTGCTCGGCAACGGCGGTGTCGGTGGTGCCGGTGGTAGCGGTGTCCTAGGGATGACAACCATCGGGGGGGCTCCGGTGGCGCCGGCGGTAGCGCCATCTTTATCGGCAGCGGCGGCAACGGCGGGAACGGCAGGCCGGGACTCACCCCGGCAGCGGCGGGGCCAGTGGCAACGGCCGGCTATTTCGCGG
>JALHRH010000033.1 GCA_022841565.1 Mycobacterium sp. | reverse complement strand
CGTGGTGCTGGCGACGTGCGCACTGCTCACCGTCCTGATCCAGCCGCAGACCAGATGGGAGGCGTTCGCCGACCAGAGCCTAGCCAGCCTGGGGTACTACCAGAACTGGGAACTGGCCCACTCGGCCGCGGACTATCTGCGCGCCGGCGAGGCGGTCAGTCCGTTGCAGCACATCTGGTCTATGTCGGTGCAAGGCCAGTTCTACCTGGCGTTCTTGCTGGTAATCGCGGGAGTTGCGGACCTGCTGCGCAGGCCCCTGGGCAGACATCTGCGGACGGTGTTCGTTTTGCTGCTGAGCGCGCTGACCGTCGCGTCGTTCTGGTACGCGATCATCGCCCATCAGGCCTATCAGGTCACCGCTTACTACAACAGCTTCGCCCGGGCCTGGGAACTGTTGCTGGGCGCATTGGTAGGTGCGGTGGTCCCGCATATCCGCTGGCCGATGTGGTTGCGAACGCTAGTCGCCACCGTGGCGCTGGCGGCGATCCTGTCGTGCGGTGCCCTAATCGACGGCGTCAAAGAATTCCCCGGCCCGTGGGCGCTGGTGCCGGTCGGAGCCGCCATCCTGATGATCGTGGCCGGAGCTAACCTGTCGGCCCACTCCGCCACCAAATACCAGCTCCCCCTGCCCAACCGGATGCTCGCCGTTGGACCCCTGGTGATGCTGGGAGCGATGGCCTACTCCCTGTATCTGTGGCACTGGCCGCTACTGATCTTCTGGCTCTCTTACAGCGGCCACCACCACGCCAACTTCCTCGAGGGCATGGGCGTGCTGCTGGTGTCAGCGGTGCTGGCGTACCTGACCACCCGCCACATAGAAGATCCGTTGCGCTACCGGGCCGGCGCTGCACCGGCAACGCCGGCGCCCTGGCAGCTGCGGTTGCGCCGGCCGACGATCGCGCTGGGATCGGTGGTGGTGCTGCTGGGCGTCACCCTGACCGCGACGTCGTTCACGTGGCGCGAACACATGGTCGCCGAACGCGCCGGCGGCAAGGAACTCAGTGGACTGAGCGCCGCGGACTACCCGGGGGCGCGAGCGTTGGTCAACCACGTGCGGGTGCCCAAACTGCGGATGCGACCCACCGTGCTGGAGGTCAAAGAAGACCTGCCCGCATCTACCCGCGACGGGTGCATCAGCGACTTCGTCAACCCGACAGTGGTGAATTGCACCTACGGCGATACCGATGCGCCCAGGACCATCGCGCTGGCGGGTGGGTCACATGCCGAACACTGGCTGCCCGCACTGGATTTGCTGGGTCGGCTGCACCACTTCAAGGTGGTGACCTACCTCAAGATGGGCTGCGCGCTGTCCACCGAGCAGGTCCCACTGATCATGGGCAACAACGCGCCCTATCCGCAGTGCCGGCAATGGGTGGAGACGACGATGGCCAAGTTGGTCACCGATCGTCCCGATTACGTGTTCACCACATCGACCCGGCCATGGAACATCAAATCCGGCGATGTGATGCCCGCTACCTACATCGGGATTTGGCAGACGTTGTCCGACAACAACATTCCCATCCTCGGCGTCCGCGATACGCCGTGGCTGGTCAAGGACGGCCAACCATTCAATCCCGCAGACTGCCTGGCCAAGGCCCGCGACTCCGAAACCTGCGAAGTCAAGCGGTCCGACCTGCTGTCCGATCACAACGGCACGCTAGATTTCGTCGCGCAGTTCCCGCTGCTGAAGCCGATCGACTTGTCCGATGCAATCTGCCGAGCCGACAGCTGTCATGCGGTCGAGGGAAACGTGCTGATCTACCGCGATCCTCATCACCTGACGCCGACCTACATGCGGACACTGGCGCCCGAGTTGGGGCGACAGATCGCGGCGATCACCGGTTGGTGGTGACCCGGGATAAAGAGCAGCCGACATGGATAAGGTCGTGTGATGTCGTCGACCGAGCGCGGGAACCAGGGTGCATATGACGGCGCGGACGGCTCGCCCGAACTGGCGACAGTATGGCCGGGAACACCATTTCCACTCGGAGCCACCTACGACGGTGCCGGCACCAACTTTTCGTTGTTCTCCGAGGTCGCCGACAAGGTCGAGTTGTGCCTGATCGCACGCGACGGCACCGAAACCCGGATCAATCTCGAGGAAGTCGACGGCTACCTCTGGCACTGCTACCTACCGACCGTCACCCCCGGGCAGCGCTACGGGTTTCGGGTGCACGGGCCGTTCGATCCGGCGGCCGGCCACCGGTGTGATCCGAGCAAACTGTTGCTCGACCCGTACGGCAAATCCTTCGTCGGCGACTTCGAATTCAGTCAGGCGTTGTACTCCTATGACCTGGCGGTGGCGGCCGAGGATCCGTCCGAAACCGGCACCCCCCCGATGGTGGACTCGCTGGGCCACACCATGACCACCGTCGTGATCAACCCATTCTTCGACTGGGCTTCAGATCGGGCGCCCTGCACGCCCTACCACGAGACAATCATTTACGAGGCCCATGTCAAGGGCATGACCCAGACGCATCCCGGCATCCCGCACGAACTGCGCGGCACCTACGCCGGCCTGGCGCATCCGGTGATCATCGACCACCTCAAGTCGATCAACGTCACCGCCATCGAGCTGATGCCGGTCCACCAGTTCCTGCACGACCATCGGCTGCTGGACCTGGGGCTGCGAAACTACTGGGGCTACAACACTTTCGGATTTCTGGCTCCGCATTACCAGTACGCAGCGTCCCGCAAACCGGGAGGAGCCGTCGCGGAGTTCAAATCGATGGTCCGCACCTTCCATGAGGCGGGCATCGAGGTGATCCTCGACGTGGTCTATAACCACACGGCCGAAGGAAACCACCTCGGTCCGACCATCAACTTCCGCGGCATCGACAACGCGGCCTACTACCGCCTCGTCGACGGCGACCTGCGCCACTATAAGGATTTCACCGGCACCGGTAACAGCCTCAACGTGCGCCATCCGCACACGCTGCAGCTGATCATGGACTCGCTGCGCTACTGGGTGCTGGAGATGCATGTCGACGGCTTCCGATTCGACCTGGCGGCCACCCTGGCCCGCGAGTTCTACGATGTCGACCGACTGTCGGCGTTTTTCGACCTGGTCCAGCAGGACCCGGTCGTCAGCCAGGTGAAGTTGATCGCCGAACCGTGGGATGTCGGCGAGGGCGGTTATCAAGTCGGAAACTTCCCAGGTTTGTGGACCGAGTGGAATGGGAAATACCGCGACACTGTGCGCGATTACTGGCGGGGCGAGCCCGCAACCCTGGGCGAGTTCGGCTCCCGGCTAACCGGGTCGTCGGACTTGTATGAAGCGACCGGTCGACGCCCCGGGGCCAGCATCAATTTCGTCACGGCCCACGACGGGTTCACCATGCATGACCTGGTGTCCTACAACGAGAAACACAACTTTGCCAACGGTGAAGACAACCGCGACGGCGAAAGCCACAACCGGTCCTGGAACTGCGGCGTGGAAGGTCCCACGGACGACCCGGACATCATCGAGTTGCGCTGCCAACAGATGCGCAACTTCTGGACCACGCTGATGGTCAGCCAGGGCACGCCGATGATCTCCCACGGCGACGAGATCGGGCGCACCCAGTTGGGCAACAACAACGTCTACTGCCAGGACTCCGAGCTGTCGTGGATGGACTGGTCACTTCTTGAGAAGAACGCCGACCAGCTGGCGTTCGCTCGCAAAGTGACAAGGCTGCGCAGGAAGCATCCGCTTTTCCGCCGGCGCCGCTTCCTTCAGGGGCGGCCGATACGCAGCGGTGCAGCCGACATCCACGACATCGCCTGGCTGACGCCGACCGGCCAGGAGATGACCGAGCAAGACTGGGACAACGACTTCGGCAAGAGCATCGCGGTGTTCCTCAACGGCCAGGCCCTGCCCGAACCGAATCGCCGTGGCGAACGTGTCGTCGATGACTCGTTCCTGCTGTGTTTCAACGCCCACGACCAAGAAGTCACTTTTGTGATGCCGCTCGGCAACTACGCACAGCAGTGGACGGTGGAGTTGGACACCACCAGCTCGACCGGTGTCGCCGAGCGCGTCATCGATCAGGGTGACGAGGTGGCGGTGCCCGGCCGCTCCATCCTTATCTTACGTAAGACGTTGTGACAGATGATTTCTCCAGTCTCGGCAACCTACCGGTTGCAGCTGCGCGGCGCGTCCAGCGGCTTTGCGTTCACCCTCGACGACGCCGCCAACCTCTTGGACTACCTCGACGAACTCGGGGTGTCCCACGTGTACCTGTCCCCCATCCTGACCGCAGTAGGCGGATCGTCGCACGGCTATGACGTCACCGACCCCACAGCGGTGTCGCCCGAACTCGGCGGCCCGGAGGGGCTGGCCCGATTGTCCACGGCGGCGCGAGCTCGCGGCATGGGACTGGTGGTCGACGTGGTGCCAAATCATGTCGGGATCGACCAACCCGAGCAGAACGCCTGGTGGTGGGACGTGCTACGGCACGGACGAAATTCCGAGTACGCCCGATTCTTCGATATCGACTGGACGTTGGACGACACCGGGCGAATCGTGCTGCCGTTGTTGGGATCGGACGACGACGTCGCGGATCTGAGTGTCGACGGCGACCGGTTGCGGCTGGGTGATTTGGCGCTTCCAATCGCCCCGGGCACCGGCGACGGCACCGGGCCCGAGGTGCACCAACGCCAGCACTACCGACTGGTGGGCTGGCGCAATGGTGTGGTCGGCTACCGCCGGTTCTTCTCAATCACCTCGTTGGCGGGGCTGCGCCAGGAGGACCGCAGCGTGTTCGACGCCAGCCACGCCGAGGTGGCCCGCTGGTTCGGCGAGGGGATCGTCGACGGAGTGCGCATCGACCATCCCGACGGTTTGGCTGATCCGGCAAGCTATTTGGTGTGGCTGCGCGAGCTGGTTGGACCCGAGGCGTGGATTGTCATCGAAAAGATCTTGGCCGTGGATGAGGCGCTGGAACCGACCCTGCCCGTCGCCGGCACCACCGGCTATGACGTGCTGCGGGAGGTGGGCGGACTCTTCGTCGACCCAGCGGGTGAAGCCGCGCTCACCGAACTTGTCGAATCTGCTGGTGTGCGGTATAGCGCGATGCCGGAGATGGTGGCGGAACTGAAAACTCGTGCGGCGACGGGCACCTTGGCTAGTGAGCTGGCCCGGTTGCGGCGCAGCATCGTGGCGACCGCGGGCGCCGATGATCCGCGGTTGCCCGACGCGCTGGCCGCGCTGTTGACCCACATCGAGGTCTACCGATGCGACTACTTGGCACTGTCGGCGACGCTGCCGACGGCACTGGCCGAAACCCAAGCGGCTCAGCCCGATCTGGGACCTGCGCTGGCTGTCGTGGCCGCGGCACTGGCCCACGGCGGCGAGCCCGCCACCCGCCTGCAGCAGCTGTGCGGCGCGGTGACCGCGAAGGCGGTCGAAGACTGCCTGTTCTACCGCGACGCCCGACTGGTGTCGCTGAACGAGGTCGGGGGCGAACCGCACCGATTTGGGGTCGGCGCCGCGGAGTTCCATCAGCGTTCCGCGACCCGGGCACGGCTATGGCCGGCAGCGATGACGACGCTGACCACCCACGACACCAAACGCGGCGAAGACGTACGGGCCCGGATCGGTGTGCTGTCGCAGGTGCCGTCGTTGTGGGCAGAATTTCTCCGGCGGTGGGAGAGCCAGGCGCCCTCCCCCGATCCGGCCACCGGGCAATTTCTGTGGCAGAACATCTTCGGTGTGTGGCCGGTAAACGGCGAGGTTACCGGGGAATTGCGCGACCGACTGCACTCTTACGCCGAGAAGGCGATTCGGGAGGCGGCGTGGCACACGTCGTGGAATGATCCGGACTCCGTTTTCGAAAGCGCCGTGCATCAATGGCTGGACGACGTGTTGGACGGGCCGGTGACCGGCGAACTGACCAAACTCGTAGGCCAGCTCAGGCCGCACGCCGAAAGCGACGCGCTGGGCCAAAAGCTGCTGGCGCTGACCGTGCCGGGCATCCCCGACGTCTATCAGGGCACCGAGTTGTGGGATGACAGCCTGGTCGATCCGGACAACCGACGCCAGGTCGACTATTCGACCCGTCGTAACGCGCTGAAAGAGTTGCGGCATACCAAGATTCGCGTGGTCACGACGGCGCTTCGACTGCGACGGTCACGACCGGACTGCTTCGCGCATGGCGATTACGTGCCGGTGCTGGCCGCCGGTCAGGCCAGCGACCATGTGGTGGCGTTCCGGCGCGGCCCCGGCATTCTGGTGGCGGTGACCCGCTGGACGGTAGGCCTGACCGACACCGGATGGGGTGACACGGTGTTGCCGCTGCCCGAAGGATCGTGGACCGATCGGCTGACCGGCGCCATGGCCAGCGGGCCGACGCCCGCCGCCGAGTTGTTCGCCGAGCTGCCCGTGGCACTGTTGGAGCGTCGTGATGACTGAGTTCAGGGTGTGGGCACCCAAACCTGAGCTGGTGCGCCTCGACGTCGACGGTGCGGTGCATGACATGATGCGCTCCGACGACGGCTGGTGGCACGCCAGCGTGGACGCGCCACCGGATGCCCGCTACGGCTTTCTGCTCGATGACGACACCACCGTGCTGCCGGACCCGCGTTCACCCCGCCAGCCCGACGGGGTGCACGAACGCTCCCAACTCTGGGACGCATCAGCCGCGCCTTGGACCGACGCCGACTGGGCCGGCCGGCCCGTTCAGGGAGCGGTGATCTACGAACTGCACGTCGGCACCTTCACTCCCGAAGGAACCTTCGACTCCGCCATCGAAAAATTGGACTATCTGGTCGATCTCGGCATCGACTTCGTCGAGCTGATGCCGGTCAACTCCTTTGCCGGCACGCACGGCTGGGGCTATGACGGCGTGCTGTGGTACAGCGTGCATGAGCCGTACGGAGGTCCCGACGGCCTGGTCAGGCTCGTCGATGCCTGCCACGCCCGCGGCGTGGGGGTGTTGATCGATGCCGTTTTCAACCACCTCGGCCCCTCGGGCAATTACCTGCCGAAATTCGGCCCGTATCTGTCGTCGGCCAGCAACCCCTGGGGCGAGGGCATCAACATCGCCGACGCCGACTCCGACGAGGTGCGCCGCTACATCATCGGATGCGCGTTGCGGTGGATGCGCGACTTCCACGCCGACGGCCTGCGACTGGATGCGGTACATGCGCTGGTGGATGTCACCGCGGTACACCTCCTGGAGGAGATGGCCACCGAAACCGACTGGCTGTCAAGGCAGTTGGGCCGTCCGCTGGCCTTAATTGCAGAGAGCGACCTCAACGACCCGCGCCTGATCACCCCGCGGGAGCGCGGTGGATACGGCCTGACCGCACAGTGGGCCGACGATATCCACCACGCCATCCACACCGCGGTATCCGGCGAGCGGCAGGGCTATTACGGCGACTTCGGGTCCGTCAACATTCTGGCCCAGACCCTGCGTCACGGTTTCTTCCACGCCGGTACCTACTCGTCGTTCCGGCGGCGCCGGCACGGTCGCCCGCTGGACACCAGCGAAGAAACCGGGATTCCAGCGACCAGCCTGCTGGCCTACACATGTACCCACGACCAGGTCGGCAACCGCGCGCTCGGGGATCGTCCGTCGCAGAACCTGACCCCCGGACAGTTGGCCGTCAAGGCCGCTCTGGTGCTCGGATCTCCCTACACCGCAATGCTCTTCATGGGTGAGGAGTGGGGCGCGTCCACCCCGTTCCAGTTCTTCAGTTCGCATCCCGAACCGGAACTAGCACAGGCCACCCGGGAAGGGCGCAAGGCGGAATTCGCCGAACACGGGTGGGACGCCGACGAAATCCCCGATCCCCAGGACCCGCAGACGTTTCAGCGCTCCAAGCTGGACTGGGACGAGGTCGGTTCGGGAGATCACGCCCGGCTGCTCGATCTGTACCGGGACCTGATTGCCCTGCGGCACAACGAACCTGACCTCGCCGACCCGTGGTTGGATCACCTCACCGTCGACTACGACGAAGATCAACGCTGGATCGTGTTGCGGCGCGGCCGGTTGGCGATCGCCTGCAATCTCGGCGCCGAGGCGGTGACGGTACCGTTCCGCGGTGAACTGGTGCTGGCCTGGGACACCCCGGACAGGCATGCTGTTTCGGGCCAGGATTCCACCTGGCTTCCCGGCCATTCGGTGGCGATACTGCGCTGTGGATAACTGACTACCGGCGCACCAGGCGAGCGCCGATGATTTGCCGCATGACCGATGACGACCTGCTGCCGGCGATCGAGTCCGCAACCGATCCGGTTTACTCGGCGCTTGATCTGCGCCAGCGTTGGCGCGCCCTGATGGGACCGCTGGGATTTGGCGAGCGTCTGCTCTGGCTCGGCTTCCTGGGACCGGACCGTCGCCTGATCAAGGCGTTGAGCCAAGTACCGATCCGCCCGCGCCCGCAGGCACGCATTATCAAGAACATCATGTCGTCGCTGCGTTCGGTGCTCGACGGCATGGCGCCCGGCACCACTGTGGCCATGTTGTTGACCGGCCCCGGATGCGGCCCGGTCTCGCCGGCTGATCAGCTTTGGTCGAAGTCGCTGACCGACATGGCCAGACAGTTCGCGGTACCGCTTGAGCCGATCTTTCGCGCCAATGACGAGTCGTTAATGCAGGTCAAGTCGGTCTGAGCGGGGCGGGCAAGAATCCACCAAGGATTCTTCAAGTCAGCTGCCGCACGCTCTGCTCATGACCACCATCAGCCCGGCGCTGGCTTTCCCCGTCTTTGCGCCGCAGCGACGCCATGTCAACCGCCGTGCCATCTTCAGCCTGACGGTCGGCATCCTGCAGTACCTCCTGCCGTTCGTCCCGGCCGCGTTGGTCACCATCCCGCTCGCAGTGAACGCGCTGCACCACACGGAGCACGGAGACCGAGACGGTCGGAGTCTGGCGATCGCCGCCCTAGCGCTGTCGGTGGCTCACTTACTCCTCTACGTCGTTCTCTTCGTCTGGCTACTCGTCTAAAGCGGCGCCGCTTACACGCTGGCGGGCCCGGTGCCATGGATGGCTGCGGCGATGGCTTCGGCCAGCGGTGCGATTTCGTCATCTTTGAGGTCGGCGATCGTAATGCGCATGCCGGGCGGCGTGGCAATGCGAAACCGCGTTCCTGGCGCAGCGGCCCAACCCGCGTTGAGCAGCCGGGTGATGGCGACCGTCTCGTCAGGCACCGGGATCCAGACGTTCAGGCCGGATCGACCGTGCGCCACCACGTCCCGCTCAGCCAGAGCGTCACACAACGCGTTGCGATTATCGGCGTAGCGGCCCCTGGCGGTATGGACCAAGTCCGTCGCGGCGTCGTCGGACCACATGCCTACTGCGAGATCTTGCAGCAATCGGCTCACCCAACCCGGCCCAAGGCGCAGTCGTCCGTGCACGCGCTCGACGGTGCGGCGATCTCCGGCCAGCAGGGCAAGCCGCAGGTCGGGACCATAGGCCTTGGAGACCGAACGGACGAACGCCCAGCGCCGCGTCGCCCCGGCCAGGGAATGCAGCGGCACGCCGGAGATCCTGGCACAGTGGTCGTCCTCGATAACCAGCACGTCGCTGGTCTTGGCGGCCAGCAGGCTGCGCAGCGCGCTGGCGCGTTCCTTGGACAGTGCGGCCCCCGTCGGGTTCTGCGCCCGGGTGGTGACGATGACCGCGCGTACCCCGCGACGCAGCGCCCGCGCCATGCTCAGAACCAGCGGACCGTCGTCGTCGACCGTGATCGGTTCGGGCGAAAGCCCCAGTGCAGCAATGAGATCGAGCAGGTTCGCCCAGCCGGGATCTTCGACCGCCACCCGGTCGCCGGGGCGCAGATGTGCGGCCAGCACCCGCTCGATGCCGTCGAGCGCACCGCTGGTCACCGCGAGATGCTCAGCAGGCACCCCATCGCCGCTGAGATCCGCGCGGGCGTGCTCGACCAACTCCGCCGACATCGCCGACTGCCCATACAGCAGCGGCCGGTCCTGCTTTCGCACGGCCAACTGCGCGGTGGCGATGGGCAATAGTGCGGGATCCGGGTTACCGGTCGACAGGTCGCGTGCACCGTCGGGAATGGCAAGTCCGAGCAACGACCGCGGCGTGGTCGCCGGTCGGTTTCGCACCCGGGTGCCGCGCCGGCCCGCTGTCTCGACCGCCCCGCGATCGCGCAACAGACGGTATGCGGCGGCAACGGTGTTCGCGTTCACCCCGAGTTGGGCGGCGACCTCCCGGATGGACGGCAGCAGATGACCGGGCGCCAGGTGGCCCTGCGAAATGCCATCCTCGATGCTGGCGGCTATAGACTCGGCGCCTGTCCCCGCTATCCTATATCGTACTGGCACGTTATCTATTATGTACTAGGACAATAATGGGATACCACCCCACCCCACGCACGACGCCCACCCGCTACCGGGAGCGCGCCCACTACGACTACGAGACCGTGCATCGGATCCTCGACGAGTCGCTGGTCTGTCACCTCGGCTATGTCCGCGACGGCAGGCCGGTGGTGCTGCCGACCATCCACACGCGCATCGACGAGACGTTGTATATCCATGGCTCGTCGGGCAGCGGGCCCATGTTGGCGGCCCGGCCTTCCGGCATACCGGTCTGCGTCACCGTCACCCTCGTCGACGGAGTGGTGCTGGCCCGGTCGGCGATGCACCACTCGCTGAACTATCGCTCGGTCGTCGCGGTCGGAACCGCACGCATCGTCGACGACCCGGACGAAAAGCGGCGCGCACTGCATGCCGTGCTCAACCACATCCAGCCCGGCCGCGCCGACGATTGCCGACCGCCGGACGCACGCGAACTCGCCGCGACCGCGATGCTCGCGCTCGACCTCGACGAAGTCTCGGCCAAGGTGCGCGAAGGCGGTGTGGCTGACGACGCCACAGACCTGGCGCTGCCGTACTGGGCGGGAGTGGTGCCGCTGCGGCTGGTGGCCCAGCCAGCGATGCCGGATCGCGACCTGGATCCCGCTACCCCCCTACCTGCATACCTGGGCTGACCGTCGATGAGCGTGCACAGATGCATTGCCACACTTCGGGCCAGCCGGCATTCTGCGCACGCTCGCGGCGCATAACCACGTCAGAGCAGCAAGTAGCGGTACGCCGGCGAGCCCGGTTGCAGGGTTTCGACGTGAATCTCCGTAGCCCGCATCCGGGCCAGCAGGCCGTCCAGATCGGCGGCCGACCCCAGCTGGACGCCGACCAGGGCCTCACCGGTCTCCCGGTTGTTGCGCTTGACGTACTCGAACAGGGTGATGTCGTCATTGGGACCGAGCACCTCATCGAGGAACCGCCGCAACGCGCCCGGCTCTTGGGGAAAGTCGACCAGGAAGTAGTGCTTGAGGCCTAGATGGATCAGCGACCGCTCCAGCACTTCGCCGTAGCGGGACACGTCGTTGTTGCCACCCGAGATCAGACACACGACGGTGGAGCCGGGTTCGACGTCGGCTTCTAGCAAGCCGGCCACCGATAGCGCACCCGCGGGTTCGGCGATTATGCCCTCGTTCTGATACAGATCGAGCATCGCGGTGCATACCGCACCCTCGTCGACCGTGGTGATCGACACCATGTCACCGGCGGCGGCCAGCGCCGCGTAGGTGAGCGTCCCCGCTCGCGCCACCGCTGCGCCGTCGACAAACTGGTCCACGTGATCCAGCGTCACCGGCTCGCCAGCGGCCAACGCGGCCATCATCGCGGCGGCCCCGGCCGGCTCGACACCCAGCACGGCGGTATTCGACGTCCGTTCGGCCAGGTAGCTGGTGATACCGGCGATGCAGCCGCCGCCGCCAACGGGCACCACCACCAGGTCCGGTTCGTCGTCCAGGACGTCCAGAATCTCGACGGCGATAGTGCCCTGACCGGCCATGGTACGCAGGTCGTCGTAGGGCGGCACCAGCGTTGCGCCAGTGCGTTCGACGTCCTCGCGGGCGGCCGCGGCGGCCAGGTCATATGTCGAGCCGCCCACAATCAGCTCGATGTACTCCCCGCCGTGGTAGCGGATCCGGTCCCGCTTCTGCTTGGGAGTCTTCGCCGGCACGTATACGCGGCCGTGCACACCCAGCGAACGGCAGGCATAGGCGAAGCCCTGAGCATGGTTACCGGCCGAGGAGCACACCACTCCGGCGGCGAGTTCCTCGTCGGACAGCTGGACCAACAGGTTATATGCGCCGCGCAGCTTGTAGGAGCGCACCACCTGCAGGTCTTCCCGCTTCAGGTAGACCGTCGCGCCGGTGATCTCCGACAACCGGTCGCTGTACTGCAGTGGCGTGGGGCTGACCACTGCAGCAATTCGTTTGGCCGCGCCGTCGATGTCAGCCGCACACAGCGGCAAGTCATCAGAGCTCTGGCTCAGTTCGGCGGACACCGGTTAATGGTGCCATGCCATGACGAGCAGCGTCTCAGCTCACCGGCGTCAGCACGAACACCGGACCCCACGCACCGGGTCGGCCAGCTCTCGGGCCTATCCCCGGGCTGGGAGCCTGGTCGCCCTCCAGCGGCAGGAAACCCATCCTATTCCCGGCGCCGGGCCAGTTCCGCGATCACGTTGACCCGCCGACACGCCGTCGCGATCTCATCAGCGAACTCGCGACGCCGCTTAGCGATGTCGGCATGATCGGGACCATCAATGAGCTCGCGATGCCGCGCAAGCCGCAGCGCGGTCTTGAATAACTCCATTGATCGTGACTCGGCGTTGGCGATCCGGCGCTGCAGCTCCCATTGTTTGCCCACCTCGAGGCATTCGGTGAGAAACGCATCTTCCTCCAGCGACTCGTCCTCGAGGGCAGCCAACCGATCGGCGACGATGTGGTAGGCGTCCAGGAACGGGCGCAGCACCAGGTGGGCCAGCAGTAGGTCGGCCGACTCCAATAGCCGCCGCACGTCGGCCGCGATGACTTCTCTGGACGTGTCTTCCACCGGCCCGATCAGCCTGACTTCGTCGGCGAGCTCCCTCTCGAACTGCGCGCGCGCCGCGAACAGAAATTCGAACTTCAGCAACTCACGCAGGCTGAGCGCTTCATCGCGAACGGCCGCTGGGAAGACGAAGCCGTCGCTGGAGTTCTCGGCGCCTTCCGACGCCGCCAACAAAGCCAGCTCGGCGATCGCCCGATCGACCAGGATATGGATGGCGGTGTTGCGGTAGAACGCCGCGACCAGATTCTGGTCAGCGCCAATCCCCCAGACCGCTTCCGTGCCGGCGTCGTACACGCTGACCACGCCGGAATCCACCATCTGATGCAGGGTCCAGCGGATGGTCGAGCGGTTTGTCAGGTCCGCAGCCCCAGCGACCGGCCAATTGCGGGCCGCAATGTAACTGGCCAGCGGGCGCACCGTCGCCAACACCTCGCTGATGGACAGCGACCGGTCGGCGCCTAGCAATGCCAGACTCACCACTGCGGTGGGCGTCACGGGGGTGGCACGGTTGATCCGGTGCTCCACGTCCAAAGCGATGCGTTCGACTACCGTCCCAGTGCCCGAGGGATCGGCACGCAGCTCCTCGAGGCGCTTCCGCAGCGGCAGCGGCTCGCCGAAATCGAGGTAGGCACGGCCCAGCCGCTCCCCTTGCTGCCGGGACAGCCGCACCAGGAACCGCAGGTCCTCTGGACGTTTGGTTGCCCCGAATGCCTCGGTGGTCATCGCCGCCACCTCATGCAGCTGGTCGTACACGATCGAGGTCGGGACCAAATACACTTCGGGACCGTCGATTTCGTCGACGGCATCGGTGAGGTAACGCAGGATGCCGAAAACCGGCGGCCGCAGCTTGCCGGTGCGGGTGCGCCCGCCTTCGATCGACCAGGTGAGGTTGGTGTGGTTCTGCACCAGCTGCGCGGTGTACGCGCGTAGCACGAATCGGTAGATCGGAATGTCTTTGGTCTGGCGCCGGATGAAGATCGTCCCGGTGCGCTTGGCGAAGCCGCCCATCGGGAAGAAGTTCAGATTCGCGCCCCCGAAGGTGAATGCCGACGAGAGGCGGTTGGCCGCGATCGCCTCGGGCAGCAACATGCCGTCCAGATAGGACCGATGCGAGAACGCGAACGCCAGCGTCGCCCTGCGATCCAGCGACCGCAGCGCAGCGATCTGGTCCTCGTCGACAAGCACGTCATAGGCCCGCATCAGCCAGCGACTGAAGCCGCGCCAAGCCTGTACCGCTCGTTCGTCCAACGAGGCCGCCACCTCGCGCAGGTAGCCCGCGGCCTCCACCCGCACTCCCTCGGGATCACGCCCAAGTTCCTCGGCCAGCCGGTCGAGCCGCTCGCCGAACCAGTCGGCGTCCAGCAGCTGTGTCACCGCTTCCGGGTCGGTCCCCAACGCCGTCGTGGACTCATCGACAATTCCGGTGCGCTGCAGAAGCTTTCGTATTCCGCTGCGACCGACCTCCCGTGCCGTCATCGACTTTCCCCTGTCATACCTGCGGTGCGCCTGGTGGTGGTCATTTCCACTCTCCTTGGTTGCCTGAAAATGCTAGACCCGTAGCCGACCGTGCTGGCAGCAGCGCTCTCGGCTATCCCGGGAAAGCGTTGGCAAGCAAATGCGGCACTGAGTAACCGGTGGTCAGCCGAAGCCCGGATGCCGCAACCGGGAACGTCGGTAGTGCCATTCCGCGCAAAATTCGCTGGCTAAGGCGCAATGACGGTAGTGGCTACAGCCAGTTAGACATGCCTCGTCATCGGATAGCTGTATTTGAAGCGCGCGGGACAGCTGAGTCCCACGCTCGCCAACGATGTCAGCTCAACAATGGAGCGGGCATCATCTGTCGCCACTTGCGGCACCTGCCGAGTCGGCGTTGACCGAATACCGGCTATAAATTCTAGAAAGGAATTCCAAAATGCGTGTGCCGTACTCGCCGCGCCAGCCCGAACCCGTCGATCCTGTCATCAAGACCACTGTCGCAGAACGTGATTAAGGCATTACTTCCGCGTGATACCTCAGCAGCAGGCGGCTCTCACCTGGCGCTCACCTAACACACAATCGTGCACAGACTTGGGCGAACTACGTTGTGTTGGACTTCACACATTTTACCTCATTCTCGACCATGCACACCCACCACTGGATGTAGCATCCGCTGTTGACCCAAGGACGCGTCGAAGTTACTAGGTTCGCTCCAGCACCCGAGGAAAATATCGTGACGCACTATTCGGTTCTTCCGCCGGAAATCAATTCGGCGTTAATGTTTGCCGGAGCGGGCTCGGCCCCCATGGTGGAGGCGGCGTCTGCGTGGGACGTATTGGCCAGTGAGTTGAGCCTGGCAGCGGACTCCTTCGCCACGGCGACCTATGGGCTCACAGGTGCGGCGTGGCAGGGTGCGGCCGCGACATCGATGACACAGGTAGCTGCGTCGTACATGCAGTGGCTCAGCACCGCAGTCGCTCACTCCGAACAGGCGGCGACGCAGGCTCGCTCCGTTGCGTCGGCGTTCGAGGCGGCAAAGATTGCCACCGTTCATCCGGCTGGGGTGGCGGCCAATCGCGGCCAGTTGCTGTCGCTGGTGCATCGCAACATATTCGGCCAGAATGCACCGGCCATTGCGATCACCGAGGCTGCCTATGAACAGATGTGGGCACAGGACGTGGCGGCAATGCTTGGCTATCACGGCGAGGTGTCGGTGGCCGCCTCGGCCTTGACCCCGCTGACACAACCGGTACCGAGCCTCACAACCACGGTCGGACCGGCGGAACCCGTGGTGCCGGGACGGATCACGGATTTCGATCTACGCAACATCACCATCGGCGGGTACAACCTGAGCCTAGACAGGCTCGGCATCGGTAACCTTGGCCTTTTCAACCCGGGCACCGGCAACATCGGAAACCTGAACCTGGGCAGCGCGAATATCGGTCTGCTCAACCTGGGCAGCGGCAACATCGGAGACTACAACCTGGGTTCGGGCAACACCGGCAGCCTCAATGTCGGCAGCGGTAACACGGGTCCTCTCAATCTGGGTAGCGGCAACCTGGGCGGCCACAACTTGGGTTGGGGCAACATCGGCAGCTTCAATCCAGGTAGCGGAAATATCGGCGACAACAACTTTGGATCAGGAAATATCGGCGGCACGAACTTTGGCCTGGGCAACCTTGGGTCGTACAATTTCGGTCTGGGAAACACCGGCGATGCAAACATTGGTGGCGGCAATACCGGATTTTCGAACTTTGGCAGCGGCAACTTGGGCAACGGAAACTTCGGATTCGGCAACAAAGGCAGCAATAATATTGGATTCGCAAATGCCGGAAACAATTGCATCGGTTTTGGACTGACCGGCGACAATCAGGTCGGCTTCGGCGCTATGAATTCGGGCGCCAACAACTTCGGCTTCGGAAATTCCGGCAACAGCAACATCGGCTTCTTCAACTCCGGCAACGGACAGCTGGGCATCGGCAATTCCGGCACCGGAAACGGCCTCCCGAGCTGGGAGTTTTTCAGCTCCGGTCACATGAGTTCGGGCATCGGAAACTCGGGAGAGTACAGCACCGGCATCGGGAATTCGGGAGAGTTCAGCACCGGCGTGGGGAACTCTGGGAGGCTCAGCACGGGCTGGTTCAATTCCGGCGCCGTCAACACGGGTTGGTTCAATTCCGGCATAACCAACACCGGGATAGCGAACTCCGGTGGCGACGGAATCACCGGCAGCATGGGTCTTTTCAACTCCGGTCACACCAACCTGGGTAGCTTCAACGCAGGCAATACAAATACCGGCGGCTTCAACTCGGGCAACGTCAATACCGGCTATGGGAACGCCGGCAACTCCAACACTGGATTCCTCAACTCGGGCAATCTCAACACCGGACTGGGAAACTCGGTTGACCAGCCAGTGGCAAATTCTGGCTGGTTGAACGACGGCACCAATAATTCCGGTTACGCAAATTCTGGCCACTATAATTCAGGCGCCGACAACGATAATGGCAGTGAAGGCCCAGTCGTGGGCAGCGCCGGCTTGGAAAACACTGGTAGCTACAACGCTGGCTTCCTCAATGTAGGTGATCATATTTCGGGCTTCCGAAATGGGATCCTCACCATTGTCGGCGCAGCCGGGAACTCTGGTTTTGTCAACGTTGGAAAGTCGAGCTCCGGCTTCTTCAGCTTCGGCAACTTTATCTCCGGCTTCGCCAACGTCGATAATCATGTCTCGGGCTTCCTTAACGCCGACGCCTTCTCTTCGGGTTGGCTCCATTAACGGTCCACCCGGGCTCTGTCAACAAAGCGCGGCTAGCTACCCAAACAACCCGGTCCGAGCAGTTCCTTGAGGTCCCCCATCAGTGCGGGCGACGGCGTCACCCGCAGCGACTGATCCAACTCCAGCGTGGTGATCCGGTCGCCGCTGATGAGCCGCAGGTGTACCTGCGACGTGCCCGGATGTCGAGCCAGCACCTGCTTGAGCGCGGTCACCTTGTCGATGGTGCATTGCCGGGTGGGCAGGCTCACGGCCAGCGGCCGGTTCGGCTGGGCGTTCGAAAAGTCTGGTACCACAAGCTCGTTGGCGATCAAGCTGATGCGGTCGTCACGGATGGCGACCTTGGCGTTGACCAGGACCACGGCGTCGTCGGCGATGTCGCCGCCGTAGTTGGAATAGGTGTGCGGGAAGAACATCACCTCGATGCCACCGGTAAGATCTTCCAATTGCGCTGACGCCCAAGGCATTCCGTTCTTATTGACCCGCCGGTTCACCGCGGCCAGGATCCCGCCGACCCGCACCTGGGTCTCGTTGGCGACATCGCCGTCCAGGATCGCCGGGATGGCGGTGTCGACCTGCGTCGCCAGCAGGTGTGCCACCCCGTTGAGCGGATGCCCGGAGACGTACAGACCCAGCATCTCGCGTTCGAGAGCGAGTTTGTGTTTGTCTTCCCATTCGTCGTCGGGCACCTTGATGGTGAACACCGAATCCCCGCAGCCGGCCCCGTCTTCTCCCCCGCCGAACAGGTCGAACTGGCCCATCGCCTCGGCCTTCTTGGTACCCAGCACCGAATCGACGGCGTCGGTGTGCACCAGGAACAGGCCCTTGCGGGCATGCTTCAACGAGTCGAAAGCACCGGCCTTGATCAACGACTCGGTGACCTTCTTGTTGCAGGCCGAGATGTCGATCTTATTCAGGTAATCCGAGAAGTCGGTGAACTTGCCCTTCTCGTTGCGAGTCTTGATCAGCGAACCGACCACGTTGGCTCCGACGTTGCGAACCGCGCCCAACCCGAAGCGGATGTCGGTGCCCACCGAGGCGAAGTTCACCAGGGATTCGTTGACGTCGGGCGGCAGCACGGTGATGCCCAGCTTGCGGCAGTCAGCCAGGTAGACCGCGGCCTTGTCCTTGTCGTCACCGACGGAGGTGAGCAGGCCGGCCATGTACTCGGCGGGATAGTTGGCCTTCAGGTACGCCGTCCAGTAGGAAACCAGGCCGTATCCGGCGGCATGCGATTTGTTGAACGCGTACCCGGCGAACGGGAGAATGGTGTCCCACAACGCTTTCACCGCTTGCTCGGAGAAACCGTTGGCAGTCATGCCTTCGTAGAAGCCCTTGTACTCGGCTTCGAGCACCTCGAGCTTCTTCTTACCCATCGCCTTGCGCAGCGCGTCGGCCTTGCCCATCGTGTAGGAGGCGACCTTCTGGGCGATGAACATGATCTGCTCTTGGTAGACGATCAGCCCGTGGGTCTCGGCGAGGATCTCCCGTAGCGGTTCCTCGAGTTGCGGGTGGATCGGCGTGACGGCCTGGCGGCCGTTCTTGCGGTCGGCGTAGTCGTTGTGGGCGTTCATGCCCATCGGCCCGGGCCGGTAAAGCGCCAGCACGGCGACGATGTCGTTGAACTCCGTGGGCTGCATGCGGCGCAGCAGGTCGCGCATCGGACCGCCGTCGAGCTGGAACACCCCCAGGGTGTCGCCGCGCCCCAGCAGTTCGTAGGTGTCCTTGTCGTCCAGCGGCACCGATTCCAAGTCGAGGTCGATGCCCCGGTTGGCCTTGATGTTTTCCAGCGCGTCGCCGATGATCGTCAGGTTTCGCAGGCCCAGGAAATCCATCTTCAGCAGGCCGATGGCCTCACAGGACGGGTAGTCCCAACCGGTGATGATGGCGCCGTCCTGCGGCCGCTTCCACAGCGGAATGGCCTCGGTCAGCGGCTCGCTGCTCATGATCACCGCACACGCGTGCACTCCGGCGTTGCGGATCAGGCCTTCCAGGCCCCGCGCGGTCTGATAGATGGTGCGCACGTCGGGGTCGGTCTCGATCAGGCCGCGAACCTCAGCGGCCTCCTTGTAGCGTTCATGGGCCGGGTCGGTGATGCCGGACAACGAGATGTCCTTGGCCATGATCGGCGGCGGCAGCGCCTTGGTGATCCGGTCGGCGATCGCGAAGCCGGGCTGGCCGTAGTGGATGCGCGCCGAATCCTTCAGCGCCGCTTTCGTTTTGATGGTGCCGAAGGTGATGACCTGAGCAACGCGGTCCTGCCCCCACTTGTCGGCGGCGTAGCGCACCATCTCACCGCGGCGGCGGTCGTCGAAGTCGATGTCGATATCAGGGGCCGACGGTCGCTCCGGGTTGAGGAAGCGCTCGAACAGCAGGCCGTGCGGGATCGGATCGATGTTGGTGATACCCATCGCGTAGGCCACCAGGGAGCCCGCCGCCGAACCACGCCCCGGCCCCACCCGGATGTCCACCGAGCGCGCGTAGTTGATCAGGTCGGCCACGATCAGGAAGTACGCCGGAAAACCCTTGTCGCAGATGACCTTGATCTCATACTCGGCCCGGTCCATGTAGTCCTGGCGGACGCCGGCGGGGAAGCGCCGCTGCAGCCCCGCCATTACCTCGTGGTGCAGCCACGACCCCTGATCGTGCCCGTCGGGCACCGGGAATATCGGCATCCGGTCACGCGGCGTCCACACGTCGGCGTAGGACTGCACCCGCTCGGCGATCAGCAGGGTGGAGTCGCACGCGCCGGGGACCTGGCCGTCCCACAACTGGCGCATCTCCGCGGCCGACTTGAGGTAGTAACCGTCACCATCGAACTTGAACCGGTTCGGATCCGAGAGCGTCTTGCCAGTCTGCACGCACAGCAGCGCCTCGTGGTTATGGGACGCGTCGCGGGTGACGTAGTGGCAGTCGTTGGTGGCCAGCGGCGGAATGCCCAGCTTGCGACCGATGTCCAGCAAACCTTCGCGGACCCGGTGCTCGATGGAGATGCCGTGGTCCATCAACTCGAGGAAGAAATTCTCCGGCCCGAAGATCTCGCGCCACTTCGCGGCCGACTCCAGCGCTTCACGCTCGTGCCCGAGGCGCAGCCGGGTCTGCACTTCGCCGGACGGACAGCCGGTGGTGGCGATGATGCCCTCGGCATGTTCGGCGATGAGTTCGGCGTCCATCCGCGACCACTTGCCCAGCTGCCCTTCAAACGATGCCAACGACGACAGCCTGAACAGGTTGCGCAGGCCAGTGGCGTTCTCGGCCATCATCGTCATGTGGGTGTAGGAGCCGCTGCCCGAGACGTCGTCGGACTTCTGGCTGGGATCACCCCAGGTGATGCGCCGGGTGTCGAACCGGGAACCCGGAGCGATGTAGGCCTCGACGCCAATGATCGGCTTGATCCCGACCTTCGTGGCCGAGTTGTAGAACTCGCTGGCACCGAACATGTTTCCGTGGTCGGTCATGCCGATCGCGGGCATCTGCAGCCGTTGCGCCTCGGCCAGCATCGGCGAGATCTTCGCGGCACCGTCGAGCATCGAATACTCGGTGTGGTTGTGCAGGTGCACGAAGGAGGACTCGCTCATAGGGACGCCAGTCTATGACCGTCCACCGACACGCCATCGGCGTGTCGCCGAACGTGTCGTGACCGGTTTCAGGCGTACCGCTCGACGAACAACTGCAGCGACTTTTCTACGTCGCCTTTGACCGCCCGCGCGGCGGCAGAGCCGACCGGCCCGAACAAGGCACGGCCGCCCAGCTCCAGGCGCAAACCCATGGTCGACCCGTCGTCGTGGGGCGTCACCGTGACGGTCACGCCATACTTTGCTCCGCCTTTGCCCGATCCCGACATTGCCATCTCATGCGGCGGATCCCATTTGGTCACCATCCAGGTCACCCGGTTGCGCAGCCCCTTGGACCGTGCCACACCGATGATCTCGGTTCCCACGGCGATCTGTTCGGGGATGTCGCTGCGCCACCCCTCGTGCATAACGAGCCATTCACCCAACTCGGAAAGATCCGATACGCGCTCCCACATTTCCTGGGGGCTCATCGGAACGTCAGAGGTCAACTCAACGGAAGCCATCGCGTGAGCCTAACCGCCGCCCGAACTCTGCCGCGATCTCCGGCGAGAGGTTTCGCCGTGCCGTTACGCTCGGCAACAGTGGAAGGGCGAGTGGTCGAAGATCGGACGGGTTCGCAGTTCGGGCCGTATCAATTGATCCGACTAGTGGGCAGCGGTGGGTTCACTACTTCTGCGCTGCTTATCCCCGACCTCTTGGGAGCCACGCCAGGTTGCCTTCGACAGTGCGGGGAACCTCTTCGTCGCTGACGGCTTTGCCAGGAGGTTCTTCGAATTGCCGGCAGGTGGCGGCAGCGCCATCCCAATACCATTACCCGCAAGCCCCACGGGGCGGCTGTCGACTCCAGAGACAACATTTGCGTCCTGACCACCGCGGTGACAACCCGCCGGTAAGACCGTGCAGCCCGTCAGGTGCTCAAAATCGTGCCCGACGAGCAGCCGACCCGTCCACAAATCAGTGGCTGGGGCCGCCGCGCAGTTTGTTTCCGATTCGGATGGCCGGCAGCAGCACACTGCGCGGTAGCAGCCGACCACTCGTGCTGACGAACTTGGGCACCAAACCGGGTACCACGCCCCGCTTGCCGGACAGCATGCCCTGAATGGCTTGTTCAGCGACCTCCTCCGGGGAGATCTGGGCGAGCGGGACGCTGAACCGCTCGGCGTTGGCGATCTCGGCCCATTCGGTGGGAACCGGCCCGGGACACAGGGCCGTGACCGACACGCCGGTGCCGTGCAGCTCCTCTTGAACCGCCTCGGAGAACGTCAAGACGAACGCCTTGCTGGCCGAATACACCGCCATGAACGGAATCGGCTGGAACCCGGCGATCGAGGCGATGTTCAACACCGCACCTGCGCCCCGCTCCACCATGCCCGGCAGCACGGCCCGGGTCAGCTCCATGAGGGCCAGCGCGTTGAGGGTGACCTCCTCGCTCTCGCGTTCGGCTGGCAGTTCGTAGAAGCGTCCGCTGGTGCCGAACCCGGCGCTGTTGCACAGTCCGGCTATCGGATCGGTGCTGAGCCGCTCAGCGAGCAGCGCCCGCGAACCGGCCTCCGACAGGTCGAGGGGCAGAACCTCGACTTCGATCGGGTCGCGCTCCCGTAGCTGGTCAGCCAGCTCGTCGAGACGTTCGCGGCGCCGCGCGACCAACATCAGTGGAAAGCCGCGGCGCGCCAAGCCCTTCGCGAGTTCGGTACCGATGCCCGAGGAGGCGCCGGTGATGACGACGGTGGCCTGTTTGTCGGGTTTTGGAAGGCTCACGGTGTCACCAATGTATACCTCGGGTGGCCTGCAGGAAGGTTTCGCTTCTCTTGTCGAAATCTGTTGTTTCGCTTGCTTTTTCGCTGCCCTTGGCTGCCGAGGAGTCGTCGAACATGCCGAACGCCCGGTTGCGCACCCGGTCCATTACCGAGGGGTTGATGGCATCGGCGACCGCGGCGAATTGCCCGAACGGCGAACTGGCCCGCCGTGGCCGGTGGATCAGTGCGTCGGTGATCACGCCGGCCGCCTGATCCGGCGTCAGCGTCGGGAAGCGGTCGTACATCGTGGTCGGGCTGATCATCGGCGTGCGTACCAGCGCCATATGCACCGTGGTGAACCGGACGTTGTCGCTCACGGTCTCTGCCTGCAGCGCGTCGCACAGACTGTCCAACGCGGCCTTGCTGGCGATGTAAGCGCCGAAGCGTGGCGCGCGCGTTTGCACGCCGACCGAGGAGATATTGACGATGTGCCCGAAACCGCGTTCCCGCATGCCGGGGATGAACTTGAGAATCAACTGGACTGCGCCCAGATAGTTCAGCTGCATGGTGCGCTGGTAGTCGTGGATCCGGTCGTAGGACAGCGCCAGTGAACGCCGGATCGAGCGGCCCGCGTTGTTGATCAGAATGTCGACCCCGCCGAGGTCTTCGAGCACCTTGTCGGCCATGGTGGCGATGGCCTCGGTGTCGGACAGATCGCAGGGGTACACATGGGCGGTCCCGCCGTTGGCCCGGATGTCCGAGGCAACCTTCTCGAGGTTTTCCAGAGTGCGCGCGACCAGAACCACCGTGCCGCCAGCCTCGGCGATTTTGTGCGCAGCGGCCTCGCCGATTCCTGATGACCCGCCGGTGATGAGGACTGTCTTGCCTTGGACCGCGTCGCTCAGCGCGCGGCCTTGCACCGCGTCGAGCAGATTCCTTAGGTAGAAAGGCCGATACCGACCCGCGGAGTTCGGCGTGTTGATCATGTTCGACATCGCCGCGAACGGTTTTTCGACCAGATGCGTGAGGTCACCAAGATTCATCGGCAGTTGCTCCTGATGGCGGTGTGGAAGGTGTGGCAGGGGGACATGAAGCCAACCTAGGACATCGACCGGTGAATAGATATACAGGTTGTTGCTTCCGCCAATCCGGGCGTCATGGCGCGCTGAGATCAGCGCGGCAAGACTCTGACCCGCGTTCGACGGCGTGTCGCGCGGGTGCTCCTACTCGAAACCCGGTAGTCAGCAGGTATGAGACTGATGGTCGTCATCCTGGCCGTACTGTTCGTCAGCGCCTGCGGTGGCCAGCCCGGGGGATCCCGGCCATCGTCCAGCACCACGTCGTCAGTGACCACCACCACCAGCCCAGCGGCCCCGGCAATGACGTTCGACTGCGCCACACCGGCGAATAAGGCCCAGCAGTTGGTGTGCGACGACCAGCAATTCACCGACCTGGACCGTCACGTGCAGACGGCCTACCAGCAGGCTCTGGCCCGGCCGGGCGCCGACCGGGCCACCCTGACCACTGCCCAAAGCGCATTCGCGACAATGCGCGATGGCTGCGCCGATTCCGTCGAGTTGCGCACCTGCGTCCTGGAGGCCTATCAGACGCGGCTGGTTGAGTTGGCCATCGCCGACCCGGCCACCGTCGCTCCACCCGTCGTCACCTACAACTGCCCTGCCGACGCCGGAACGTTGACCGCGCAGTTCTACAACCAGCTCGATCCGAAGACCGCCGTACTCGACTGGAAGGGCGTGCGGGTCATCCTCTTCATCCAGCCCTCCGGCAGCGGTGCCCGCTATGGGCGTCAAGGCTCGGAATACTGGGAGCATCAGGGTGAGGTAAATCTGGACCTCGGCGGCACCAAATTCGTCTGTCGCACCCAGTGAGCTCTCGCCGCTCACGGACGGGTCCAACGGCACCTCGACGTGTTGACCCATCAGGGCTGGGACAGCAATATCCGCGGGCGAGTCGACGTGCCGGCGGCCTGCCTCAGCGCCTGAGCCGACGCTCTGTACCACAATGCGACGGTGGGCCGGAACTTCGATGAGCTGGTGGTCCAAGCCGATTCGGCTCCTGTGGACGGCTGGGACTTCTGTTGGTTCGACGGCCGCGCGACCGAACAACGCCCGTCCTGGGGTTATCAGCGATTGATGAGCAGCCGGTTGGCGAGCGTGTCGGTCGGCACTGGACATCCAGACCGGCGGCGGCGAGGTACTGGCCGGGGCGCGACGTTTCCGCCGACCATGGCGGCCACCGAATCGTGGCCCCAACTGGTCAGCCCTCGTCGCGTAGCACGTCCAAGGCGTGCTGCAGATCGGCCGGATAGGGGCTGACGATCTCTATCCGGCGACCGTCGGCCGGATGCGCAAACGCCAGCGATTTTGCGTGCAACCATTGACGTTCTAGGCCAAGCCTTTTCGCGAGTTTCGGGTCGGCCCCGTAGACGAGGTCGCCGCAGCACGGGTGATGCAGAGCGGCGAAATGCACCCGAATCTGATGGGTGCGGCCGGTTTCCAGGTGCACGTCGAGCAGGCTGGCGGCGACGAACGCTTCCACGGTGTCGTAGTGAGTGATGCTGTGCCGACCGTCTCTGGTCACCGCGAACTTCCACTCCGGGCCGGGGTGCCGGCCGATCGGCGCATCGATCGTTCCGCTGGACGGATCCGGATGGCCTTGCACCAGCGCGTGATACCGCTTCTCCACAGTGCGCTGTTTGAACGCCCGCTTAAGTACGGTGTAGGCACGTTCGGAGATCGCCACCACCATCACCCCGGAGGTGCCGACGTCCAGCCGGTGCACGATCCCCTGGCGCTCGTGCACACCTGATGTGGTGATCCGATAGCCCGCGGCCGCCAAGCCGCCCAGGACAGTCGGCCCGGTCCAGCCCACCGAGGCGTGCGCGGCCACCGCCGCGGGCTTGTGCACGGCGACGATGTCGTCGTCGGAGTACAGGATCGTCATACCCTCGATGTCGACGGGGGTGTTCTGCGGCGGTTTCGGCGGCTCTGGCAGTCGCACCTGCATCCAGGCGCCGGCATTCAGGCGGTCGGACTTGCCTGCCGGCACGCCGTCGAGTTCAACTCCGCCGTCTTCGGCGATGGCGGCTGCGGCACTGCGGGACAGTCCCAGCAGGCGGGCCAGACCGGCGTCAACGCGCATACCCGCCAATCCGTCCGGGACCGGCATCGAGCGATCAGTCACCCTTCGTCCTGAACCTGGCTATCCTTGTCGCCATTGGACTTTCGGCGGCCCACGGTGTCAAAATCGAAGCCGAAGATGGATAGACCGACGAGGAGGATGGCGCCGCCCACCACCGACGGGTCGGCCACATTGAACACCGGCCACCATCCGACCGACAGGAAGTCGACAACGTGACCGCGCAGCGGCCCGGGCGCCCGGAAAAAACGGTCCATCAGGTTGCCCATCGCGCCGCCCAGGATCATGCCGAGGCCCAGCGCCCACCACGGTGAGACCAGGCGCCGCCCCATCCAGAAGATGCCGACCACGACGCCGGTGGCGATCAGGGTCAAAACCCAGGTGTATCCGGTCGCCATCGAGAATGCGGCACCCGAGTTGCGCACCAAAGTCCAGGTCACGGTGTCGCCGATGATCGAAACGGGCTGACCGGGAGGCAGCAGTTTTACCGCTAGAACCTTGGTGATGATGTCAAGTGCGAGCACAACTCCCGCGACCGACAAGAGCAACCGCAAACGCCGCGGCGCCGCTTGCGGTGCCGAAACCCGGGTTTCGCGGGCTCCTTCGGCGTCACCGGCTGAAGTCAGCGGTTCGGCGGATCCTGTTGGTTCGTCAGGCACCCCACCATCATCCACTAGTGGCGATCGCAAGCGCGGCACCGGCCGCGCGCAGCGGGTCGCCACCATCGGGCCCGTGGCGATCGCC
>JALHRH010000032.1 GCA_022841565.1 Mycobacterium sp. | reverse complement strand
ACGTGGCTGGTGGCGCGTATGCAGCCTCGAAGTGCGGCTGTGCCACAGCCGGGAATGCGGCGGCCGGAATCTGCTTAGCGGCCGTGTTGTCGTTGTCGGTTGGGTAGGCACTTGCCCCGACGATGGCAACAGCAGTCACCGTTGATGCCGCCGCGGCGACGATCCGCCGCAGATTGCGCCGGCGTTGCTTATCGCCGCCGGCCGGTGCCACGGGCGGTGCTGGGCTAGTCGGGCGCCTGGCCGCTACGAGTCTCGGCATAGTCGAAGCCGCGTTTGCCGGCCGACCAGTGCGTGCTGCCTGCTCAAATTCGCGAGCGAAATCAGAGCACCGGGCGAATCGATCGGACGGGTCCTTGGCGAGAGCGGTGGCAAGCGCCGAGTCGAGCGACGCCAGCGCGGGGTGGGTCTCGGCTACCGACGGGGGTGGCGCAGTGAGATGGCGGCTGATCACGACGGCCGGGTTGTCGTGCGGGAAAAGTGGGGATCCGGTCAACAGATGGTAGGCGGTGGCCGCAAGGGCGTACTGATCCGCGCGGTGGTCCACCGGATCGTCGATCAACTGCTCGGGTGCGGCGTAAGGGAACGTGCCGATGGTCATGTTTGTCGCGGTGAGTCCACTGGTGGTGTCGCCGATGTTCCTGGCTATCCCGAAGTCGCTTAACAGGATCCGCTGTTCACCGTCATCCGGCTTGGCGAGCAGAATGTTGCCGGGGCTGACGTCGCGGTGCATGACATCGTGGTGCTGATGTGCATAGTCGAGTGCGCTGGCTATCGCTGCGACGATCGCGACGACCCGATCCGCCGGCATGCCCGCCGGATAGCGAGTGCGCAATAGGCTCGCTGCGTCGGCGCCGTCGACGTAATCCATTGAGATCCAGAGCCGCCCGTGGAACTCACCGCGATCGTTCACTCGGACGATGTTCGGATGCCACAGTGCGGCAGCCAGATCCGCCTCTCTGATGAAACGCCGGCGGTACTCGGCGTCAGCGGATACGTCATCAGCCAGTACCTTGAGTGCCTCGCGGCGGGGCAACCGTGGATGCTCGGCAAGGTAAACCTCACCCATGCCCCCGCGGCCCAGCAACTGGATAATTGTGTACCCAGCAAACACCTGACCGGGATTCAGCCCGATGCTGAAGCCTTGTCTTGTTAACCCAATCATCGCACCGTCCATCCCGCGACTTCGAGACTATCCTAGGCGCTTACCTGCGATTACTGGTTCAATAGTACCCGGCATCGGCCACCTGCGACGACAAGAGTTTCCTATGAGTTTACCTTCAATTAACCTGAGATTCACCCTCTAGGCCCCGTGATTCAACCGGCCGGCAAGCTAATGAAGAATTCGTGAAACGAAATTCATAAAATCGCGGCTGCCCCGTCGCGTCGTGGATCGCTGGCCGCGAGATACCCGTCGTCCAGGCGCCAGATCGCCTGGCAGCTGCCGAATGCGTTGTAGTCGTCCACGGTGAGCAGTTCGTGCCCCCGGCGGCGCAACTCGTCCAGCGTCGCCGGCGGAAATCCGTTCTCACAACTGACTTCCATGCCCTGCACCCAACGGAACCGTGGGCCGTCGCAGGCAGCCTGGGGGTTCTGACCGTAGTCGGCGATGCGCACGAGCACTTGTACGTGGCCCTGCGGCTGCATCGGCCCGCCCATCACGCCCAGGCTCATCACCGGCGCGCCGTTCTTGGTGACGAAGCCCGGAATGATGGTGTGATACGGGCGCTTGCCCGGCCCAACCTGGTTGGGATGCCCCTGCGCCACAGAGAAATTCGCACCACGGTTGTGCAGCGAAATCCCGGTTCCCGGCACCACCACCCCAGAGCCGAACCCCATGTTGTTCGACTGGATCATCGACACCATCATCCCGGAGGCATCGGCGGCGGTCAGATAAACCGTTCCGCCCTTGGGAGTTCCGGCCGACGCGGGCTTTGCGTGCCGCGGGTCGATCAGCGCGGCCCGCTGCTTCAGATAGTCCCGGTCGAGAAGTTGCGCCGCGGTGACGTCCATGTAGTCGATGTCCGCGACATAAGCCTGCGCGTCGGCGAAGGCCAGCTTCAGCGCTTCGACCTGCAGGTGCACGCTGTCAGCGGAATCGACCGGCAGCGAGGACATGTCGAAGTGTTCGAGGATGCCCAGCGCAATCAGCGCCACGATGCCTTGACCGTTGGGCGGTATTTCGTGAACGGTGTACCCGCGGTACGCACTGCTGATCGTGCCGACCCAGTCGGCTCGGTGGGCGGCCAGGTCGCTGGCCCGCAGCACGCCGCCGTGGGCGGTCGAGTGCGCCTCGAGCCGCTCGGCCAACTCGCCTCGGTAGAACGCTGCGCCGCCGCTTGCCGCGATCTTTTCCAGCGTGGCCGCGTGGTCGGGAAACCGGAACAGCTCACCGGCTTTCGGCGCTCGCCCGCCCGGCAAGAATGCTTCGGCGAACCCGGGCTGGTTCGTGAAGAGCGGCACCTGGGCGGCCCACTGCGTGGCCACCATCGGTGACACCAGAAAACCGTTGCGGCCGTAGGAGATGGCAGGTGCGAAGAGCCGCTCGAACGGCAGCTTGCCGAACTCGGCATGCAGCTTCACCCAGGCCGACACGGCGCCAGGCACCGTCACCGAATTCCAGCCGGTGGCCGGAACCCCCTGATCGCCGAAGTATTCAGGTGTCCACGCTGCCGGTGAACGTCCCGACGCGTTGAGTCCGTGTAGCCGCTCGCCGTCCCAGACGATGGCGAAGGCATCCGATCCGATGCCGTTGGACACCGGTTCGACCAGCGTGATCGTGATCGCGGTGGCGATGGCCGCGTCGACCGCGTTCCCGCCCGCGGCCAGCATCCCGAGCCCGGCTTGAGCGGCCAGCGGTTGGGACGTGCAGACCGCGTTGGCGCCCAACATGGGCGTGCGTGGCCAGCTGTATGGGTTCTTCCAACCGAATGGTGCGCTCACCTCGCGAGCGTATCCGCAGACTGCATCGGCGGCCTCGAAACTGCGGTCAGGGTGTCGATGAGGTCGCTTACATCGATCTGTCCGCAGATTCGCCGTCACCAGTGCAGGCTCGCCGAAGCTCCCGACGGCGCGTCACGCCGTCAGCAACGGCGCCATCCAGGTCAGCTCGGCCGGCAACTGGGAACTCCAGAACCCGCCGTCATGACCACCCGGCGAGAAACCACCGGCCGGCGGGTTCGGTAGCTGAGCGATGAACTGCTTTGTCGCCGAATAAAAGGGGTCGCTGTCCCCGCAATCGATCCGGATCGGGATGGAACCCAGCGCCGGCATGCCCCACACCGAGTTGGCCGCATAGTCGTCGGGCCCATCGAAGGCGCCGGGCGCGGCCGCCCCAGAAGACGTCCACAACGCGGGGCTTACCGCGCAGATGGCCGCGGTGCGGCCGGCACCCAGCCGGCCACCGAGCAGCAGCGCCCCGTAGCCGCCCATCGACCAGCCCAGAAATCCCACCCGCGAGGCATCCAGGCCGTGGCTGTCCAACATCGGGATCAGCTCGTTGAGCACCATCGCGCCGGCGTCGTCACCGTCGGCCCGCTTATGCCAGTAGCCGCCTCCTCCGTCGACGGCGACCACCGCAAATGGTGGCAACCCGGCGTTGACGGCTTGCGCCAAGCCCTGTTCGACGCCGCCGGCCATCACGGCCGCCGCATCGTTACCTTTGCCATGCAGCGCTATGACCGGTCGTAACGGTTTGGTCTGACCCGGCGGACGCGCGATCGCCCAATTGGTCGATATTCCGCCCCGGGCTGCCGACACGAAGGACCCCGTCACCATCGTCGGAGCGGCCTGGGCGGGGGGTGCGGGATCCAGCGGCCGTGTCGGCGCCAATGGAACGTTTGTCCCAGTCCATGAAACCGGAGCGGCGTGCGATGTTCGGGGCCGAAACAGCACGTCGAGCGCATATGCGCCGCCCGCGCCGCATGCCGCAGCGGCGCCAAGGCGCAGCACGGCGCGGCGGCTGATCTCTGGCATGCGGGCCATCATGCCATGTTCGTTTCGCGAAAATGGCAATGCAGTACCAATTTGACTGGCAGCATGGGTGGGCGTGACAGCAGCAGTTACTCCAAAAGGAGAACGTCGGCGGTATGCGTTGGTAAGCGCTGCCGCCGAGCTGCTCGGCGAAGGCGGGTTCGAAGCGGTGCGCCATCGGGCGGTAGCTCGGCGAGCCGGATTGCCATTGGCGTCTACTACCTACTACTTCTCGTCGCTCGACGATTTGATCGCCCGCGCGGTCGAACACGTCGGAATGATCGAGGTGGCACAGCTACGGGCCCGGGTGAACGCGCTGTCCCGACGCCGCCGGGGGCCGGAGACCACCGCTGATGTGTTAGTCGATTTGCTGGTCGGGGACGTGTCCGGACCCGGGCTCGCTGAGCAGCTGATATCGCGCTATGAGCGTCATATCGCCTGCACCCGCCTGCCCGCGCTGCGGGAAAGTATGCGGCGCAGCCTGCGCCAGCGCGCAGAGGCGGTTGCCGAGGCCATCGAACGATCGGGAAGGTCGGTCCAAATCGAGCTGGTGTGCACCCTGATCTGCGCCGTTGACGGTTCGGTGGTTTCCGCACTGGTCGAAGGACGGGATCCCCGCGCCGCGGCGATGGCGACGGTGATCGACCTGATCGAAGTGTTGGCGCCGGTCGATCAGCCGCCGGTGCGGATTGTGAGCACGTCTACGGACAGCGACGGCGTCGCGATATAGCCGGTCGCCGCGTCGCCGTAGATGGTGACGTCGTCGGGGCGGCGCTGCGCGTACAGCGCCACGTAGGCGCAGACGACGGCATCGACGGGATCTTCGGCGCGGCGCAGGTCACTCTTGCGCTGCGCGGTCAACACGGCGCGCCGTAGTCCTATCCAGTCGGTGTGGTCGCAGACGCGCAGCGGTACCGGGGCGGCATCGAGGGTCTCGATGAGATCCATCAACCGCAGTAGTTCCGACCTGAGCTGGTCGAAGCTGCGTCCCGGCTTGGCTTTGTACTTCAGCGTGCGGGGCAGCCGGAACAAGGCCACCGTCGCCGCGTGCGGATACACCTCGAGGGCCAGCCGCGGCGCCCTCGAATAGGGGTCCGGGTGCAGGTTCAGCGCCGCGGCCAGCCGCGCGGCCCGAGGTCCCTCGGCGAATTCGGGTTTGCCGGTATTAGCCGGATGTGCGCCCGCTTCAAACCTGCGGAAATCGCGGTTGAGCGCAGTCTCGGCGGGGCGTTGGCCGGTCGGATTGGTCACCACCAGCGGCGCGTCAAAACCCACCACGCAGTCCCCCTGTAGGTAGGGGCGCAGCGCGGCCAGCACGTCGTCATCGGAGCGGACGGCGCAGACCTTGATGAGCACACCGTCGTCGTCGACCACCGCGACACCGGACGGATTGCGGCCCGCCCACGCCAGGTCGACGCCGGCGAAGTACATCCCGGCATCATGTCACTTCCGCAACTTTGACCGCTGCCGGATGCGCGACTCTTGGGCAACGGGTGTGCTGCCTGGCGTAGCGACTGCTGTGCCAGTTGAGATCTGGTCAGACGTCGGTGGGTTCGGCCCATGCCCGACCGTAAGCTGTGTGTTCGTGAGCATTCCGAACGTGCTGGCAAACCGGTACGCGAGCGATGAGATGGTGGCGATTTGGTCGCCGGAAGCCAAAGTGGTCGCCGAACGGCGGCTGTGGTTGGCCGTGCTGCGGGCACAGACCCAGTTAGGCGTGGATGTCCCCGCCGACGCAGTCGACGATTACGAGCGCGTCTTGGACAACGTCGATCTCGCCTCGATCGCGGCGCGCGAGCGGGTGCTGCGCCACGACGTGAAGGCCCGCATCGAGGAATTCAACGCGTTGGCCGGCCACCAGCACGTGCATAAGGGCATGACCAGCCGCGACCTGACGGAAAACGTGGAGCAGCTGCAGATCCGGCAGTCGCTGGAATTGGTGTTTGCCCACGGGGTGGCGGTGGCGGCGCGCCTTGCCGAGCGCGCGCTGGCCTACCGCGACCTGGTGATGGCTGGGCGAAGCCACAATGTCGCCGCCCAGGCCACCACCCTGGGCAAGCGGTTTGCCTCGGCCGCGCAGGAGACGCTGATCGCGCTGCAAAGGCTGCGGGAGCTGATCGATCGCTACCCGCTGCGCGGCATCAAGGGCCCGATGGGCACCGCGCAGGACATGCTCGATCTGCTCGGCGGGGATGCGACCAAACTGGCCACGCTCGAGCGCCAGGTAGCCGAATTCCTGGGCTTTGCCACTGTATTGGACAGTGTCGGGCAGGTGTACCCGCGTTCGCTGGACCACGACGTGATCTCCGCGCTGGTGCAGTTGGGTGCGGGTCCGTCGTCGCTGGCGCACACCATCCGGTTGATGGCCGGGCACGAGCTGGTCACCGAGGGATTCGCCGAAGGCCAGGTCGGCTCATCAGCGATGCCGCACAAGATGAACACCCGCAGCTGCGAACGGGTCAACGGGCTGCAGGTGGTGTTGCGCGGCTACGCGTCGATGGCCGCCGAACTGGCCGGTGCGCAGTGGAACGAGGGCGACGTCTTTTGCTCGGTGGTGCGCCGAGTCGCGTTGCCGGACAGCTTCTTTGCCATTGACGGGCAGATCGAGACGTTCCTGACGGTGCTCGACGAGTTCGGTGCCTACCCGGCGGTGATCCAGCGGGAGCTGGACCGGTATCTGCCGTTCCTGGCCACCACCAAAGTCCTGATCGCCGCGGTGCGTGCGGGCATGGGCCGCGAATCCGCACACCACGTGATTCGGGAGCATGCGGTGGCCACCGCGCTGGCCATGCGGGAGCGCGGCGCCGAGCCGGATCTGTTGGACCGGTTGGCCGCCGACGACCGGCTGCCGCTGGACCGGTTGGCACTCGACGCCGCACTGGCCGAAAAGGACGCCTTCGTCGGTGCGGCAGCTGACCAGGTCGACGAGGTGGCGGGCCTGGTGCACGAATTGGTGGGCCGCTATCCCGAGGCGGCGAAATACACGCCGGGAGCGATTCTGTGACAACCGCGGTCACGAGCATCGACTTCACCGATCTGGACAACTTCGCCAACGGCTTTCCGCACGAGCTGTTCGCCGTCCACCGCCGCGAGGCGCCGGTGTTCTGGCACGAGCCCACCGACAACACCCCCGATGGCGAGGGCTTTTGGTCGGTGGCCGCCCACGCCGAAACCCTTGCGGTGCTGCGTGATCCGCTGACCTACTCCTCGGTCACCGGTGGTGACCGTCCGTTCGGCGGCACGCTGTTGCAGGACCTGGCCATCGCGGGCCAGGTGCTCAACATGATGGACGACCCGCGGCACGCACAGATCCGGCGCCTGGTCAGCTCCGGCCTTACACCGCGGATGATCCGACGGGTCGAGGACGATCTGCGGGCCCGGGCCCGCCGCCTGGTGGACGAGGTGACGCCGGGCGAGCCGTTCGACTTCCTGGTCGACATCGCCGCCGAGCTGCCGATGCAGATGATCTGCATCTTGCTGGGAGTGCCTGAATCGGAACGACATTGGCTGTTCGAGGCCATCGAACCGCAGTTCGACTTCGGCGGCTCACGCAAAGCGGCCGTCTCGCAGCTGTCGCTCGAAGAAGCCGGATCGCGGATGTACACCTACGGGCAGGAGCTGATCGTCGCCAAGCGCGCCCACCCCACCGATGACATGCTGTCGGTGGTCGCCAACGCCACGGTCGATGATGCCGACGCCGCCGTGCTGTCGGACCTCGAGGTCTACCTGTTCTTCAGCCTGCTGTTCAGCGCCGGCGCGGAGACGACCCGTAATGCGGTCGCGGGCGGGTTATTGGCGCTGGCCCAGCATCCGGGTCAATTGCAGGCGCTCCGTGACGATTTCGAGTTGCTGCCGACCGCGGTCGAGGAGATCATCCGGTGGACTTCGCCGTCGCCGTCCAAGCGGCGCACTGCCACTCGCGCGGTCACGCTCGGCGGGCAGTCGATCGAGGCCGGCCAGAAGGTGCAAGTCTGGGAGGGCTCGGCCAACCGCGACGAGAATGTCTTCCAGCGGGCGACGGAATTCGACATCACCCGAAAACCCAATCCACATCTGGGGTTCGGGCAGGGGGTGCACTACTGCCTGGGCGCCAATCTGGCCCGGTTGGAGCTGCGGGTGCTCTACGAGGAACTGTGGTCGCGGTTTGGTGCCGTGCGATTGGTGCAGCCGCCGGAATGGACCCGCAGCAACCGGCACACCGGCATCCGGCACCTAGTTGTGGAACTGCACGAGGGTTAGTCAGGGGGCACCGCTCAGGGCATGCGCAACCTGATCCCCGCCGCACGTAATTCGAGGGCGGCCAGCCCCCGGATAACCATCGGATCTTCATGGCGCCACCCGCCGACCGGGTCGGCGCTGACGGCCGCCAGTTTGGCCGGCGACCGGTTGGCCAACGCCCGCAGCGCCAGCAGTTGCTGCCCCGCCGCCGTGGCGGCCAGCGCCGTCACCACCCACTTACGCCGAAAGAACCGCCACCGCAGCAACAGCCACGGCACGGTTACCGCCAGAATCGGCGGCGAGGCGACCGCCAGCGCCAGCACCCAGGCCAGCCAGCTCGCCGTGGTGTCCAAGTTGTGGCCCGCCCCAGCCACGTCCAGGGCCGCCTGGCTGGCCGCGTCCAGCGGCTTGCCGAGCGCATCGCCAAGCAGTGGGACGTTGTGCGCACCGCGCCCCGCCGAGGCCAGGTTGCCGGCCAGGTCTTTCGAGCCGCTTTCCACTTGTCGGCCGGCCTCGGCAATCGTGGCAATCGCGTCGTGCACCGCGATACCGACGAACACCCAGATCACCGTCCACAGCGAAATGGTGATGTCGCTCATCAGTTGACCGAACAGGCGGATGGGCCGGGTGGAGTACGGCAGGTACCTCGTCATACCACCGATACCAGCACAGCTCGCCACGGAATGCTGCTGGCTCGCCCGATAGGCTGACGCGATGCGACCCGCATTGTCCGATTACCAGCACGTGGCCAGCGGCAAGGTTCGTGAGATCTACCGCGTTGACGACCAGCACCTGCTGTTGGTCGCCACCGACCGCATCTCTGCATACGACTTCGTCCTGGACAGTGCAATACCCGACAAGGGCCGCATCCTGACCGCGATGAGCGTGTTCTTCTTCGGACTTGTCTCTGGCCTTACCCAAGCCCCCAATCACTTGGCCGGGCCGCCCGACGACCCCCGAATCCCCGAGGAGGTGCTCGGTCGTGCGCTCGTGGTGCATCGGCTGGAGATGCTGGAGGTGGAGTGTGTGGCCCGCGGCTACCTGACCGGCTCGGGACTGCTGGACTACCAGGCGACCGGAAAAGTCTGCGGTATCGCATTACCCCCTGGGCTGGTCGAGGCCAGCAAGTTCGCCGAGCCGTTGTTCACTCCGGCCACCAAAGCGGAGCTGGGCAGCCACGACGAGAACATCTCCTTCGAGCGGGTGGTCGAACTGGTGGGTGTGGTGGCAGCCAACCAGCTGCGCGATCGCACCCTGCAGATCTACGTGCAGGCCGCCGACCACGCTCTGACCAAGGGAATCATCATCGCTGACACGAAGTTTGAATTCGGCACCGATCGCAACGGCAACCTGCTGTTGGCCGACGAGATCTTCACGCCCGATTCATCGCGCTACTGGCCGGCCGACGAATACCGGCCTGGCGTGGTGCAGAACAGCTTCGACAAGCAGTTTGTCCGAAACTGGCTCACCAGCCCCGAATCCGGCTGGGATCGCCACGGCACCGAACCGCCGCCACCGCTGCCCCAAGACATCGTCGATGCCACCCGCGGGCGATACATTGAAGCTTACGAACGGATTTCGGGTTTGCGTTTCGACGATTGGATTCGCGCATGACGGACGCGCCGGTGCCACCCACCGCCAAACGCGTGGAGACCCGCCGCGAATTTCACGGCGATGTCTTCGTCGACCCCTACGAGTGGTTGCGGGACAAGGATAACCCTGACGTCATCGGCTACCTCGAGGCCGAGAACGAGTACGCCGATCAGAGCACCGCTTACCTAGAGTCACTGCGCCAACAGATCTTCGACGAGATCAAGTCGCGCACCAAGGAAACCGATTTGTCGGTGCCGACCCGGCGCGGCGACTGGTGGTACTACGCCCGCACCTTCGAAGGAAAGCAATACGGCGTCCACTGTCGCTGCCCGGTCACCGATCCCGACGACTGGAACCCACCCCAGTGCGACGAGCACACCGAGATTCCCGGCGAGCAGATCCTGCTCGACGAGAACATCGAGGCGCAAGGCCATGACTTCTTTGCCCTCGGTGCGGCCAGCGTCAGCCTCGACGCCAATCTGCTGGCCTACTCCGTCGACGTCAAGGGCGACGAGAGATACACCCTGCGGTTCATAGACTTACGCACGGGGGAGCGCTATCCCGACGAGATCAGAGATATCAGCGCCGGCGCCACCTGGGCGGCCGACAACCGAACCGTCTACTACAGCACGGTAGACGAGGCCTGGCGCCCCGACACGATCTGGCGCTACCGACTCGGTTCCGGCGGACCGCCGCAGCGGGTCTATCACGAACCCGACGAGCGGTTCTGGCTCGGCGTGGGCCGCACCCGCAGCAACGCCTACGTGCTGATCGCGGCGGGATCGTCGGTCACCTCCGAGGTGCGCTATGGCGACGCCGCGGACCCCGACGCCGATTTCATGGTCGTGCTGCCGCGCCGAGAGGGTGTCGAGTATTCCGTGGAGCATGCGGTGGTCGGCGGGCAGGAACGGTTTCTGATCCTGCACAACGACGGCGGTGCGGTGAACTTCACCCTGGTGGAGGCTCCGGTCAGCGATCCCTCGCAGCAACGCACCCTGATCGACCACCATGACGACGTGCGGATCGACGGCGTGGACGCCTTCGCCGACCACCTGGTGGTCAGCTATCGACGGGCGGCACTTCCGCGAATTCAGCTGTGGTCGTTCGGTTCTGACGGCAGCTACGGGGATCCCGAGGAGATCTCGTTCGACTCCGAACTGATGTCGGCCGGACTCGGTGCCAACCCGAACTGGCAGTCACCCAAGCTGCGGATGGGCGCCGGATCATTCGTCACGCCGGTGCGGATCTACGACTTGGACCTGGCCACCGGCGAGCGCGTCCTGCTCAAGGAACAGCCGGTGCTGGGGGGCTACCGCCGTGCGGACTACGTGGAGCGGCGTGACTGGGTGCACACAGCAGACGGCGTTCGAGTGCCGATCTCGATCGTGTACCGAGCCGGCATCGAATTCCCGGCGCCGGCGGTGGTTTACGGCTACGGCGCCTACGAGGTCTGCGAGGATCCACGCTTCTCCATTGCGCGCCTGTCGTTGCTGGACCGTGGCATGGTGTTCGTCATCGCCCACGTTCGGGGCGGCGGCGAGATGGGCCGGTTGTGGTATGGGCACGGCAAGCTGCTGGAGAAGAAGAACACCTTCACCGACTTCATCGCGGTGGCACAACATCTCGTCGATACCGGGCTGACCAGCGCGCAGCAGCTGGTGGCGCTGGGCGGCAGTGCCGGCGGTCTGCTGATGGGCGCGGTGGCCAACATGGCGCCGGAACTCTTTGCCGGAATCCTGGCGCAGGTGCCGTTTGTCGACCCACTGACCACCATCCTGGATCCGTCGCTGCCGTTGACCGTCACCGAGTGGGATGAATGGGGAAACCCGTTGGCCGACAGCGATGTTTACGCGTATATGAAGTCCTATTCGCCGTACGAGAACGTCGCGGCCAAGCGGTATCCGGCGATCCTGGCGATGACATCGCTCAATGACACCCGGGTTTACTACGTGGAACCCGCCAAGTGGGTGGCCGCGTTGCGGCACGCCAACTCGGACGGCTCTGCGGTGCTGTTGAAGACCCAGATGACCGCCGGGCACGGTGGCGTGAGCGGCCGCTACGAACGGTGGAAGGAAACCGCTTTCCAATACTCGTGGCTGCTGGCGACCGCGGGGGCGGCACCTGCGGCGGACGGAACGGCGACGACCGCTGACGGCGGAAACCGCCGCGGCGGAAAGGAATAGCTAAAGCTCAGCCTTGTGCTCCGCGTCACCGCAGGCGGTCAGGCTGCGCACGAACTGCTCATGAAATCCTCTTGCTTGGGCAGCTACGCTGCGGGTTTCCTGGGCAGGAAGGACGCCGGGACGAGCGTCATGGCCACCAGCGCGACCGCGATCACCAAAACCACGGTGTAGGCGTGCGAAAGGTCTTGCAGCAGAATGGTGGTGAAGTCCGGACTCAGTGTCCGCTGCGGTATCGCGGCCGGGTCCAAAGACACCCCGAGGCGCGTGGCTTGCTGCTCGCGGCGCGCGAGTTCATTTGCCGCCGAGATGTTCTCGCTGTGGTTGAACTGGCTGGTGAGCACCATGGACATCAGCGCGGTACCGATCGAGCCGCCCACCTGAAAGTTGACGCTGATCAGCGTCGAACCGCGGGCGATCTCCGGTGGCGTCAGTGCCTGCACCGACGCCCCCGACAGCGGCATCATGGTGCAGCCCATGCCCATTCCTATGATGGCCAGTCCCAGCAACAGGATGGGTGAGAACGCGGTCTGCCGGGCGACGCCGAAGGCGAAGAATGCCAACCCCATGGTGATGAGCGTGATGCCCAACACGACGCACTTCCCGGGACCCTTCCTGTCCATAAAAACCCCCGCCCACGGCATAGTCAGCATGGCGCCGATCCCCTGCGGAATCAGGTGCAACCCAGACTGCATGGGTGTCTGATGCATCACTTGTTGCAGGTAGCTCGGGAGCAGCAGCATGGACCCGAAGAAGGCGATCGAGAACATGAATGCTGTGACATTGGCGTGGGTGACCGCCGGGATTCTGAACAACCTCAGATCGATCAGCGGATGATCTGCCCGGTGCCACGCGTGCACAACGAAGGCCGTGATGAGCGCCAGGCCGACGATCGCCGGTATCAACACTTGGCGATCGGCCAGCGTGCCACGGCCGGGGATGGATGACACCCCAAACAGAAAGGTGGCCAGGCCGGGCGACAGCAGCAGCACCCCAACGACGTCGAGGCTCTCCGAAGGGGCCGGTTCGTCCCGCGGAAACACCAACGTGGCAAGGATGAATGCGCACAATCCGATCGGCAGGTTGATCAGGAAGATCCAGGGCCAACTGAACGCGTTGATCAACCAGCCGCCCAGGATCGGTCCCCCGATCGGGCCGAGCAGCATCGGGATGCCCAGCACTGACATCAGACGGCCCAGTCGCTTCGGGCCCGCCACGCGCGTCAAAATCATGAACCCCATCGGCATCAACATGCCGCCGCACATCCCCTGGACCGCCCGAAACACGTTCAGCAGCAGAATGCTTGGTGCCATCGCGCACAGCAGTGAGCCCACCATGAACGCCACCAGTGAACCCATCCACAGCCGTTTCGTGCCGAAGCGGTCGGCCGCCCAGCCGGCTAACGGAATAACGGTGGCCAGCGCCAACGTGTAGCCGGTCATGGTCCAGCCGACGACGGTCTGGGTCGACTCGAATTGAAGGATGAAGGTGCGCTGCGCGACGCTGACGACGGTGGTGTCCACCGACATCATCACCGAAGCCAGAATGCACACTCCCGCGACCCGGAGGGTGGCCGCATCAAGGTTGTCGGGAGAGTCGTGGGCGGTCGACCTTCCCGTGGCGGTGGTGAGCAGCGCGGCGTCGGCCGGTGCGGAGGGCGCCTTATCCATGGCGTTGCTAAGCATATCTAACGTTCGACGCCGCCGGCGGCGGGCGGGGTTCGCCCTGATCAAGGGCCGGATATACGCCTGCCGTCCGTGTGTCCTTCACCGTCTCGACACTTGTACTCGGCAAACTACAAGTGTGTCTGGAAAACTGATCGTCTCGGTTTCGGGGATCGGCGAGCAAACGCTGACCGACGTGGCCGACTTCTGCGAGCACATGGACGCCCGTTCGGTTCCGGTGTCGCTACTCGCGGCCCCGCGTCTGGGCGATGACTATCGACTCGACCGCGACCCGCGCACCGTGGAGTGGTTCGCCGAGCGGCGCGCCCACGGTGACGCCCTGGTGCTGCACGGCTATGACGAAGCCGCCACCAAGAAGCGGCGCGGTGAGTTCGCGACGCTGCACGCGCACGAGGCGGACCTGCGCATCAAGGCCGCCGACCGGGTGCTCGAGCATCTCGGCCTGCGCACCCGGCTGTTCGCGGCCCCGGGCTGGCTCGTCTCCCCGGGAGTGGTCAAGGCCCTGCCTAACAACGGTTTTCGGCTCCTCGCGGACGCCTACGGGATGACCGACCTGGTCCGCAAGAACACCGTGCGGGCCCGCGTACTGGGTATCGGGGAAGGGTATCTGGCCGAACCGTGGTGGTGCCGCATGGTGGTGCTGTCCGCCGACCGGATCGCCCGGCGCGGCGGCGTGGTACGCATTGCTGTCGCCGCCCGCCATCTGCGCAAGCCTGGGCCGCGCCAAGCCATGCTGGATGCCGTCGACCTGGCCCTGCTGCAGCAATGCACGCCTACCGTGTACAGCTGGCGATCCGGCAACGCGGTGCGCAACGCCGCCTAGCGCTGCGCGGGTGCCGCCTCCAGGTGGGCACTACCCTGTTTCGACATGAGCGATGCGAGTGCGGATTCGGGCGACTTCACAGCTGACGCGATCATCGTCGGAGCCGGGCTTGCCGGGCTGGTAGCGGCCTGTGAATTGGTAGACCGTGGGTTGCGGGTACTGATCCTGGATCAGGAGAACAGCGCCAACGTCGGTGGTCAGGCTTACTGGTCGTTCGGTGGTCTGTTCTTCGTCGACAGCCCCGAGCAGCGTCGCCTCGGGATCCACGACAGTCACGAACTCGCGCTGCAGGATTGGCTGGGGACGGCGGCCTTCGACCGTCCCGAGGACTACTGGCCAGAACAGTGGGCGCAGGCGTATGTCGACTTTGCGGCAGGGGAGAAGCGAAGTTGGTTGCGGGCGCGTGGTCTCAAGATCTTTCCGGTGGTGGGGTGGGCCGAGCGTGGTGGCTATGACGCCCAGGGACATGGCAATTCGGTGCCGCGGTTTCACCTCACCTGGGGTACCGGGCCGGCGCTGGTGGAGATCTTCGCGCGTCAGTTGCGGGACCGGCCGCACGTGCGCTTCGCGCACCGTCATCAGGTGGACAGGCTGATCGTCGAGGGTGATGCGGTGACTGGCGTTCGGGGCACCGTCCTGGAACCCACCGATGAGCCGCGCGGGGTTGCTTCGTCGCGAAAGGCCCTGGGCAAGTTCGAGTTCCGGGCATCAGCGGTGGTGGTGACCAGCGGCGGGATCGGCGGCAACCACGACCTGGTGCGGAAGAATTGGCCGCGGCGGATGGGCCGGGTGCCCAAGCAGTTGCTCAGCGGGGTGCCGGCCCACGTCGACGGCAGGATGATCGGCATCGCTCAGAAGGCCGGCGCGCGGGTGATCAACCCGGACCGAATGTGGCACTACACCGAGGGCATCACCAACTACGACCCGATTTGGCCGCAGCACGGCATCCGGATCATCCCGGGCCCGTCCTCGTTGTGGCTCGACGGTGCGGGAAACCGGTTGCCGGTGCCGCTGTTTCCCGGTTTCGACACGTTGGGCACCTTGGAGTACATTGCCGCCAGCGGCTACGACTACACCTGGTTTGTGTTGAACGCCAGGATCATTGAGAAGGAGTTCGCCCTCTCGGGTCAAGAACAGAATCCCGACCTGACCGGCCGGAGCGTACGCCGGCTGCTGCGGGCTCGGGCGCAGTCAGGGCCGCCGGAGCCGGTGCAGGCGTTCATCGATCGGGGCGTGGACTTTGTCACCGCCGATTCGCTGCCGGAATTGGTGGAGGCCATGAACGGGCTGCCCGACGTGGCCCCGTTGGACTACGACACGGTTGAGGCAGCGGTCACCTCCCGCGATCGTGAGGTGGCCAACAAGTTCACCAAAGACGGTCAGATCACCGCGATTCGAGCCGCCCGCGGCTATCTCGGTGACCGGCTGGGCCGAGTGGTGGCACCGCACCGACTGGTCGACCCCAAGGCCGGACCGCTGATTGCGGTCAAATTGCATATCCTGACTCGAAAGACTTTGGGCGGTATCGAAACTGATCTGGATTCACGGGTGCTGAAGTCCGACGGCACCCCGATCACCGGGCTGTACGCGGCCGGCGAGGCGGCCGGGTTCGGCGGTGGCGGCATGCATGGTTATCGGGCCCTGGAGGGAACCTTTCTGGGCGGCTGCATCTTCTCCGGCCGTGCCGCCGGCCGCGGTGTCGCCGACGACATCACCTAGCTCGCCTACTAGCGCGAGCACACGCAGTCCGTTGCGCACCTCAGAAGGTGACTGCACTCTCCTCGGGCAATACCCGGAAGTCGGTGGTGGTCATTTCGGTGAGCCTGCCGTAGTAGATGCCCCGCGCCTCCGGGGCCACGACTGCCTGGTGGATAGGCACCGCCCGGTCCGGCGCCACCGCCCGCAGATAGTCGACCGCCTCCGAGATCTTCATCCACGGGGCGGCAGCGGGAGTGGCCAGCACGTCCACCGGCTCCTCGGGAACGAACAACGCGTCACCGGGATGCATCAACCGGGCGCGGTGTTCGCCATCGCCAACCAGAAACGAAATGTTCTCTATCACCGGGATTTCCGGGTGGATGACGGCATGCCGCCCACCCACGGCCCGAATACTGAGTTGCTCGACCGCGAGTTCGTCGCCGACGTGCACCGCCTGACACGGCTCACCGAGTTGCGCGGCGGTCTGCGGGTCGGCATACAGCACGGCGTCCGGGTTGACATCGAGCAGCGCCGGCAGCCGCGATACGTCGACGTGGTCGGGATGTTGGTGGGTGATCAGAATGGCCGACAGGCCGGTAATTCCCTCGAAGCCGTGGGCGAAACTGCCGGGATCAAAAAGGATCTTGGTCTGACCGAACTCGGCGAGTAAGCAGGAATGTCCGAAATGCGTCAGTTGCATGTCTACGATTGTGCCTTGATGGGGCCCACGCAGCTCAGATTGTTTCTGGCGACGATGATGGTCGCGGGTAGCTTCGCGATCACGCTCGTCGCGGTGACACCCGCACAGGCGGAGCCGGAAACCTGCCCGCCGGTGTGCGATCAAATTCCGAATACCGCGTGGATCGGCCAGCGGTCGATCCCACTGCACGCGGTCTACAACTGGCCGGCGCTGGCCGGTATCGGGACCGCGGTGACCGGCAGCGTGCTCACTGGCGGGCCCCGGTTCAAGTTCGAGCAGGTGTGCAACACCACGGCGTCCCCGCAGGACAGCCGCAACGCTGCGGTCGCCGCCCGTGCCACGGTCGCCGGGCCGGCTGGTCAATGGCAGTTGCAGGCCCAAATCATCCACTGGCGTGGGGACACCGCTCGCGGCGGCGCCCTGGCTGCGGCGGTGTTCGGCAACGCCGTTGGAGCAGTGCGGGGCTGTCAGCTTGGGGCGCCCGCACAGTCGCCGTCGGTCACCGACGACGAACCGACCCGGATGGCCGCCGTGATCAGTGGGCCTATCGTCATGCACACCTACCTGGTTGCGCACGTGGCGAGCAGCACGATCAGCGAACTCACGCTGTGGGTGGCCGGGACGCCGCAGGTGCCGTGGCCGGTTCTCAACGATGCCGCCGTGCTGGACGCTCTGACCGCCTCGCTGTGCGAGGCCTACATCGCCTCCTGTCCATAGTCGAAATATGTTTCAACACAACAGATCAGACGGCAGGCGCAACGCATGGTAAACCTCGACGTTCTCTACAGTGCGGCCAACCATCCCTGGCCGCAGCTTCGGGACAACATATTGCGGGCCGAAGCCGAAGGCTTTGGTAGAGCGTGGGTTTTCGACCACCTGTCCGGCGCGATGCTGTCCGGGACCCGAATGTTGGAGTGCTTCACGTTGGCCGGCGCGCTGGCGGCCGCAACGTCCACCATCGGTATCGGCACCCTGGTGGTGAACGCGGCCAACCGGCCGGCCGGAGTGGCGGTCGCGGCAGCGGCTTCGGTTCAGGAAATCAGCGGCGGGCGATTCGTGTTCGGCCTCGGCGCCGGCGCGGCACCCGGTACCAGGCGATCCCGCGAGCACGAGCTGCTGAACATCCCGCTGAGCGACTCGATGCCGGCGCGACACCGGCGCCTGGTCGACGTACTCGACCTGTGCGACGCCCAGTGGGATCCGGATCGGGCGGACCGCTGGGCCGGTTTCCCGCTGCCGCTTCCCCGTCCGCCGGTATTGCTCGGGGTCAACAGTGTGGCCCTGGCCGAGATCGCCGGTCTCCGGTGTGACGCCATGAACGTTGCGCTGGACCACCCGCGACTCGGCGAACTGGTCGCGGCGGCCCGTGCTGCCCGGGCAGCGTCCGGGCTGGCCGGCCGTCCCTTCGAGCTCACCGCCTGGACCGCCCTCAGCGACGCCGCCCTGGACCCGCACGGAGAAGCGCACCGCCGCATCGCTGAGCTGGGCGGCGACGGGTTGGTTCTGGTCGCCTAGACAACTAGGTGCTGCGGAGGTCGGTAGAGTTGGCGCCGACCCGTCAGATCTGAGGAGGAACGCGGTGGCCCGGGTGGTCGTGCATGTCATGCCCAAAGCGGAGATTCTTGACCCGCAGGGTCAGGCGATAGTCGGTGCGCTGAGCCGACTGGGCCACCCCGGAATCTCAGATGTCCGTCAGGGCAAGAGATTTGAGTTAGAGGTCGACGACACGATAGATGACTCCCAGCTCGCCGAGATTGCGGAATCGCTACTGGCTAACCCGGTGATCGAGGACTGGACCGTCAGCCGGGACACGCAGTGACGGCACGAATCGGCATCATCACATTCCCGGGAACCCTCGACGACGTCGATGCCGCACGTGCGGCGCGTCTGGTGGGTGCCGAAGCGGTCAGCCTGTGGCACGCCGACGCCCACCTCAAGGGGGTCGACGCCGTGGTGGTACCCGGCGGCTTTTCCTACGGCGACTACCTGCGCGCCGGTGCGATCGCCAGGTTCGCTCCGGTCATGGGCGAAGTGGTCGCAGCAGCCGGCCGAGGTATGCCGGTGTTGGGTATTTGCAACGGGTTTCAGGTGCTCTGTGAAGCAGGCCTGCTCCCGGGCGCCCTGACGCGGAATGTGGGCCTGCACTTCATCTGCCGCGATGTCTGGCTGCGCGTCGCGTCGACGTCGACCGCGTGGACGTCGCGGTTCGAGATCGATGCCGACTTGTTGATTCCGCTGAAGTCAGGCGAAGGGCGCTATGTCGCGCCCAAGCAGGTGCTCGACGAACTGGAAGGCGACGGACGGGTGGTGTTTCGCTACCGCGACAACGTCAACGGCTCAGAGCGCGACATTGCCGGCATCAGTTCAGCCAACGGGCGGGTAGTGGGCTTGATGCCGCATCCCGAACACGCCATCGAAGCGTTGACGGGCCCCTCTGACGACGGCCTGGGTCTGTTCTATTCGGCTCTGGACGCGGTGCTGGCCGCCTGACCAGGTGCGCGCGCCTCAGCTGGCGTCGAGCAGCAGCGGCGGCGAGGCTAGTTCGGAGGTCGGCGTCACCCGGCTGAATAGGTCGATGGCCGCCGCAGTGGCGCGATCCGCGAATGCCGCGAGATCGTCGAATCGGACCCGCTCGCCGATCCACCGAGACTGCTCGGCCATCACGCCGATGCGTTGTGGGTCGGACGAACCGTGCACGATCGCGGTGACGTCCCGATGTTGGTCATTCCAGGCGCCGGCAAATGCCGTCAACCGGTCGTATTCGGCGGCGGGAAAGAAGCATGCCGGGGTGACACGGATGGTGACCACGTCTGGGTGCAGAGGCGGAATTTCGAGATGGACATGCAGGCGTAAGTCGGTGTGCAGGACGAAGAAGAACTCGCCGTCGTGCCGGCCGCGGAAGTAGCGTCGTGCCCGGGTGCACAGGTAGCGTTCGATCAGACTCGTGCTCAACGGCTCGGCCATCGGCTCAGACTCCTTCGACGCAGACATAGCCCCATCCTCCGCCATCCGGCTATGCGGAGCCTTGAGTCAAGGCCAAGACTTCCGAAGAATCAGTTGAGAATTCGCTGAGTGTCCCAGTTCATGCCGTTTTGATCAGGGGAATGATCTCGCGCCCAACGGTATCGAGATAGTCGGATTGAACCACGTGCGGAATCGTGAACAGGAATTGGTCGATGCCGCAGCGCGAGTACTCGCGGATGCGCTCGACGCAGCTGTCGACGGATCCGATGATCAGCCCCGACGCGGGGATGGAAGCGAACTCGGCGCGGATTCGTGCCTCCTGCTCGTCGGAGTCGGTGGGCGCCAGCAGCACCGTCACCGAGAGGCGCAGCGTCTGCGGGTCTCGGCCGGCTGACTCGCAGGCCCGGCTCAGGAAGTCGCGACGTTGGGTGATGTGTTGCGGCGACCACCACCGCACGTTCAGGCCCTGGGCGGACTTGGCGGCGATGCGGTGCACGCGATCGCCTTCCCCGCCGATCCACAGCGGCGGATGGGGCCGCTGCACCGGGGGTGGATCGCAGATGGCGCCGTTCAAGGTGTAGAACTGGCCGGCGAAAGTCGGGTTCGGCTCGGTCCACACGGCCTTGATCACTTGCAGTGACTCGGCGAGCGCCGAAACCCGATCGCGCACCGGCGGGAACGGTATCCCGTAGGCATCGAACTCGCGCTGAAACCAGCCGGCCCCCAACCCGAGATCCAGGCGACCGTCGGAGATGACATCCAGTGTGGCCGCCATCTTTGCCAGCACCGAAGGGTGGCGGTAGGAGTTGCACAGCACGCTGGTGCCCAGGCGCACTCGGGTGGTATCCCGCGCCAGTGCGCTCAGCGCCGTCCAACACTCCAGCAGCGGAAGGGAACTGGGCGGCGCGCTTGGATCGCCATCGTCGGAAATGCCGCTAATGCCTGCGTCTTTGACGTAGTCATCTGGACTGATCGTGAGGAAGTGGTCGCACAACCACACCGAATCGAAGCCGTACTGCTCGGCTTTCCGGGAGACGGTAACCATGTCGCGATAAGCGCTCACCGCTAGGCCATTGACCGTGAGCGCCAGGATGAGGCCGAATCGAGTGTCGGAATTCATTGTTTAGAGTCCACTTTCGATTTATCCAGCGCCCGGCGTGGCGACGGTGCGGGGGGAGTGTGGCGGAGAACGTGTACCGTCCCGGACGCTGGTGGAACACCAAGCTACCGCGTGTCAGGTGGGTATCGCGGTGTACTGAACGTAGCTCACAGCGGATAGAGCTCCGGCAGGTTCACCACGATGGCCTCTTGGCTGTTGCGGGCGATGACGACCTCGGCCGGCGTGGTCGGGTCGGGATTCTCCTCGCGGTGTGGCACGAACGGCGGCACGAAGATGTAGTCACCCGGTTGAGTCCTGATGCGCACCTCTTGCGCACCGTCGTGAAAGACAAACTCCGGATTGCCGCTTCGTACGTAGATCGCCGTCTCCGAGTCGCCGTGGTGGTGATTGCCCGACGCCGTATCCGGCTCAATGTACGTCTCGCCCATCCATAGCTGCTCCGCGCCGACCGACTTTCCGCTGATGGCGGCAAAGCGCTGCAACCCGTCGGTCTGTGCGGTGCCGGAATCGAGTTCGGACGCTCTGATGTGATGGACCCGCTTGCGACGCACATCGCGGTGCTGCGTTTCGAAGTCGGGGTGAAACCCTTCCATCAGGTCTCCTTTTGTCAGACGACTACAAGAACCGAGTCTCGATAAGCCTCAAGAAGTCTCAGCCACCGTTCCTTGATGGTAGGAAAGCACGGCACGGTGTGCCACAAACGCTAGGCAGGCACCTGGCCGACGACGGCGATGGTGGCCGCGCAGCTCGGCCACCCCGGGGTCGACCAGTGTCACGCCCAGCATGTGGTGCGTGTCGACGTCGATCATCATCCGCGCCCGGGCGGTGTATCCGTCGGCGGACAGTTGGGCGCCCGTAACGACCTCGCCGATCTCGATATCGATGCCGATTTCTGTCCGACTGGACCAGCCCGAGCACCCCACCGTCGTATTCTCTTGCCGGCATCAGTCAAATCCTTTCGAATGCGGGTGCAACAGGCGCCGGGCAAGTTCGCGCAAGTCGTGAGCCACGACATCCGGTTGCGGTAGCGCGTCGACCGGTAGCAGCGCGTTGCCGGGACGAGTGATCAGCGCGGTACTGAAGCCAACGTTCTGCGCGCCCAATAGATCCCACACGTGCGACGCGACCATCATGCAATCGGCGGGCGCCACGTCGAGTTCCTGGCATACGTGCCGGTAGACCGACGGTGCGGGTTTGAATGCCTGGCAGGCATCGACACTGAACTGGCGCTCAAAGAGCTCGGACAAGCCCGCGTTGTCCAACGGGGTCGACACTGCGGGATCTCGTGGCGAATTGGTCAGGGTGACCAGTCGAAAGCCGTTGTCGCGCAACTGCGTCAGACCCGCGGCGCTATCTGGATGCGCGGGCAACCTGCGCATGCCCGCGGTAATGCGCTTCACGTCGTCGTCGGTGACCCGCACCTGGTAGATGTCGGCCAGCATTCGCAGGATCCCGGTAGCCAGCGTCGCGAAGTCGAGGTAGCGCTCGGACAGTGTTGCCGTCATCGAGTACATGACCAGTTGATTGAACCACTCCCGCAACACTCGTCGATCACCGAACAGATCGTCGAACAATGGTGCCAAGGATTCGATGTCGATCAATGTCTCGTTCACATCGAACACCAGCACAGGTGGTGGCTTGCTCACGATGGTGCCCATACGTCACATCCTCCGCTGTTCGTAGATGTGCTGGTCTTTCGTAATTCGCGACGTGCCGACGCAATCCTCCTGCCGGTGCGGCGCCACAGGTGCGCAACCAGCGTCGTTGCCGGGACGACCACCCATGTCCGACTGCCGTTGGCGTTACCCGAGCCGGGCGAAGTGCCGATTTGCTTGGCGGCTCCCGGCAGCGACCCGGTGCTGGGCATGTAGCTACCGGGCGAAGGAGGTCTCGCCGCCGGTGACATTGAAGATCGAACCGTTGACGTAACTTGCGTCGGGGGAGGCGAGAAAGATCACTGCGCTTGCTATCTCACTGGGATCGGCGATGCGGCGCAGTGCGGTGACCCCCGCCAACTTTTCCAGCAGACCTGGGGCCGCCTCGGTTCCGGGGGTGTCGGTCGGGCCGGCGGCCACGGCGTTGACGCGCACGCCGGACGCACCGAATTCGTCGGCCCACACCTTGGTCAGGAGTTCCAGCGCGGCCTTGGTGGCGCCGTAGATCCCGCCTTTGCGTTTCGGCGCCGAGGCGGCGAGCGTGCTGATGTTGACGACGGCGCCGCGGCCCCGTTCGGCCATCCCCGGCACCAGTTCCTGTACCAGAATGTACGGGGCGCGCACATTGACATTCACGTGTTCATCGAAGACGGCGTCGTCAGTGTCAATTGTGTCGCCAAAGATGAAGACGCCGGCGTTGTTGACCAGGATGTCGACCTGGCCGGCTTGGCCGGCCAACCGTCGCACGTCGGCGGGATCGTTGAGCTCAGCGGCGACGAAACGCGCTGTTCCGCCGCTGTTTTCGATCTCTTGCACTACCTCGATGCCGCGCTGCCCATCGCGCCCGTGTACCACTACCTCGGCGCCCCGGTCCGCGAGCTGCAGCGCTATTGCGCGGCCGATCCCCGAGGTAGCGCCGGTGACCAACGCCGTGTAGCCGCTGAACGTCGACATGACGCCTAGTCTCGGGGTGCCGAGAGCGCTACCGACGCCTCGGCGGTGTAGCACAGGAACGTCAGGGTCTCCTGCAGATAGAGTCGTACGGTGTCGGCGTCATGACTGAGGTAGCCGATCGACACGTCGGTGCCCAGCTGCAAGTCGAAATCGCCGCCGCGGGTGGTCAACACGAATGCGCCGTCGATGGCCGGCGCCCAGATGATGTCCCCGTCGACCAGCCGGTTCAGGTGTTCGAGGATCGGATAACCATGCTCGGTGGTCTCGCTCACCTTGGTGTAGGCGTCGGCCGACAACAGCACCGAATAGGGCCCGTCGACGCCGGCCAGCCGCAGTTCCGTCAAAGCCTGGGCGATCACGTCGGGGATGTCGCGCGGGTCGTCCGGCAAGGTCAGGGGAGGGTTGGAACTGCAGCTGCGGATGCCCTGGATGGACGCGGGGGCGTATCCCTCGAAGATGCCGCGGTCCTCCACGAACGCCAGCTTTTTGGCGGCTGCCTTGACCGGCTCCCAGTCCGATTCGTTGGAACCACGCTCCACATCGTCGATTTCGTCGCGTGACAGGGTGAATGGGACTCGCAGCCGGACCAGCGGCCGACTGTCACGCAGGTGAGCGATGACGCCGTCGGTGGGCGATTCCAGGTCGATGAGTCGCCCCGTGCTGACTGCCGCCGTCACCGGTCCGCCGGGTTCACTCACGTCGACGACCCGGCGACCGGCGATGTGCCGCCTGAATGTCCGCGCTGCCTCCAATTCTATTTCCGCCCAGGCTGATTCGGTGATCGGCGCCAGGTCGCGGTACAGATTGTTCATGAGGTTCCTTTCAGGCTGCCGATCGAGAGTGTGCCGTCGTGCGAGGTTGGAGCCGCGGCCGAAGCCGAAACCGGCGATTGGGGCAGGGCCGGTGGATCATCGAGAAAGTCGACGGTGGGGGCGAAGAACAACCCGCCGGTGACGGCGGTGGAGAAGTCGAGCACCCGGTCGGTGTTGCCGGGCGGATCGCCGAGGAACATGTTGCGCAGCAGTCGCTCGGTCACCGCCGGGTTGCGCGAATACCCGATGAAGTAGGTGCCGTATTCGCCCTTGCCCACCTGGCCGAAGGGCATGTTGTGCCGCACGATCTTGAGCTCGGTGCCGTCTTCGTCGGTGATCACGTTGAGCGCGATGTGTGAGTTGGACGGCTTGACATCATCGTCAAGTTCGATGTCTTCCAGCTTGGTTCGCCCGATCACCCGTTCCTGCTCGGTGACCGACAGCGAATCCCAGGACGTCATGTCGTGGACGTACTTTTGCACGTGGACGTAGCAGGAGCCGGCGAAGTCGGGGTCTTCGTCTCCGATTGTGGTGGCGCTGAAGGCAACTGGGCCATCCGGGTTCTCGGTGCCGTCGACGAAACCAAGCAGGTCGCGGTTGTCGAAGAAGCGGAAGCCGTGCACCTCGTCGACCACGGTGACCGCGCCGGCCATCGCCTTGAGGATGCGGCCGGCCAGTTCGAAGCACACGTCCATGGTCTGGGCCCGAAGGTGGAACAGCAGGTCGCCAGGGGTCGCGGGAGCTGTGTGACGCGGCCCCGTCAGTTCGGTGAACGGATGCAGTTCGGCGGGCCGCGGCCCGGAGAACAACCGGTCCCAGGCGTCGGAACCGATGGACGTGATCGCCGACAGTCTTTTGGTCGGGTCACGGAATCCGATCGCCCGCACCAAACCTGAGATGTCGGGCAGTGCGGCGTGGACGGTCTCTTCGCCACCGTCGTGGATGTTAGCCACCAGAAAGATCGCGGCTGGGGTCAAGGGCGCAAGGATGGGCTGCGGCTGAACAGCGGACACAGGCATGACCCTAATGCCCTCGTACCGGGCGCGGTGCTTAACCTGGCTGCATGGTGGCCACCGCCCCCGGCCTGGGTGAATTCATCGATGCGTCCCCGTCGCCCTTCCACGCGTGCGGTACGACGGCCGCCCGGTTGCTCGACGCGGGATACGCAGAGCTCAGTGAGTTTGATCGTTGGCCCGAACAGCCGGGCCGCTATTTCGTCGTCCGTGCCGGATCGCTGGTCGCATGGAGCGGACGTGCCGGCCCGACTCCGTTCCGGATCGTCGGCGCGCACACCGACAGCCCCAACCTGCGGGTCAAGCAACACCCGGACCGTTCGGTGGCCGGCTGGAAGGTGGTCGCGCTGGAGCCCTACGGCGGCGCGTGGCTGAACTCCTGGCTGGATCGCGACCTGGGTGTCAGCGGACGGTTGTCGGTACGGGACGGCGGCGGGGTGAGCCATCGACTGGTCCGGATCGACGAGCCGATCCTGCGGGTGCCGCAGCTGGCCATCCACCTGGCCGAGGACCGCAAGTCGCTGACGCTGGATCCGCAGCGACACCTCAACGCCGTCTGGGGCGTGGGTAGCGCGTCGTTTGTTGGGTACGTGGCCGAGCGAGCGGGAGTGGCTGCCGATGACGTGCTGTCCGCGGACCTGATGACGCACGACCTGACGCCCTCGACGGTGACCGGCGCCGACGGCAGCCTGCTGAGCGCCCCGCGGTTGGACAACCAAGCCAGCTGCTACGCGGGCTTGGAAGCCCTGCTGGCCCTGGAACCGGCGGGCGAATTCGTACCTGTGCTGGTGCTTTTCGATCATGAAGAGGTGGGCTCGACGTCCGATCACGGCGCGCAATCGAACCTGCTGGGCACCGTTCTGGAACGAATCGTCTTGGCCGCCGGCGGCGGCCGCGAAGACTTCCTGCGGTTGCTGCCGGCCTCGTTGCTGGCGTCTGCCGACATGGCGCACGCCACGCACCCCAACTACCCGGAGCGGCACGAGCCCGGCCACCAAATCGCGGTCAACGGGGGACCGGTGCTCAAGGTGCACCCGAATCTGCGCTACGCCACCGATGGACGCACCGCCGCGGCCTTCGCCGTTGCCTGCGAGCAGGCGGGGGTGCCGCTGCAGCGTTACGAGCACCGGGCCGATCTGCCGTGTGGTTCGACAATCGGTCCGATGGCCTCGGCGCGCACCGGAATACCGACGGTCGATGTCGGCGCCGCCCAACTGGCCATGCATTCCGCGCGGGAGCTGATGGGTGCCCACGATGTGGCCGCGTATGCGGCGGCACTGCATGCGTTTCTCGCGCCCGAGGCATAGTGTCCGGTGTATGGCGCTCAACATAGAGATGGTCACCTTCGACTGCACCGACCCGGTGACGCTGGCCGGATGGTGGGCCGAGCATTTCGGCGGCACCACGCATGTGCTGTTCCCTGGCGAATTCATCGCAGTGGCAAGGCCCGAAGGGCCGCGGCTGGCGTTCCAGAAGGTGGCAGATCCGACCCCGGGCAAGAACCGCGTCCATCTCGATTTCGCAGCTGACGATATGGAGGCCGAGGTTGCTCGGCTGACCCAGGCCGGTGCCAGCGAGATCGCGCGGCACAGTTTCGGCGACAGCATCCACTGGGTGGTGCTGGCCGATCCTGAAGGCAACCAGTTCTGTGTGGTGGGTGCGTAGCAGACCGGCTACGGGTCCTCCTTGCTCCCCAAGAGCCGTTCGGGGTGGTGGTAGTTGTTGGTGCGGGGTCTTTCGCGGTCGAGGTGGGTGGGTGGGGTCCAGGCGGTGCGGTGGTTGGGGAGTTTGGTTGTGGTCCAGTCTTTTCCGATGAGTTTGTGGTGGGGGGCGCAGGTCAGGGTGAGGGTGTCGATGTCGGTGTGTCCGCCGGTGGCCC